>JBGSKI010000242.1:0-2361 GCA_041741315.1 Hyphomonas sp. | reverse complement strand
AGCCGCGACGAGGCCGTCCGCCGGGACCGGCGGGACGCCGGCCTCCGGAACGGGGGCCCCGGCATTGATCCTTGCCTCGATCAGGGCTTCTACCTGCGGCTTGAACAGGTAGGCGGTGCCCGACAGGGACAGGACCAGGACGAACGGGATCACGATGAGGCCGGCAAGGAAATGCCAGCGCCAGACGCGATGCCGGAGCGGGGTGCGGGCTGCGCTCGCCATGGGATCAGAACCTCGCCCGGATGCCGCCGAACAGGGCGCGCCGTTCGACCGGGTAGAAGATCGCCGAGGACGCGGTCGCCGCAATCGCCGCGCTGACATCGCCGGCCGCCTTTTCGTCCGCAAGGTTGCGGGCGTCGAGGAAGAGGTCGATCGTGTCCGTCAGGGCGTAGCTGGCGGTTGCGCCGAGCAGGACATAGCCATCCGTCTTCAGCGTGTTGGCATAGTCCGCATAGGGGCCATCCGGAACCCATTCGACGATCGGGGCGATGTTCATCCGCTCGTTGCCGATGCGCAGTTCGGCGCGGTAGACGTGTTCGGGTACGACCGGCAGCGTGTTGTCGCCATACTGGCTGTCGCCGTCGAAGGCGAAGTCCGAATACTGATAGACCTGCCGCAGGCGCAGCCAGTCGTTCAGCTGCAGCGAAAGGCCCGCCTCGATGCCCTGGTGGATCGTGTCACCGGCATTGAAGGTGGAGGCGGGAATGTCCGGTCCGACCGTGTACTGAAGCAACTCGTCGCTGACATTCGAGCGATAGACCGAGACATCCCATTGCGCGATGCCGGACCGGCCGCGCGTGCCGGCCTCCATGGTCCATGCGGTCTGGGCCTC
This sequence comes from Hyphomonas sp., assembly GCA_041741315.1. Classification (GTDB taxonomy): domain Bacteria; phylum Pseudomonadota; class Alphaproteobacteria; order Caulobacterales; family Hyphomonadaceae; genus Hyphomonas. The sequence continues at coordinate 1,529 of JBGSKI010000242.1, read as the reverse complement.
GACCGGCACGAAGGCGGAGACCTGTGCCAGTTCGATGAAGCCGGGGAACTCGGCCGACTTGCTGTAATTGGCATAGACCTGCACGTCCGGCGTGGCCTGGTAGAGCAGGCCGAATTTCGGCGAGAAGGCATCGAAATCGGCGCTGGCCCTGATGCCCGTGGCACCGCCCGCGAAGCTGTTGAACTTCTCGAGCTGCTTGCGCTCGCCGGAGGCGAGGATGCCGCCGCCGATCAGGGTCAGCCGGTCGCTCGCATGGTAGCGCAGTTCGCCATAGAGATTGGCGGTCCACGCATCCTGGTCGGCGTCGAAGGTCAGGGCGCCGCTGGCACCGTTGTTGTTGACGTAGCGCCGGGAGTCGACTTCGCCGACCCGGGCCTCGCCGCCGACGGTGGCCTCGAACCGGTCTCCCGTCCAGTCCCAGCGGGCGAAGGCGCCGCGGTCGAGGGAGTCCTGTTCGACGACCTGGAAGATCGGGTGGTGCAGCGACTTGTCATTCAGGAAGACGCCGATTTTGAGCTGGCTGGAACCAAGGTCGATACTGGTCTGGTTCTGCAGGCGGAGGGAATCGATGTCGCGTGCCTGGTTGCCGGTGAAATTGCCGGTCTCCGGATCGTCGAACACGGCCTGCAGGGCCAGAGCGCCCGGCAATTTCTGGTCGATCTGGTTGACGCTGGCATAGAAGCGCGTCGTGACATTACCGGTCAGCCGGTAGCCGAGATTGCCGTGGAAGCGGATGGACTTGCGCCCGGCATGGTCGCGGTCGCCGTCGGATGTGTCGGCACTGAGGGCCGCCCAGCCATCGGCCTTGTCGCCGGCGAGACCGCCGGACATCAGCAGGCGGGCGGTGTTGAAACTGCCGCCATCGGCGCGGACATACAGGCCCGGTGCGGTGCGGCCGGTTGGCGTCACGCCATTGATCGCCCCGCCGAGCGTGCCGGAGCCGAAGCGCAGCGCGTTGGCGCCGCGATACACTTCGAGGTGGTCGAAGAAGATCGGCTCAAGTTCCTGGAAGTCGCCATTGTCGTCCGCGAGGTTGATCGGCGCGCCATCCTGCAGGAGCGTCAGGCCGCGCATGTGGAAGCCCCGGCTGAGGCCCGATCCGCGGATCGAGATGCGGACTTCCTGGCCGTAGCGCGGCTGGGTGTAGACGCCGGGCGAGAAGGCCAGCGTGTCGCGCAGCGAAACGAGGAAGCGGTCGGCATAGTCCTCGTGGCCGACGACATCTGAGCCGCCCGGTGTGCGGGCGGCCTGGTCTTCCGCTTCGAGCGTGCTCGCGCGGGAGGTGACGATGATGGTTTCCTCGACACGCCGGGCGTCTTCCGCCGAGGCAGGGAGGGACTGGCCGAGCATGACGCCCAGCACGACGAGGCTCGCGGAGGAGCCCGTTCTGACTGTGAACATGGTGAATTTCTATCTCTGTGGCGCGCCGCCGGACAGGCAGGCGCAGTCTGACAAGTCTGCGAAAGGAAGGATCAGACAGAGACGGGCGGCCCGCGGGCCGGAAGCGGTGGGGCGGCGGCGCGCAGGAC
>JBGSKI010000241.1:0-6414 GCA_041741315.1 Hyphomonas sp. | reverse complement strand
GGAGGCGGCGCTGCTCGCGGCCGTTCTGCCCAGCCCGAACAAGTGGCGGGTCGATCCGCCGGGGCCTTACGTGTCGAAACGCGCCGGAACGCTGCAGGCCCGGATGCTGGTCGTGCAGTCGGAAGGGCTGGCATCCTGCGTTCTGGGCAATGACCCGGCGCCGCCGAAGGCACCGAAACCTGTGCCCGGCGAGGTGAAGCCTGAAACGCCTGCCGCCCGTCCGGAACTTCCGGATCTTCCTCCCGAACCGGAAGAGGGACCAGAAGCCCTGCCACAGGAAGCCATGGAAACGCCCACCGACGACCCGGACGATTTCGATGCCTTCCTCGAAAGTGCGCAAGGAAGATTCGAGGAGCAGGCGGGCGATCCGCCCGCCGAAGAGGCCGAGGCACCGCAGGACGACCCTACCGAGACCGTCGAAGGTATTCCGGCTACGGAAGACCCGGTGGATGCGCCGCAGGAAGAGGGGCCGATGGACCTCCGCCCCCGGTCTGTCGATCCGGAGACGGAGGATGCGCCGGACTGATCCCGGATCAGATCGGGTCGTAAGGGAATACGCTGGCCGATGCGCCGGTGCCGAAGAAGCTGCCCTGCATGGCCGGGAAGCAATGATCGATCAGCGTATTCGGTGTCCAGCCTTCGAGGCGCGACACGGATTTGACCGGACGTGGCTGGTCGAACAGGATGACTTCATTGCCGCGCACGCCGAAGATCTGGCCGGACACGTGCTTCGCTGTATCGGCGCACAGGGCGACGGCGACCTGTGCCACCTGGTCGGCGCGCATGCCGTTTTTCATCCGCTCGACACGGGCGGCGCTGGCCTCGTCCTTGACCGGGATCGACGCGATCATGCGGGTCCAGGCAAACGGCGCAATCACGTTGGAGCGCACATTCTTGCGCTCGCCTTCCATCGCGATGATCCGGCTGAGGCCGACGATCCCCATCTTGGCGGCGGCATAGTTCGCCTGACCGATATTGCCGATCAGGCCGGACGTCGAAGTGAACAGGACGAACGCCCCGTCTTCCTTGTCACGGAACAATTCGATCGCGGCGCGCGTAACGTTGAAGCTGCCGCGCAAATGGACGTCGATCACCTTGTCCCAATCGTCTTCGGTCATCTTGTGGAACATCGTGTCGCGCAGGATGCCGGCCGGATTGATGATCGCATCGAGGCCACCGAACGTGTCCTTGGCCTGTTCCACCATGCCTTCGACGGCGCGCATATCGGTGACGCTTTCTGAATTGGAAACGGCCTCGCCGCCTGCCTTGCGGATTTCAGCCGCCACGGTTTCCGCCGGTCCGGCGCTGCCTTCATCGCCGCCGGTCAGCCCGCCGCCGAGATCGTTGACCACGACCTTCGCGCCTTCCCTTGCGGCAAGAAGGGCGGTCTCCTTGCCGATCCCGTTGCCGCCGCCGGTTACCAGAACAACCTTGCCCTCAAGCACGCCCATCTGCCGTATCTCCCATTGTTTCGCTGTTTCTCCACACCCTAGGCCCCGGGCGGCAATCTTCAAGTTTGAAACTTGGTCGCAGGGCGGCTAGAGGACGTCGCATGACAAAGACCTACAAGGCCGTGATCTGGGATTTCGGGGGTGTGTTCACCTCCTCGCCCTTCGATGCATTCACAAGGTACGAGGCGGCCAGCGGCCTGCCGAAGGATTTCATCCGCACCGTCAATGCCACCAATCCACTGGAAAATGCCTGGGCGAAGCTGGAGCGCAGCGAAGTCGATGCCGGCGCATTCGACGTGCTGTTCCGTGAGGAGTCGAAGGCGCTCGGGCATGAAGTGCCGGGCGGGGAAGTGCTGAAGCTCCTGTCCGGCAGCCTGCGGCCGCGTGTCGTCGAGGCCCTGAAAGTCTGCAAGGGCCATGGCAAGGTCGGCTGCATCACAAACAACGCGCCGGTCGGCAAGGGCGCGTCGATGACCGAGGATGAATCCAAGGCGGCCGAGATCGCCAAGGTGTTCGACCTGTTCGACCATGTCATCGAAAGTTCCAAGCTCGGCATCCGCAAGCCCGATCCGCGCATCTATGCGCTGATGTGCGAGGCGCTCGACGTCGATCCGGCCGACTGTGTCTATCTCGACGATATCGGCATCAATCTCAAACCGGCCGCACAGATGGGCATGACAACGATCAAGGTGCTCGGTGAGGACCAGCTTCTCGCCGACCTGAAATCGGCGACAGGCTATGACATCGCGTAGCCTCGCCCTTGTGGTTGTGGCGGCAGCGCTAGTCGCCTGTGGCCGGCCGGAAGCGGAAACGCATGTGCCTGCGCCCCCGGAATCCCTGTCGCAGGTGCCCCAGGAAGCCGTGCCGGTCGAGATTCCGGCGGACGTGATCCAGATGCGCGATGCGCTTCTCAAATCCGCGAAGGCCGGCTCGCTCAGCGGCCTTGCGCGCATGGCGGACGCGAATCCGGACTTCGTCTCGAATTTCGGCGGCACCCCGCACAAGCAGTTCTGGGACCTGCTGCGCCGGACCGGGATCGATCCGAACCTGAAACTGCGCAACCTGTTCGAGCTGCCGGCGGGTGTCCGCGTGGTCGACGGGGTGACCTGGTATGTCTGGCCTGACCTTGCCGCGCGCGACAGCCAGCAACTGATCCCGGAAAAGCTGTCCTTCCAGGACCGCAAGCGGCTGGCAGACCTGATCGGCGAAGACGGCATTTCCCGCATCCGGGAAGGGGAGGGTTATCCCGGCATGCGGACGGCTATCGCCGAAGACGGCCGATGGGTCTATTTCGTGCTGGGGCAGGATGGCGAGGACTGAGACATGACGAAACGCATCGGCGCAGAAGCTGCCCTGAAAGACTTGCCGGACTGGTACCGCCCGGAAGGCGACCGCGACGCGATTGCCCGCACTTTCAGGTTTGCCGACTTCAAGACCGCGTTCGCCTTCATGTCCGCCTCGGCCCTGAAGGCGGAGCAGATGGATCACCATCCGGAATGGTTCAATGTCTACAACAAGGTCGAGATTGTCCTTGCCACGCATGATGCCGATGGCGTGACGCACAAGGATGTCGAACTCGCCAGCTTCATGGACACGCTGGCGGCGCGCCTGATCTAATCGGCAGCCTCCGAGGCTGCCGTCTGTTTGGCGAGGATGGTTTCGAATTCTGCCTCCATCCGGGCAATGAACTCTGGAAATTTTTCCGGTTGGACAAAGGCGAGCGGATCGCCCGCAACTTGTTGCGCGCGAGTTTCCCAAAGGCCGGAAAACTCTGGATGGTTCGGCAGGAAGACGTCCGGCTTCCAGTCCCTGGTCAGTCCGAACGTGCGCTGATAGTCGGCGACGATGCCCTCGTATTGCGGGTCTGGCGCGAGGCGGTTGGCGGCCACGCTCGCCGAACAGAAGACCAGCACGTCATATGGCTTGGCGGCCTCTTCGGCGCTCAGGGTCCATGATGTGCAGCCGCGCGTATGGCCCGGTGTCAGATGTGCCGTCAGCGTGACGCCGCCGAGCGATACGGTGCCGCCATCGCCGATCAATTCGTCGACCTGTACCGGCGGGGCATCGAGCACATGTTCTTCCTCCGAGCCGAGATAGAAGCCGCCTTCCAGCGCTGATTCGTCGCCGGCGTTTGCGATGAGCCGGGCTCCGGTGGCCGCCTTGATTTCCGCCAGGCCGCCTGAATGATCGAAATGCGCATGCGTGTTCAGCAGGATCCGGATATCGGCGGGATCGAAGCCGAGCTGGCTCACCGATGCGAGAATCCCGTCGCCCTGTCCGGGCATGCCGCCATCGATCAGAATATGCCCCTCGTCCGTCGGGATCAGGTACACGCCAAGGCCATTGGTGCCGACATAGTAGATGTCACCGATCACCCGGAACGGTTCGGCGGGCTCAAACCAGGCCGGGAACATTTCGCGGAACGGATCGGCAGCCGGCTCGGTCGCTGTTGTCTCGGCTGCAGGAGGTGTCGTTTGACCGGCGCAGGCCGCCACCCAAAAAATCGCTCCGATTGACGTCAAAATGCGGTGTTTCATGCGCCGTCCCCCATATCTTGCCTGATTTCAGGGAACGATACCGCCTTGGCGGGCATTGGTACATGTGAAGGCGAATTTTACATAACATTGCAAAGCAGTAATTCGCGCGGAGGAAGCAAGAAATGCTGAAAACACCGCGTATCCTGTCCAGACGTAAATCCCCATTAACGAAAAGGACTGCAAAAACGTACCGCTGTCCCGGCAATGGGGGACAGACAGATGAAACCGATTTCATTAAGTCCCCACCCATGATGTGGGCGGACGTGATCGAGCAAAATCTGAACCGGCTGAGGCGTTATGCGGCCCTGGCATCGGGTGCGGCCGCTCAGGGCGACACACTCGTTGAGGTAGCGGCAGAGCGTTTGATCCGGGACGGAATTCCCAGGGAGGCACCCTGTCCGGCCGGCGCGTTCCGGATGCTCGACCGCCAGCTTCGCACGATCACGACTCCAGGCGTGAAAATGAGCACGTTCGGTGGCCGCTGGCAGTCGCTGTCCCTGATGGAGCGCCGCATCGCGCTACTGATCAGTGTGGAGCAATTTACCGATGAGGACGCCGCTTTCATTGCCGATTGCTCGGTTGCGGAAGTCAGGGCGGCGCTGAATCGGGTTCAGATCCGCTATTCAGACCGCTTTCCCGCACGCTTCGGCATCGCCGGCGACCGGCCGGTGCAGCGCACGCGAATCGTCGACATGGTTCGGGAAGCTGGCCATGACATCATCTGGAATCTGGGCCCGGACAAACCACTGGGCGACGAGCTCGATCCACCCAGCGCCATCATCTTCTTCGAGGGCACCATTGGGCTTGGGTCCCAGTCAGGCGCCTTCGTGTCGCCCTTGGCAGATATCCTGTCCCGCCTGAACGGTTCGTTCCGGGGCCCGATCGTCATCGCAGGCGACGAAAGCACGGTATCGAACAGGGGTGGAGCGATCTGGCGGGTCCGCTCGGACATGCTGACCGACCCTGCGAGCTTCCGCAAGACCCTGTCAGAGGCGCTGCTCCTGGCAAGCTAGTGCGCCTTGCGCCTTCCGTCGGGGACGACCTTGGCGCGCGGCTGCCCGTGCTGCTACCAGTCATCCCAAACATGACAGGAGGAGACCCGCATGGGGCGCGTACAGGGAAAAATGGCATTGGTGACCGGCGGCGCACAGGGCCTCGGCGAAGCGATTGGGCGGATGCTGGCGAAAGAGGGGGCCAAGGTCACGCTGACCGACATCAACGGCGCGGGCGCCGAAGCCGTCGCGGCCTCGATCAATGCCGTCCACGGTGCGGGCACGGCCTTCGCCTTCCAGCATGACGTGACCAGCGAGACCCGCTGGCAGGAAGTGGCCCAGGCCGCACATGATGCGATGGGCGGGCTCAACGTGCTGGTCAACAATGCGGGGATCGGTTCGCTTGGTTCGGTCGAGGACGAGACCTATGAGATGTTCAAGAAGGTGCAGACCGTCGACGTCGATTCGATCTTCCTCGGCTGCAAATATTCGATCCCGCTGATGCGGGCGCACGGGCTCGGATCGATCGTCAACATTTCGTCCATCGCCGGCATCATCGCGAGCGGCAATTACGTGGCCTACAACACCGCCAAGGCCGCGGTCCGGCACATTTCCAAATCTGTTGCCCTGCATTGCGCCAAGACCGGCGGGCAGATCCGGTCGAACTCGGTCCACCCGGTGTTTATCAACACGCCGATCCTCGACCGCACCAAGGAAATGTTCGGCGAGCAGAAGGCGCTGGAGAAGCTCGGCCGGCAGATCCCGCTCGGCAAGGTCGGTGAGCCTGACGACATAGCTTATGCGGTGCTGTACCTCGCGTCCGATGAGTCCAAGCTGGTCACCGGCGCGGAACTGAAAGTCGACGGCGGTATCAGCGCGATGTAGCGTGCGGCTTGCGGTGCCTGGAGGTGCTCAAGATGAACCGTCTTTTCGGGTGGGTCTTCCTTCCGCTGGCGGTCGCCGCCTGCACGTCAGTTCCTGAGCCTGCGCTGTCGCCCGCGCCGATTGTCGCCGCCGAGCGGGCCTTTGCGGCGGACGGGCACGAGCGCGGGGTGAGGGACTCCTTTCTCGCCTGGTCGGCGCCGGATGCGATCATGTTCGCGCCTGCGCCTGCCAAAGTGACCGAGGTGTTCGCCGGGCCGCCACCGGATGCCGATCCGGACGCGCCGGTCCGTCACCTCGTCTGGTGGCCGCTATGGGCAGGCATTTCAGCTTCCGGCGACCTTGGTTTCACCACCGGCCCCTATGCGATCGATGACGACCGCCGCGGCTACTATTTCACCATCTGGGCGCTGCAGCCGGACGGATCATGGAAATGGGTGCTCGACGCCGGCACCAGCGCCGATCCGTCGGATGCGCCGGGCCAGCAGTCGGAAGCGGGCTATCTGCCGGTCTCCGCCTCCGGATCGGACTCGCCGGACGCTGCCATGGCCG
>JBGSKI010000240.1:0-3575 GCA_041741315.1 Hyphomonas sp. | reverse complement strand
GCCGCTCGACGCCCTGCTGGCCGAGGCAGCCGCCCCGTTCAAGGGGCTTGGCGTGTCGGTCAGCGTCGAAGCGCGCCCGGGCGACACGGGAGAACCGAAACCCCCGATCCTCAACCGCAGCCCGGAAATCCTCCACGCCATCAGCGCCTTCGTCGAAAATGCCGTCAGCTTTGCCGATACAAGCGTTTTGGCCCGGGCGAGCTGGACCGCCGACCTGATCATGATCTCCATTTCCGACGACGGACCCGGCTTTTCCGCCGAAGTCATGCCGAAACTGGGCGAGCCCTATGTCTCCGAACGCGGCGAGGCGCACCTCGGCGGCGGCGACATGGGCCTCGGCTTTTTCATCGCCAAGACCTTGATCGAACGTACGGGCGGGCGCATTGCCACACGCAACCGGACCCCGCCACGGACCGGCGCCGTCGTGCAGGTCCTGTGGCCGCGCGCAGCGCTCGAGGCCTCCGGATTGGATTAATGTTTACGTACGCACTATAACAGATACTTGACGTGCAAGGATTGAAACCATGGAACGGCCCGCCCCTGTGAATGTCCACGAGAGCCTCGAAGGCGTTGCAGACCGGTCCTGCCTGGTCATGGACGATGACGGCCCGTTCGTTCAGCGCCTCGCCCGGGCCCTTGCCTTGCGGGGATTCGTCGTCTCGGCCGTGTCCACCGTTTCCGAAGGCAAGGACATCGCCCGCCTCAATCCCCCCGCCTTCGCCGTGCTCGACCTGCGCCTGGAAGACGGCAGCGGCCTCGACGTGGTGGAAGTGCTGCAGAAGAACCGGCCGGACGCCCGCGCTGTGATCCTCACCGGCTATGGCGCCATCGCGACTGCCGTCGCCGCCGTCAAGGCCGGTGCGGTCGACTACCTGTCAAAGCCGGCCGATGTCGACGACATCATCCGTGCCCTGACAGCCTCGACCGACAGCAAGCCCGCCCCGCCGGAAAACCCGATGTCGGCAGACCGCGTCCGCTGGGAACACATCCAGCGCGTCTACGAGCTGTGCAATCACAATGTCTCGGAAACCGCCCGGCGTCTCAACATGCACCGCCGCACCCTGCAGCGCATCCTCGCCAAGCGCGCCCCGCGCTGAGGCCTCAGCTGACCGGCTTCATCAGGGCCATCGCGCCGAGCACCATGGCTTCCGTGCCCAGCTCGACGGCCGGTTCCGGCGTGATCCGGAAGAAGGGCGAGTGGTGCGACGGTGCCGTCGCGACATCTTCCGCCGGCGTGCCCCCGACATTGAAATAGACGCCTTTGACGCCGCTCTCGGGCGTCACGAAATAGGCGAAGTCCTCTGCCCCCATGCCATCGCGCGGCAGGTCGATCAGCGTGCCCTCGGGCAGGGCGGCGGTGAAGGCATCCCTCACCCGCTGCGCCGTACCGGTGTCGTTGATCGTCGGCGGCGTCGATTCCAGTTCCGACCGGATCACTTCCGGCATCAGGCTCTCCGGCACGCCCATCGAGATCGCGACGCCCTCGGCGACCCGGTCGATGCCGTCGAGCAGTTTCTCGCGCACGTCCGGATTGTCGGACCGCACGGTCAGCTGCATCTCCACCTTGTCGCCGATAATATTGTGCTTGGCCCCGCCATGGATCGCCCCGACGGTGATCACGCCGGGTTCCAGCGGCGCAATCGAGCGCGACACGACGGTCTGCAGCGACACCACGATCTGCGAGGCGATCAGCACCGGGTCGATGCCGAGGTGCGGATAGGCGCCATGCGTGCCGACGCCGTGCACGATGATGTCCACGCTGTCGGAACTGGACGCGACAATCGCGAGCGGCAACTGGATGCGGCCCACAGGCACATCCGCCGCGACATGGAAGGCCAACGCATAGTCCGGTTTCGGAAAGCGCGTATACAGCCCGTCGTCCAGCATCGCATGCGCCCCGAAGATGCGCTCCTCCGCAGGCTGGCCGACCAGGATCAGCGTGCCGGACCATGCGTCCTTCCGGGCCGCGAGCTGCTTCGCCGCGCCGACCAGCGCGGTGATGTGCACGTCATGCCCGCAGGCATGCATCACCGGCTTTTCGGTGCCGTCGAGATCGACCTGCGTCACCGTCGAGGCATAGGAAAGGCCGCTGTCTTCCTTCAGGGGCAGCCCGTCCATGTCGGCGCGCAGCAGCACGGTCGGGCCCTCGCCATTCTTCATCACGGCAACGATCCCGGTGCCGCCGACCCCTTCGGTCACTTCGAAGCCATAGGCGCGGATTTCCCCGGCGAGGCGTTTCGACGTCTCGACTTCCCGGCCCGAAAGTTCCGGATGGGTATGGAACCAGGTGAACAGGTCGCCGAGGTGCGCATCGTAATCGGCTGCGATGTCCGAGCGGAGCGTCTCGTCGGCCATCGCGCCGGGCGCCAGGCAAAGGGCGAACAGGGATGCGGCAAGGGTCAGCGTCTTGATCTTCATGATGTCTCTCCGGGGCCAGTCGCGCGACGCTAGGCATACCGGGCCGGCATGTAAACCGTGCTCTCCCTCAGCCCTGCCCGGCGGGGCAGGCACCAGGGTCGAACCGCATCGCCACGAAATTCACCGGATCGCCGTTCGAATAGTTGAGCGCATAATGGGGCGCGGATTCGGTGATGCAGAGATCCATCCGGCCGGCCTGTTCGCGCAGGCGGGCCACTTCTTCCGTCATCGGAGGATCGGATTTGCGGTCTTCGTAATTGATCAGGTAGACGATTGGATAATCCGTCCGCGCCGATGGCAGGTCGAGCGGCGTCTCCGGCGGATGCAGGTTCTGCGTCCCCAGCGTCAGCACATAGGACGGCTCGGCATAGCCGAGCGCGAGGATACGGGCGGGCGATGGCCGGGCGCAGGCTTCGCCCGGAACGCCGCACACGTCTTCCAGCGCCAGCCGCGCGGTTTCCGTCGGCTGGATCCACACCTGGCTCGGCAGCATGTAGATGCGGATATGCCATCCGATGGCGACGCTTGCGGCCACGGCAAAGACGATGGCGATCCCTTCCCGGGCCCGGTTGAACTCGATGATTGCGATCCCGCAGAGCCCGAAGGCGACCCACCAGAGCCAGACAGGGAATGTCTGGTAGGCCGACCAGGCGGCGAGCACCTGGTCCGAACTGACGGTTTTGAAGTCGCTCGCGGTCTCTTCCATGAACCAGTGCGTGACGCCCGGATAGGACGCCGCCAGCAGCAGGATCGCTCCGGCGGCAAACAGCACGATCGAGATCGTCCGGGATACCGGCATCCTGTAGCCGTCCGCCAGCTTCACCGCCGCATACCCGCCCAGCAGCGCGAAAGCCGGATAGGCGGGCAGGATATAATGGCTGAGATGCGTCGGCATCAGCTCGAAGAAGGCCCAGGTCAGGAAGGCCCAGGAGAGGATCAGGCGCAGGCCTTCGGTGGCCGTGTCCGGCGCGGCGCCAGCCGGTGCCCGGGCCAGCCATTCCGGACGGTAGGAAAACGCGACGAACATGCCCACCAGCAGGGCAGGCCAGGCCGGCCTCACCGCATTGCTGATCTGGGCCGGCAGGATCAGTGACAGGAGCAGGACGGCGCCCAGCAGCGCAGAGCCTGCCAGCAGGCCCGGCATGCCCGGACGCGCC
>JBGSKI010000239.1:0-5245 GCA_041741315.1 Hyphomonas sp. | reverse complement strand
GGGGCCAAGCGAATGGCCGACAAGATAGGTTATGCCCTCCGGCAGGTCGAACAGGTCGCGCCGTTCGGCGAGCGGGTCGGCGCGATCGAGCGCCTGTGCATCGCTGCGCTGCGTGGGGAGGGCGGGAAGGATCATCGCCGCTTTCATGCATGACAGGCCCGGCAAAGGCCAGTAGCAAGTAACCGATGCGACAGATGGCTTTTTCCTTGATGACGGTGCTGTGCGGATTGCTGGCGGGTTGCGGCACGCCTGTGGCCCCCGCGCCGCCGCAAGCGCAGATGGAGGCGCCCGTCTTGCTGAAATGGTCAGACCTTGTGTCCCGGCCCCGTCCGGTGGCGACCCGGGAAATCAGGACGGGCGCGGGGGCGAGCGATGTTGTCGATGTCTGGCTCCCGGAGGGAGACGGCCCGTTCCCGGTCGTGGTGATGGTGCATGGCGGTTGCTGGCAGAAGGAGATCGCCGACCGTACACTGATGGACTGGGCCGCCGAAGACCTGCGCCAGCGCGGTCTTGCGGTGTGGAACATCGAGTATCGCGGCGTCGACGAGCCGGGCGGCGGCTATCCCGGCACGTTCGAGGATGTCGCCCGCGCCGCCGACGCCCTGCGCGACCATGCCGGGGAACTGAACCTCGATACGCAACGCATCGCGGCGATCGGACATTCCGCCGGCGGACACCTTGCGCTCTGGCTGGCGGCACGTGGCAACCTGCCGGAGACGAGCCCGCTTTGGTCTGCCGATCCCTTGCCGATCGGTCTGATCGTCAATTCCGGCGGCCTTGCAGACCTCGAAGCCTCCGCCCCGGTGACGCAGGCAGAGTGTCTCGCCAACGTCATGAGTAAGCTGACGGGGGCCGCCAGCGAGGCCCGGCCGGACGTCTTTGGGGATACGTCGCCGGCCCGCCTCCTGCCGTTTCCGGCAGAGCAGGTCAGCGTCAACGGCGCCAATGACAGGATTGCGCCGCCTGTGTTGGGGCAATCGTACACGGACAAAGCCAGCCTCGCGGGCAGCGCTGCGCGCTATGTGGAGGTACCCGCCAGCGGTCATGTCGAACTGGTCACACCGGGCACGTCCGCCTTCGACGCCGAAGCGGAGATCCTGACGGAATGGTTTGCGAAATAGGCGGAACGCCTGCCCGCTGCGTGCCTTTTTCCGGCGGACTTCTTGAAAAGCATGCAGAATTATTGGCACCAGCAGATCCATAATCATGGGCCGCAAGGATCTTACATCGTCGTATATCTTTGTAATATTTGAGTTTTTTTCAAATCCTCTCAACTGACTAACAACAGGTTTCGGCATCCTGGAAAAATCCGGACGCCCGTTGAAACGTAATCAATCACCCGAGGGTATGTTGTCCGGTAATTGGGAGAGGGATCGAGATGTACTCGGTAAATCGACAGATTCGAAAGAATGAATCCGGCAACGTTGCGGTCATCGCCGCGTTGACCATGGTGCCGATCCTGGCGCTGGTCGGCATGGCCGTTGACCTGCAGACGGCAAACTCCAAACGCCAGTTCGTGCAGTATGTGCTCGACAGCGCCGTCATCGCCGGCTCCCGCGAAATGCAGGACGGCAAGTCGCTGCAGCAGATCCAGACCTACATCAATACCTATGTCAGTTCGGCAATCAAAACGCATTCCGGCGGGCTGACCTGCGGCTCGGTGAGCACGACCCTGGCCGCGGGATCGCAAGATCTCGATGCGTCGATCAAGTGCGCCCAGACCACCACCCTTACTGCGATGCTCGGAAAGCAGAGTCTCGACTTTTCGGTCAGTTCGGGTTCGACCTATGGCATCGGCCTGGTCGACGTCGCTTTCGTGTTCGACGTGTCCGGATCGATGGACGACAATGGCAAGATGGAAGCGCTGAAGGATGCCGCCGAAGATGCGGTCGATGTTCTTTTGCCGACAACCGGCACCACGGCCACCGAAGGAGACGTGCGCATCGCAATGGTGTCGTACTCTTCGATGATGAATGCTGGCGACTATTTCCAGGACGTGACCAACATCGACCCGGTCCGCACCCATGTCGGGACTGGCGGCCAGTGGGTGCAGGTCTGCACGAAGTACAACAAAAAAGGCAAGTGCAAGAAATACACGACACAGTGGGTGTCAGGAACCGTCACATCGAGCATCACGAACACCTGCATCAAGGAACGCATTGGCGCAGAGGCGTTCACCGATGAAGACCCCGGCCCTTCGGCCTGGTTCGTTCCGGCTACGGTCAACTACAATGAAAGCAAGAAGCAGTGGGACGCCGAGTCCTGCAACGATGCCGAACCGCTGCCGCTGACCTACGATCGGTCCGACCTGATCGACTATATCGACGCTCTCGAACCGGAGGGCGGCACGGCCGGCCATATCGGTGTCGCCTGGGGCTGGTATGCGATTGCGCCCAAGTGGGACTCTGTCTGGCCGTCGGGATCCGATCCGCTGGCCTATGACGAGCCGGATTCGGCCAAGGTGATCATCCTGATGACCGATGGCGAGTTCAACACCTGGCACAATAGCGGACAGGGCAGCTCGTTCGACCAAGCCAAGAAGATGTGCGACAACATCAAGGCCAAGGATGTGCGGATATATACGGTTGCCTTCAACGCACCGACGGCCGGCAAGGAAATCCTCGCCTACTGTGCTTCGGGTGAAGAGTTCGCTTTCACGCCGGACAATGCCCAGCAACTGACTGACGCCTACAAGACGATCGCCAAGTCGATCTCCGACCTGCGCATCCGCTTCTAGGTCCCTGTCTTCCGGCCGTCCTCAGCCTCTCAGCTGAGGGCGAGCCCGGACAGGGCGCCTTCCTCGCGCCAGCGCTGGAGGATCGCGAAATACGCATTCGGACCCTCGCCATAGGATGAGTTCTGGACGCCCCGGTCACCGGGCTTGCCTTCATTATTGTAATAGCCGGGCGTGCATTCCTCGAGGAATTTCATGCGCAGCATGGCCTTGGCAATGATCGCGTCGACCCATGCCTGCTCTGCCTCGCTTGAGACTTCGAACGTGGAGGCCTGGCGCGATTTCGTTTCGGCAAAGGCATAGGCGATCTGCACCGCCTGCTCGGCAAGGAGGTGGGGATAGTTGGCGGTGAACCCGGCCTGCCCCGGCCCCATCAGGACCATGTTGGGGAATCCGTTCACGAACAGTCCGTGCAGGGAGCGCATGCCGCCGGCCCAGGCATCGTCCATCGAGACGCCGTCCCGGCCGACCGGATTGTATCCTGCCCGGCGCGTATAATCCGTGCCGACTTCGAACCCGGTCGCGTAGACGAGGCAGTCGATCTTGTATTCTTCTCCCCGCACGACGATTCCGTGCGGCGTGATCGCATCGACGCCCTGCCCGTCGGTGTCGACCAGCGTGACATTGTCCCGGTTGAAGGCGGCGAGATAGTCGTCGTGGAAGCAGGGCCGCTTGCAGAATTGCCGGTACCAGGGCTTGAGCGCCGCCGCCGTATCCGGGTCCGCGACGATCTCGTCGACCCGGCCGCGCACCTGTTCCATCTTCCTGAAGTCGGCGAGTTCCGCCAGCTCGGTGAGCTGCTCCGGCGTCAGGTTGCGGTTGCCTTCCTGCGTCGCAATGAACAGGAGGTTGCGGATGATGTCCGTCCAGCCGTCTTTCACGAGATCGACAGGCGCAAAGCCGCCGGAGACCAGCGTGTTGAAATTCTCCATCCGCTCGCGCTGCCAGCCGGGCTGAAGGGTGCCGACCCAGTCCGGATCGGTCGGGCGGTCGCCACGATAGTCGACCGATGAGGGCGTGCGCTGGAACACGTAGAGATGCTTGGCCCCCTTCGCGAGGTGGGGCACGCATTGCACGGCCGTTGCGCCCGTGCCGATGATGCCGACCACCTTGTCCTTCAGCCGGTCGAGTCCGCCCGAGCAGTCGCCGCCGGTATAGTCATAGTCCCAGCGGCTGGTATGGAAGGCATGCCCGGCAAAGCTCTCGACGCCGGGAATGCCCGGCAGTTTCGGCCGGTTCAGCGGACCGTTCGACATGACGACGAATTGCGCCGTGAACTGATCGTCCCGATTGGTCCGGATGGTCCATTGCCGCGCGGACTCGTCCCATTCCATGCCGGTGATTTCGGTGCCGAGCAAAGCATTGCGGTAGAGATCGAACTTGCGCGCGATGCGGCGCGAGTGTTCGAGGATTTCCGGTGCCCGGGCATATTTCTCGGTCGGCATGTAGCCGGTCTCTTCGAGCAGCGGCAGGTAAATATAGCTTTCGATGTCGCAAGCCGCGCCGGGATACCGGTTCCAGTACCAGGTGCCGCCGAAATCGCCGCCCTTCTCGATCATCCTGATGTCGTCGAACCCGGCCTCGCGCAGCCGCGCGGCGGCCAGAAGCCCGCCAAAGCCGCCGCCGATGACACACACTTCGACATGATCCGTCTTGGCATCGCGGGGGATGAATTCGCAATAAGGATCCTCGATGAAATGCGCGAAGTCGCCAGCCATGTTGACATACTGGTCATTGCCGTCTGTGCGCACGCGCTTGTCGCGCTCGGCACGGTAGCGCTCGCGCAGGGCATCCGGGTCGAGGCCCAGAGGGGTTGCATGGTCTGCCATGGGTCTTCCTCCGCTCGGATCGCCGGGATCGCACGTCCCTTTCGCCGGAATCTAACCCAAAGCCTGAAGCCAATACAGATTGACCCCGCGCCAACCTGCCCCGGCGGCCAGTGTGACACGCTTGACGGCGGGAGCGGGCGCGGCGAAGGGTTCGGCGCCATGCCCCGCCCCCATCCCATCCTGATTGTCATTCTGGCCGTGTTCTGCGGCTGCTCGGTCGATGCGCTGATGAAGGCGATCACGCTGGGTGGCACGCCGGTCCTGACGGCGACGGCGTGGCGGTACATGGTCGCATCGGTGATCATGGTGACGCTGTTCGTGTCGACGGGCCGCAAGTTTCCGACCCGCCGTGCCATCCGTTTCCATGCGCTGCGGTCGCTGGCGCAGGTCAGTTCGGCTCTCAGCTTCTTCTACGCCATTACCCAGATCCCCCTCGCCCAGGCCATGGTGCTCGGTTTCACCGCCGCGCTGATGATCGCCCCGATCGCGCGGGTGATCCTGGGCGAGAAGATGAGCCCGATGACGATCGGTGCATCGCTCGTCGGCTTTCTTGGCGCAGCGCTTGCGGCAACCGGCGGGACCACAGGCGCGCCGCCGGACGGCGACCGCGTACTGGGGATCGCCGCCATGTTGTTCTCGGCGGTCGGCTATGCGCTGAACATCGTGCTGCTGCGGCTGAGGT
>JBGSKI010000238.1:0-5107 GCA_041741315.1 Hyphomonas sp. | reverse complement strand
CGGGGCGCGGATCCACACACTGGACGGCGTTCCGGTCTGGTCTCCGCGCAAGGATGGCGAGGTGCCGGAGGTCGCGCTGGCCCGGGCGATTGCTGACGCGAAGGCCGAGGAAGAACACCGCCGCCTGCTCTATGTGGCACTCACGCGGGCACAGGACCGGCTGCTGATCGCCGGGCATTGGACCGGGCGGGAGGGTGGCGCCGGGTATGACCCGCGCTCCTGGTATGCGCTCTGTCTCGACGCCATGATCCATCTCGCCCCCGGACAGGAGCCGGGCGTCCTCCGATACGGGATAGAGCGGCCAAGCGTGCCGCTGGCAGATGAGCCGGAGCGCGCTGCGGATGTGTTGCCCGGCTGGGCGCTGCGCCCCGTTGCGGAGGCGGCGAGTCCGGCACGGGCGTTCACGGCGCCGACCGGCCTGCTCGCCAAGTCCATGCCGGTCAATGCGCCGTTCGGTCAGGGGCGCGAGGCACGGCTGAAGCGCGGGCGGATGATCCACGCCCTGCTGCAATACCTGCCGGCATTGCCCGCGGACGACCGCGAAGGCGCTGGCGCGGCCTTCCTCGCACGGGATGCATCCCTTTCGGACGAGCAGAGAGCTGAAATGCTCGGCGCGGCGCTGGGCGTACTGAACGATCCCGCCATGTCGGCCGTGTTTGCGCCCGGGGGCAGGCCGGAAGCGGCCATCATCGGGCATTCGGACCTGCTGCCGAAGGGCCTCGTCATCAACGGCCGGGTCGACCGCCTCGTGGTCACCCCGGACGAGGTTCTGGTCGTCGATTTCAAGACCGATCAGCCGGCACCGGACAGCGTGGAAGGCGTCGCGCCGTCCTATCTGCTGCAGATGGCAGCCTATTGGGCTGTGCTGCGCGAAGCATGGCGCGACCGCCGGGTCAGTGCTGCCCTTTGCTGGACGGACGGGCCGAAACTGATGCCGCTGCCGGAAGCGCTACTGTTAGAATCGCTAAATCGTGTCCGCAGCGAGGTTTGACTTGGATCAAGAGTCCTTATCTACCACTCTCGAACGAGCAAAATGAAGGACCGCGCCAATGGCTGCAATCAATGTGACTGACGACGACTTCGATGGCGTGATCGCCGATTCGGATGTTCCGGTCGTTGTGGATTTCTGGGCCGAATGGTGCGGGCCGTGCAAGCAGATGGCGCCGCATCTGGAGGCCGTTTCGGACGAATTGTCCGGCAAAATCAAGGTCGCCAAGATCAATGTCGACGAGAACCCGGTCGCCGGATCGAAATACGGCGTGCGCGGCCTGCCGACCCTGATGATCTTCAAGAACGGCAAGGTGACTGCGACGCATCTCGGCGCGATGAGCAAGCAGGCGATTGCCGACTGGATCAAGCAAAGCGCCTGATCCGGAGGCCCTCCGGGACTGGTTTCAGGCCGGTTCGCGCGTCAGGGACAGGAACACGTCTTCCAGGTCGGGGGCTTCGGTAACGAGGTCCCCGATTCCGATTCCGGCATTGCGGACCTGTTCCAGCAGGCGACCGATGCCGGTCTCGCGGGTGCGGAAAGTGATGGCCAGGTTGCCGTTCGGCCGGATCACCGCGTCGAGGTCCTGCAGTGGCTCGGGCACGGTATCGAGCTTCACCTTCGGTGTGATTACGAGGGTCTTGTAGTCGAGCCGTGACAGCAATTGCGGCGTTGGCTCGCAGGCAACGATTTCGCCGTGATTGACGATGGCGATCGTGTCGCAGAGTTCCTCGGCTTCTTCGAGGTAGTGCGTGGTCAGGATGATCGTCGTTCCCTCGTCGTGCAGCTGGCGTACATAGGTCCAGAGGGACCGGCGCAGTTCCACATCGACGCCGGCGGTGGGTTCGTCGAGGATCAGGACCGGCGGGTTATGGACCAGCGCCTTGGCGACCATCAGCCGGCGCTTCATGCCGCCCGACAATTGCCGCACATAGGCATCTTTCTTGTCATCGAGGCCCACGGCAGTGAGGATTTCGAGGCTGCGGCGCTCATTCTTGGGCACGCCATAGAAGCCGGCCATCAGTTCCAGCATCTCCATCGGGGTGAAGAAGGGGTCGGCAACGATTTCCTGGTTGACCACGCCGATCGCGGCACGGCTCTGGCGCGGGTGCTGGTCGATATCGAGGCCCCAGATGCGGGCGGTGCCGCTGGTCTTGTTTACCAGACCTGCGAGGATGTTGATAAAGGTGGACTTGCCTGCGCCGTTGGGCCCGAGCAGGCCGAAGATCGATCCGCGCGGAATCCGCAGGGTGACGTCATTCAGGGCGAGCTTTTCGGGCATCTTGCCGGAGGCGTGATAGACCTTTTTCAGGTTCTCGACCTCGATGGCGTATTCCGGGGCGGAGAGGGATTGGCTCATCAGGTCCTGCTTTCACTGCGGCAAGCCGCTCCTTGCGCGGCCCGTGGGAGCGCTTTAGGTAGGGCCGGGGAGCGGGGCGAGCAAGCGCCCGGCCCTTACTCGAACGGATTAGTCACCCATGCCCATCAAGCGCGACGTGTTTGCCCCCCCTGAAATCTCAATGGTTACGAGCCATAAGGTGTCTTGCAATGGCGGCGGCGGCGCGCTGGGGCATCCCAAGGTGTGGTATGAAATGGGCGACGAGGACTTCGTCGAGTGCAAGTATTGCGACCGCCGGTTCGTGCTGATCGGCGGCAAGGAAGACCCCTCGCGGCCCAAATGATTCGGTAGAATGACCGAGCGGAGCTGACATGGACGTTCTGGTCATCGGTGGGGGTATTGGCGGCCTGACAACGGCGCTGGCGATGCAGCGCCACGGCCACCGGGTGACGGTGGCGGAGCAGGCCGGACGGCTCAGCGAAATCGGCGCGGGCCTGCAACTTACCCCGAATGCGATGAAGGTCATTCGCGCGCTCGGCCTCGATGCGCGGGTGATGCGCGATGCGTTCCGGCCGGAAGCCATGGAAATGCGCTGGGGCCGCAGCGGGATGCGGATTTTCGAGGTGCCGCTGCGCAAGGAGGCGGTGAACCGCTGGGGCGCTGAATATATCCACGTCCACCGGGCAGACCTGATCGAAGCGCTGCAGAACGAACTGGCGATCCGGGCACCGGACGCCCTGCGCCTCGGCATGAGGCTGGAGCGGTACGAGCCGAAAGGCGTTGGAGTCAAAGCACATTTTGTCGGCGGCGCAACGGTGGACGCGGATGTCCTGGTTGGCGCTGACGGCATCCATTCGGTGGTGCGCAGCCAGATGCAGGGGCCGGATACGCCGCGGTTTACGCAGCATGTGGCATGGCGGGCGACGGTGCCGGTGAAGGAACTCGGCGACCTCGCGCCGCCGCCGACGGCATGCGTCTGGGTCGGCCCGAGGCGTCATGCGGTGACCTATTTGCTGCGCCGGGGAAGCCTCGCGAACTTCGTGGGGGTGGTGCAGTCACAGCAGCCCGGCGAAGAATCCTGGACCGCTACGGGGGGCAAGGAGCAGGCCCTGAAGGACTTCAGGGGATGGCACCCGACGATCCGCGCCATCGTCGAAAAGGCGGCGGTGCTGAACCGCTGGCCGCTATACGACCGGGCGCCCCTGCCGCGCTGGAGCGATGCCCGCGTCGTGCTGCTGGGAGATGCGTGCCATCCGATGCTGCCGTTCCAGGCGCAGGGGGCGGCGATGGCCATCGAGGATGCCTGGTCGCTGGCGGTCAACCTTGCGAAATCCCGCAATCCTGTTGCCGGGATTGCAGATTACGAAAACAGCCGGAAGCCGAGAACGACGCGGGTGCAGGTCAGCGTGCGGCGGAATGAGGCCCTGTTCCATCGCGGCGATCCGGTCAGCCGGTTCGGCACCTATGTGCCGATGATGCTGGCGGCCGGCCTGTCGCCGGAATTCATTCGCAAGCAGAATGACTGGATCTATTCGCATGACGAAACGGATGCCGGAACCCGGGGATAGATGGGCTTCGAAGTGTCCATAAGACTGTCCATAAAGAGTCCATAAAACGCGAAAACTGTACGTAAGATGCCCCTCTTGGAGCGGGTCTGTTCATACCCGGGTGCTTGCGCCATGGAGAGGGTCAAGGCAGGAATGGTTTCGTATGAAACTTTTTCAGGCAGGCCATGCTCTCAGTCCTTGATCTCTTCCGCGTCGGCATCGGGCCGTCGAGTTCGCACACGGTCGGACCGATCCGGATTGCCAACCGGTTCCGGGCGGCCCTTGCCGATTCGGGCATCGAAGACCGCGTCCGGCGGATCGAGGTCGAACTTCAGGGGTCGCTGGCCCTGACAGGGGCGGGCCATGCGACGCCAAAGGCAGTGATGCTCGGCCTGCTGGGTTTCGAGCCGGAAACGCTCGACCCGGATGCCGCCGATGCGGATGTCGCAGCGCTGGAGGCGGCCCGCAGCCTCCGGCTTGCCGGAGGGCAGGCGATCGAATTCGATCCGGGTACGGATATCGTCTTCGCCTATCATATCCTGCCGGTCCTGCATCCGAACGGCATGCGCTTGCGCGCGTTCGATGCGGCGGGTGAGGCGCTTGCCGACCAGACCTGGTATTCCACCGGTGGCGGCTTCATCGCGACCGAGCGGCAACTGCAGAAGCCGGTCGAGGACGATATCCTGCCGGTCGGCCCGGACGTGCCGCGCCCGTTCGGGTCGGCCGCAGAGCTGCTCGGCATCTGTGCGGCGGACGGCATGAGCATCGCCGAAGTGATCCTGTCGAACGAAGACGCGATGCGTCCGCGCGCCGAAACTGAAGCCGCGCTCGACCGGATCGCGGACGTGATGCTCGCCTGCATCGACCGGGGCCTGGTACGCGAGGGGACGTTGCCGGGCGGGCTGATGGTGCGCCGCCGCGCGCCGGGCATCTGGAAGAAACTTCAGGACTCGCCGGGCTCGAACGAGCGGGAGCAATTGTTCGACTGGCTGAACGTCTACGCCATGGCCGTCAACGAAGAGAACGCCAATGGCGGGCAAGTGGTGACCGCGCCGACCAATGGCGCGGCGGGCATCATCCCGGCCGTGATCCGGCACTATTGCGCGGATGCGGAGGACAAGACCGAGCGCCTGCGGCGGTTCCTGCTGACGGCGGGCGGGGTCGGTCTCCTCTACAAGCAGCGGGCGTCGATCTCCGGAGCGGAGATGGGCTGTCAGGGCGAAGTCGGCGTGG
>JBGSKI010000237.1:0-1822 GCA_041741315.1 Hyphomonas sp. | reverse complement strand
GGCGGGGTCGGGATGCGCGGATGGCGGCGGGGGCCGGCCTCAACCTTGGCGATCGGGTCGGCGACGACCTGTTCGGCGGGCACGTCGGGATCGAGGAAGGAATGTACGAAACTCGTATTCGCGCCGTTCTCGAGCAGGCGGCGGACGAGATAGGGCAAGAGGTCTTCATGCGCGCCGACGGGGGCATAGACGCGGACGCGGCCGCCGGCCTTCGCCGCATCGTAGAGCGGCTCGCCCATGCCGTGCAGGCGCTGGAACTCGTAGCCTGTGACGCCCATGGACTCGGCCATCAGGTCGACCGTGGCGAGGGTGTGGGCATTGTGCGTGGCAAATTGCGGATAGAGGACGGGAGCGGCCTCCAGCATCGCCCTGGCGCAGGCGAGATAGTGGAAGTCGGTGCCCTGCTTGGTGGTGAAGACCGGGAAGTTCGGATAGCCCTCGACCTGTGCGTGCTTGATCTCGCTGTCCCAATAGGCACCCTTGACGAGGCGGACCATGAACCGGCGACGGGTCTCGCCGGCGAGCAGGCGGAGGCGCTCGATGACACCGAGGGCGCGCTTCTGGTAGGCCTGTACGGCGAGGCCGAGACCGCCCCAGTCTTTCAGGTCCGGCGCACGGGCGAGGCGTTCGAACAGTTTCAGGCTGAGCACGAGCCGGTGAGCTTCTTCGGCGTCGAGGCAGAGATTGATATTGGCCTTGGCGGCCTGGCGGCAGAGGCCGAGCACCTGCGGATAGAGTTCGTCCATCACGCGGGCTTCGTTGACCGCCTCATAGCGCGGATGCAGCGCGGAGAGCTTGACCGAGATGCCATTGGCAGCTTCCGGCGCGGCGGCGGCGTCCTTGTCGGCGGCGACGGCGTCGATGGCGTTCTGGTAGGCCATGAGATAGCGGGCGGCGTCGGCGGCAGTGCGGGCCCCCTCCCCCAGCATGTCGAAACTGAAATGCGCCGCCTCGCCAGCCTTGACCATGCGCCGGCCGCGTTTGATTGCATCCTTGACGTTCCGTCCAAGGACGAATTGTTCGCCCATGATGCGCATCGCCTGCATCATCGCGGCGCGGATGACCGGTTCGCCGCTTTCGCGGATCAGGCCACCAACGAACGAGGCCGGGCCCTTGATGGCACTGTCGGGCACGCCGATGACGCGGCCGGTGAGCATCAGGCCCCAGGTCGAGGCATTGACCAGCCAGGAATTCGACTGCCCCTGGTGGGCACCCCAGTCGCCGGAACGGATCTTCTCGGCAATCAGGTCGTCGCGGGTGGCCGAGTCCGGCACGCGCAGCAGCGCCTCTGCGAGGCACATCAGGGCGAGGCCCTCGGCATTGGACAGGCCGAACTCCTCAAGGAAGCTTTCCATCATGCCCTTGCGCCGGCCCTTGGCACGGGCGGTCTCGACCAGGTCGAGCGCCCGGCGGCGGGCGGCGGCGCGTATCGCGTCAGAGACAGGCACCTGCTTCAGCAGCGATTCGAGGAGGGCCTCTTCGTCGGCAAACTTGATTGTGTCGAGACTGTCCCAGTCCAGTCCGGCGGAGATGAGGGTGTCGGGCATGAAAACCGTCCGATGTTCGGGCAAGAGCGATTTGGATCGCCGACTTGTGACGCTGTTGGACGTGGCCCGTCAATGGCAGTGCGCTTCGGTCCGGACCGGGCCTGGCCCAGGGTCCGTTTTTTGCCGTCAGGCGGCTAGATTCTGTACTCATAAACAGGATTCCTGTTGAGGCCGAAGTGTGATTCAATCTCCATTTTGACAGGAGGTTGTCGATGGCCCGTTTTGATCTTTCGGATGCGGAGTGGCGGCTTATCCAGCCACTTCTGCCTGATAAG
>JBGSKI010000236.1:0-8677 GCA_041741315.1 Hyphomonas sp. | reverse complement strand
CGCGAGGTCGAGCAGCGCCGTGGCATAGCCGGCCGAAACCGTGGCGGTCCGGGTCATGCGCCCGGCCTCAGCCTGATACGCAGGGACAGGAAAGAGTCGCGAAGGGTCATGGGGGCAGAGTTCCGCGTCCGGTAGGCAGGTGCAAGCCCTATCCCCGCCGGAGTGAACACCGCATGACCGACCGCGCCATCATCCAGCGCCCCCGCCCGATCCTCGACACTCGCAAGGCACTGTCGCGCATGGGCGCCGTCTGGTTCGTCACCGCCGCGCTCGGCCAGCTGGCCTTCGTCATCTATATCGCGGGCTTCTATTATGTCGCGAGCGCACAGGGAGACTTCGAACGGATCGACGGCCGTGTGATCCACGGCTTCCTGCAGGAAGACCCGGTGGGCAATGCCCTGTTCCTGTCGCACGTCCTCGTCGCCTTCTGGATCACCGCGAGCGGGCCGCTGCAGCTGATCCCGCAGGTGCGCAACCGGTTCCGGACCTTCCATCGCTGGAATGGCCGGTTCTACGTCACTATCGCCGTCTTCATGAGTCTGGGTGCGCTCTACCTGACTTACTCCCGCGAAAAGTTCGGGGCGACGCAGATCATCCTGGTGAACACGCTGGACGCAGTGCTGATCATCTCGTTCGCCCTGCTCGCCCTGCGTGCGGCGATGCAACGGCGGTTCGACGACCATCGCCGCTGGGCCCTGCGCATGTTCATTGCGGTGAGCGGGGTCTGGTTCTTCCGCGTCGGGTACGGGTTTTATTTCCTTGCCACGTCCGGGCAGATGCCGGGGACGACACGTACCCTGACCGGCCCGGCAGACATTGCTGCCGCCTCCACCTGGCTGTTTGCCCTGCTGGTTCTGGAACTCTATTTCCTCGCACAGCGCCGGAAGAGCGGCCCCGCCAAGGCCACCATGGCCATCGCCCTCGCCGCCGCGACGGCGTTCACCGCCGTCGGCAGCGTCGGCGCATCGATGATCTTCTGGCTGCCGACACTGATGTCGTGAGGCGAGCTAGGCCCGGCCCTTGAGTATCTCGTAGGCGGCGTTGAGCCGCTTGATCTCGGCCTCGGCAAAATCGCGAAGCTTGGGACCAAGGTGGGCCACCTTATCCGGATGGTATTGCTGCACCTTCTCAATATAGGCCTTGCGGATTTCTTCCTGCGTCGCGCCGGGGCGGACGCCGAGGATGGCCTCTGGCGCGTCCCCACCGCCGCTTCCCGGGCGCTGCTGGCCTGTGCCGGTGGAGCGATCCGAATCCCCATTGCCGCGCCCGCCCGATGACAGGACGCGTTTCAGCAGTGCCTTCAAGCCGAACGCATCGGCGGCCTGTTCGAGCAGGGCCATTTCGGGCGCAGAAATATCATTGTCGGCGGACGCGATCTCGACGAGCAGAAGGAGAACTGAAGTCAGCGTGTTCGCATTGTTCGCCTTGGCGCGTGCATACTCCGCAGCGTGGGCAGAAAAGAGAGTGGTCGAATTCTTGGCCTGCTGGAAGAAAGTCTGGGCCGCTCGCAGATTTTCTCCGGACAGATTGACTTCCTGCCGGAGGAACCGGGAAACCACTTCGATCTCTTCTGCCTTTATGACGCCGTCCGCCTT
The DNA here is from genome assembly GCA_041741315.1 of Hyphomonas sp. Classification (GTDB taxonomy): domain Bacteria; phylum Pseudomonadota; class Alphaproteobacteria; order Caulobacterales; family Hyphomonadaceae; genus Hyphomonas. The sequence goes on along the minus strand of JBGSKI010000236.1, from coordinate 7,082 downwards.
GGCCAGTTGGGCGAGCATGGTAATGAGCGCCTTGAGAGGCGGCGTCAGGGTTTGCGGCGGCGGCGAAGAGGACGACGCAGATTCAGGTTTCGGTTTGTAAGCCTTCGGCAGAAGGAAGCGAACCACGACGAAAGCTGAGGCCAACCCGAAAACGTGAACTGCAAAGCCATTCCCGAATTGCTGCGAGCCATCTGCGTTGACAAACTGACTGCCATTCCAGGAGAGCCACCCGCTCCAGGAATCGAAAAGGGCTGCGAAAGTCACAGCCGCCGCAATCAGGTAGTCTTTCCGCGACCTTGGGCGACGATTGAGCCGGAGGATGAATGCGTACACAGCGCCGCCTACAGCCATGCCGATCATCGCCGCAAAGCAGACAGCCCCCAGGACGTCCGAGGATTCAGTTGGCCGGGTCGGATCGACACTTCCCTGGACAGCCTCCACGAGGCTCATTTCTATGCTGACATAGAATACCAGTGCCGCCAGCCAAGCCGCCACCGCTGCGCCGAACCGCATCATCCCACGCACCTCATGGAGTATCCCGCTGATCTCGGAACCCTATGAGGGGACCAGCCGATGTCAACGCGGAACACCCAAATTGGCGAATCTCTCCCGGCGGCGCTTACGCGTCGATCTTCTTGGAGTTGCGCTTGCGTTCGTTCGAGTCGAGGAAGACCTTGCGCAGGCGGATATTGGTCGGGGTTACTTCGACCAGTTCGTCGTCAGAAATATAGGCGAGCGACTTTTCCAGGGTCATCTGGATAGGCGGCGTCAGGCGCACCGCTTCATCGGTGCCCGACGCGCGCATGTTGGTAAGCTTCTTGCCCTTCAGGACATTCACTTCGAGATCATTGTCGCGATTGTGCTCGCCAATGATCATGCCGGCATACACTTTTGCACCCGGATGGATGATCATCGGGCCACGGTCTTCGAGGTTCCAGAGCGCGAATGCCACAGCCTCGCCCTGCTCCATGGCGATCAGCACACCGGTGTGGCGGCCCTGGATGCGGCCTTTGTGCGGGGCGTATTCGTGGAAGATGCGGTTCATGATGGCGGTGCCGCGCGTATCCGACATCAGTTCGCCCTGATACCCGATCAGGCCACGCGTCGGGGCATGGAACACCATGCGTGTGCGGCCGACGCCGGACGGGCGCATGTCGAGCATGTCGGCTTTCCGCTCCGACAGTTTCTGCACGATGATGCCGGTATGCTCGTCGTCGACGTCGATGATGACTTCTTCGACGGGCTCGAGCTTGTTTCCCTTCTCGTCGGTCTGCATCACGACCTGCGGACGCGAGACGCCGAGTTCGAAGCCTTCGCGGCGCATCGTCTCGATCAGCACGGCGAGTTGCAGTTCGCCCCGGCCGGAGACCGTGAAGGATTCCGAATCGGTGGCACGCTCGACCTTCAGCGCGACGTTGCCTTCGGCTTCCTTGACGAGGCGGTCCCAGATGATCCGCGACGTGACCTTGGTGCCTTCAGTGCCGGCGAGCGGCGAATCGTTGACACGGAAGGCCATGGAGATGGTTGGCGGGTCAATCGGCTGGGCTTCGATCGGGGTCGAGACGGACGGATCGCAGAACGTGTCAGCGACGTTCGCCTTGGTCATGCCAGCCAGCGAGACGATGTCGCCAGCGACACCTTCTTCTACTGGCACGCGCTCAAGGCCGCGGAAGGCGAGGACTTTCGATACCCGGCCCTGTTCGACCAGCGAACCGTCGCGGGCAAGGACCTTGATCTGCTGGTTTGGCTTGACCGTGCCGGACGAGATCCGGCCGGTCAGGATGCGGCCGAGGAACGGGTCCGCAGAAATCGTCGTCGCGAGGAAACGGAACGGGCCTTCCTCGACTTTCGGCACCGGCACATGATCGACCACGAGCTGGAACAGTTCGTCCATGTTGGCAGCGGCGGTCTCGTACTGCTTCGACATCCAGCCCTGCTTGGCCGACCCGTAAAGGATCGGGAAATCGAGCTGTTCGTCAGTCGCGTCGAGGTTTGCGAAGAGGTCGAAGACTTCGTTGACGACTTCGTCGGGCCGGCGCTCCGGCTTGTCGATCTTGTTGATCGCAACGATCGGCCGCAGGCCGACCTTCAGGGCCTTGGAGACCACGAACTTGGTCTGCGGCATCGGGCCTTCGGACGCGTCGACCAGCACGATGGCACCGTCCACCATCTGCAGGATACGCTCGACCTCGCCGCCGAAGTCCGCGTGGCCCGGCGTGTCGACGATATTGATCCGGTGGCCTTTCCACTCGACCGAGGTGGTCTTTGCGAGGATCGTGATGCCCCGCTCCCGCTCGAGATCGTTGGAATCCATCATGCGCTCGGCGGTCTTCTCATTGGCGCGGAACGTGCCGGCCTGCTTGAGCAGCTCGTCGACCAGCGTGGTCTTGCCGTGGTCGACGTGGGCGATGATCGCGATATTGCGCATTTTCTCGATAGGCGTGGACATGCAGACGAACTTTCGGGAGGGGAGGAAACTGTGATTTGCGCGCGCGATACCCGAGAAACCGGCTTTTGGCCATGGGCTGCGGGCAGGATGCCTCCCTTGCATAGCGGAACCTGGCGCAGGCGCGGGCCTTAACCGGAACCTGGAGCGGAACATGGGGACGTCCGGAACCCTGGCCTCACTGGCCGCTTCGGCACCCACCGGACGCATCCACTTTCCCGAAGGCACGCGTCACGGAACTGTCCTCAAGGTTACACGCCGGACAGTCGACAAGATCGCCGCCGCGACGCAGGAATGAACGCACGAGGGAACGCGGAGCAGAAATGACGAACTCGAATGACATGCCGCTTGCGGCAAAACCGATTGAGCGTGCCGCGCACCGGCGCACGGACGAAGCCTGGCTGGAAACAGCATTCCGTCAGGACGATGCGCTGATCCTGCTGATGCGAAAAGGCGAACCCCTTGTCGATACGGCGCGCGCGGAGTCGCTGGTCTGGCTCGGACCTGAAGCGGAAAAACTTTCGCCCGGTTCGCCGCGGCTTTTCCTCGGCGAGGACAAGCAGGGCGCGCCGGTTTTCGCGATGGACCTGCCGGAACGATTCGATCTTGATTCGTCGCTCGTTGCCGGTGCGGGTGCGTTCCGCGATTTCCGCGCCGCCGCTGCGACTCTTTCACCGATGGATGCGAACTGTGCGTCGACCGCGCGGTCGATTTTCCTGTGGCATGACAGTCACAGGTACTGCTCAAAATGCAGCGCCGAAAGTGCGCGCGTCGAGGCCGGCTGGAAACGGCAATGCCCCGCTTGCGGCACCGAACATTTTCCGCGCACCGATCCGGTGGCGATCATGCTGGCGGTGAAAGATGGACGTGCGTTGATCGGCCGGCAAAAAATGTGGCCGCCCGGATTCCATTCCTGCCTCGCCGGATTCTGCGAGCCGGGTGAGACGATCGAACAGGCCGCAGCGCGAGAATTGTTCGAAGAAGCGGGGGTTTCTTGCGATCCGGCGAGCGCCGAATACATCGCGTGCCAGCCCTGGCCGTTCCCGTCTTCGCTGATGGTGGGACTCATTCTCGAGGCCGACTCGTTCGACCTGACGATCGACGAAAAGGAAATCGAGTCGGCGCAATGGGTGACCCGCGACGAGATGAAAAGCATCCTCGAAGGAACGCACGGGTCGATCTTCTGCCCGCCGCCGATGGCTATCGCCCATCACATCCTGAAGGTCTGGGCGCAAAGAGGTCATTGACCGCACACGGAACGTGTGTTTCGTCTCACCTCACAGACGAAAATCTGGAGTTGATTTCGCGCGAATCACACTATTGAGAAATGGCCAACGACAGGAGATCGAAATGGCAGTTGCAAAGAAACCCGCTGTGAAGAAACCCGCCGCCAAGGCAGCAGCACCGAAGAAAGCCGCACCGGCAGCAAAAAAAGTTGCTGCCAAGCCGGCAAAAGCTGCGAAGCCCGCAGCGAAAAAAGCCGCCGCTCCGAAAGCAGCAAAGCCTGCTGCCAAGAAGCCGGCCGCAAAGAAGAAATAAGTCTCCGGACTTTTTCAGAATGAAGCGGACGAGGGAAACCTCGTCCGCTTTTTTCTTGGCCGTCGACGACACGCCCGGCGGGCCTCGCAAAAACCCCCGCCCGGAAATCGCCGGACGGGGGTTTGCGATTCCAGAGGCCCTGCAGTCATTACAGGTTTACGGACCTATTGCTTGGCGGCCCACTCGACATCGGCCTTGCTGATGAAGCCCGGCACGTCTGCATTCCACTTGCTCTGGATGCTCTTGTTGAAGTTCAGGTAGAGCTTGCCGTCGACGATTTTCCAGAAGTTCGCATCGCCCTTGGCATACTTGCCGTCGGCCATCGCCCAGGCACAGTAGCCGCCATATTGCGGGGCATAGGCGGCCGGGTCGGTGATGAAGGCATCGCGATTGGCGGCCGACGCGAACTGGAACGTCGCGCCCATGTATTCGGTGGTGAAACCGGTCGAGCCCTTCACCGGTTTGCCCTCGCTGAAATAGGCGACGGGGTCATAGCCCTGCACCGCAACGTTCGAGAACGTGCCGGTATAAATCGGTGCCTCGGCGAATGCGGCAGGTGCGAAGGTCGCGGCGGGGGCACCGGCGATCAGGGCTGCGATGAGAAGTGTCCGGAATTTCATCTGAATGATCCTTGTCGTGGGTCTGGGAAAACTAGGCCGGCCGCCCTTTGGGGAGGGGGAGATCGGGGCGGCCGGCACGAAGCTCAGGCAGGGGTGCGCCCGGCTTCGATGGGGGAAAGGCGCGGCGGCGCGGTCGAGGGAACGAGCGCGTCGCGGACACCGGCGAGAATGGCGAAGAGAGTCTTGCGGCGGAACACAAGGAAGGCGATCGACGTGAGCCAGACCGTAACCGCCATGGCAAACAGCCCGCCCCCATCATTGTTCGGGTCAATGCCGAGCGGCGTCCACAGGTGAAAGTTCACCGCACCGGACATCACCGCAACCGCAACGGCGGCACCGACCGTCTGCAGCCGGCGCAGGGCGGGGAACAAGCCCAGCAACAACAGGCCGGAGGCGACGAGTTCCGCCGATCCGATAACATACTGACTGAACAGTCCGGTCTGCGCGAACAGGCCCTTGGCACCGAACGACGCGGCCCAGGCATCGAGGCGGCCGAAGATCACCTGTGTCTCAACTGCATTGGTGAACTTGAACCGCAGACTGTCGAGGAAGACAGCGGCAGCGATGAGGCTATAGGCGACCGGCGCCCAGGTCTTGAGTTTGTCGATCATGGTGTGTCTCCCGTCCTTGCCGGTTTGTCTCACCTTGCCGGTTCACAGGCAAAGCAAACGCCCGTGAAGGCAGGCCACGAACGCGTGAGAAACATCTCTCGCGTCCGTGATCGCCTGCCTGTCCGGCATCAGGCGGCAAAATCTCCCTGCTTGCGCGGCGACCAGGCATAGGCCTTGAATTGCGGATTGAGCGGCGTCTCTGCGACATGGTTCACATAGTTGGAGATCGTCTTCATCGCGACGCCGAGGATGACGCCCAGCACTGCCGCTCGGGAATAGCCGGCATTCAGGAACGCACCGACCTGCGCGTCGCAGACAAAGCCCCTGCCCCGCACCACGGACCGGGTGAACGCGTGCAGCGCTTCCAGTTTCGGATCGGCGATCGGGCGATTGTCGCGCACCGCATTGATCACATCCATGTCGAGCTTGCCGGCATCCGCAACCGCCGAATGCGCGGCGACGCAATAGTGGCATTCATTCTCGACGCTGGTCGTGATCTGCACCACCTGCGCTTCGAGCGGGGTGAAGCCGGCTTTCGCGAAATGTCCCTGCAAGGACTGGTAGGCTTCCAGCGTCGGCGGGCTCTCCGCCATGATTCCGAGCACGCTCGGAATGAAGCCATAGGCAGCCTTCACCTTTTCCAGCAGCGGCCGCGCCGCTTCCGGCGCATTGGTTTCATCATGGATTGTCAGGTCGGCCATCGTCATGTTTCCGGTCGAATGAGACACCGGACGGTCCGGCGTCTTTCCGTGACGCCAAGATGGTTCATCGGGGGGGCTCGCAGAACGCAGCAACACTCCATATGTTTCATGTGAAATCTGCATGGGGGAGCGATCCATGGACCGTATTGATGCAATGCGCCTGTTCGTCCGTGTGGCGGACGCGGGCAGTTTCTCCAAGGCAGCGACCGATCTCGGCATGGGCCAGCCGACGGTGTCGCGCCGCATCCAGGACCTCGAAGGCCAGCTGAGCGCTTCCCTGTTCCAGCGCACGACGCGCGCCTTGAGCCTCACCGAGGCTGGCGAACGCTTCTACCGCCGCGCCGTCGATATCATCGCCGAGTTCGACGAGGCCGAAGCCGAGGCGCGCGGCCTCGAGCATGAACCGGTCGGCCTGCTGCGCATCTCCTGTTCGCACTCGCTGGCGCGGCGGGTCATCGCACCGCAGATCGCAAGCTTCATGCGGCTCTATCCGCACATCCGGTTCGATGTGATCTCGGACGATTCCTATACGGACCTCGTCGAGGAAGGCGTCGACCTCGCCTTCCGGCTCGGCGACCTGTCCGACTCAAGCCTGATGGCCAAGAAGATGGGCGATGCCCCCCGCGCGCTGTGGGCTTCGCCGGACTACCTGGCGCGGCGCGGCACACCGGTGCACCCGAGCGAACTCGAACAGCACGATGCGCTCGTGTTCCGGCAAGCCAGGATGACCAGCTGGACCCTGACCAATGGCAATGACAGCGTCACCGTGAAGGTCGACGGGCCGTTCCGCGCGTCCGGCGGCGACATCCTGCTGCGCGCTGCAGATGACGGGATCGGTATATTGCTCGCGCCAAGCTGGCTCGTGTCGGATTGCGTCGGCGACGGAAAGCTCGTCCGCATCCTGCAGGACTGGACCGCGCCCAGCCTGCCAATTCATTGCGTTTGGACATCCGGAAAGCTGCGCGGCAAGGCGAAACTCTTCGCCGACCACTTGGCCGATGCGCTCAGGCAGGCGACTCAGCTCTGCTAGGTTGTGGACTCATAATCTCTGAGCCAAAGGCGTGTTGAAGCAAGGAGGACGCTTGCCAGGAAGTTCCGCGCAAGCTTGTCGAACCTGGTGGCGACGCGCCTGAAGTGCTTCAGCCTGCAGAAGTAGCGTTCGACT
>JBGSKI010000235.1:0-1545 GCA_041741315.1 Hyphomonas sp. | reverse complement strand
CGGACCTCGTCAGGGGGCTCGTCCTGCTGGCACCGGTGACGCATGACTGGGGCGGCGGCGGGCAGGCCTGGTACAACAAGTATGCGGCCGGGCCGGTCACGGGGCCGGTGTTCAGCCAGGTCGTGCCGCTGGTCGGACCGGCGCAGGTCAAGGCCGGCATCAGCGGCGTGTTCGATCCGGCGCCGGCACCGGAGGGCTATTATGAGAAGTCGGCCATCGGCCTGCTGTTCCGGCCGCCGGAATTCCGCGCCAATGCCCGCGATGTCGGCAGCCTCGAGCGCGAACTGGCAGAGCAGTCGAAGCGCTACGGCGAACTGAAGGTGCCCATCGTGGTGTTCTCCGGCAGCAAGGACACGGTGATCACGCCGAAGCTGCATGTCGGGCAATTGAAGAAACAGGTGCCGGTGGAACTCGTGATCCTGCCGGACGAAGGCCACATGCCGCACCATGGCCACGGCGCGGATGTCGCCGATGCCATCCGGCGGCTGGCCAGTGACGGAGAGACCCGCTAAGACGCGTCTCCTTTCTGATTCTGGTACTTGCGGGAGCGCGCCATGGACGATTCTTCGATCACCCACCTCACCGAAACCACGCGCGAAAAACTCCGCCAGACGGTCGCCAAGATCGAGCGGCTGGAAGAGGAAAAGCGCGAGATCGCCGAGCAGATCAAGGAAGTCTATGCCGAGGCGAAGGCCTTTGGGTTCGACACCAAGGCGCTGCGCCAGGTGATCAAGCTGCGCAAGATCGACAAGGCTGACCGCGAGGAACAGGACCTCGTGCTCGAAACCTACCTGATCGCGCTGGGCGAGGAATAGGAGTCGCCTTTCGGGGCGCGCCTGCCTAGTCTGAGCGCATGGGCCGGGATGTCGACGAGCGGAAAAAGCGCGCGGCGCTGAAAAAGCTGCGCAAGGCGGCCGAGCTTGCCGGGCAGGGCCTCGGCCCGCCGCTGTCCGGCTGGGAGCAGCAATTCCTCGAGGAAGTCGAGGAGCGGATCGAAAAGTTCGGATCGGCGTTTGCGGACCCCTCGAAGGGCGACGAGGGCGAGGCCCTGTCGGCCCTGCAGCGGGTGAAACTCAAGGAAATCGACAAGAAGGCGCGCGGCAAGGGACGCAAGGGATTTGGCGCGCGATCCCCGATGCCGGGCCGTGCGCCGGTGCGGGGCCGGGATATTTCCGAAGACGTGTCCGAGCCCGGCGACGTGCCGCCCGAAGCCGTGCCCGGCTCCATGCCGGGACCCGCGCCGGTGCCAAAGGCTTCGGGCCGGCCGGTGTTTCGTGTGATAGAAGGTGGAAAGTCCGTCCAGGAAGGCTAGGTCTTCCGTCAACTCCGGCCCTACAGGAATGCTCCCATGAAGACTGTCGTGATTACAGGTGCCTCGACCGGCATCGGTGAAGCCGCCGCCATGCACATGGCCCGTCAGGGCTGGTGCGTGTTTGCCGGCGTACGCAAGAAGGCCGACGGCGAGGCGCTGGCCGCCAGGACCAATGGCGACCTGCGCCCGCTGGTGCTGGACGTGACCAGTCCGGGGCAGGTGGCCTCCGCCGT
>JBGSKI010000234.1:0-11601 GCA_041741315.1 Hyphomonas sp. | reverse complement strand
CCGCCTCGGCCTCTTCCAGCGTTGCGGCGATCACCACGCCCTTGCCCGCCGCCAGGCCGTCGGCCTTCAGCACATAGGGCGCCGTCATGGTGCGCAGAAACCCCTTCGCGAGGCCGGGTTCCGTGAACTCGCCATACCGCGCCGTCGGCACGCCGTATTTTGCCATCCGCCCCTTCGAGAAGGCCTTCGAGGCCTCCAGTTGCGCCGCCTCGCGGCTCGGCCCGAACACGTCGAACCCGCGCGCCCGCAGCACATCCGCCAGCCCCAGCGCCAACGGCGCCTCCGGCCCGATCACCACCAGGTCCGGCTCGACCTGCAGCGCCAGTTTTTCCAGCATTTCGATATCCGTGACGGCGACGTCGAAGCACGGCCCGACCTCGTCCATACCGGGATTGCCGGGCGTCGAATGCACCACGTCCACCAGCGGCGACTGCGCCATTTTCCAGGCCAGGGAATGTTCCCGGCCGCCCGAACCGATCAGAAGGATATTCATCGCGGCTTGATGCGCGGAGCCGCCTCTGAGATCAAGAGTGGATGGACGATCCTTGTGACATGAATGACTCTGGTCGGACTCGTATGCCTATGCGTCGGTCGGCTATCCGCCGGTACGCTTCACCGCGACCGTCCGGGATTCCGCCAGCGTCCTGTCCGGCACCACGCTGGACATTGTCAGAGGAAAGAAATCTGGCTGTCTGTTCCCGCCGTGTCATCCATTTTCGGGCGTACAAGCGCGATGCAGCTGTAGTGCGGAAACGAGCGACGAGAAACAACCAGCGAAGGCTTCCTACCAAACCGATTTCTTCTGACAATGCCCCATCCACGACTGAATTAAATTTGCCATCGATTTGTTCTTGATTTGTTCCTTGCTATATGTTTCGGTCAGCTGGCTATGACTATGGAGGCACCGATGTCAAAGAAGCTGAGTTCCGACTGGCCGTGTGTGAAAAGACGGCCAGCGCATAACCTGTTCTTTACCACCCTGGTACCCAGCCCGCTGGAGGAAGATATCTCGAACGTGTTCGAGAACGTCAAGCAGCTTTATCGCGTGCGCAAGATGCAAATAATAACGCCCCGACTCCATGTTTCATTCCAATGAAACACGACGACGCCATTCATGCGCCGTCTGCAGGCACGACCGGCTTTCCCTATGGCCTCGGCAAGTCCGGCTTGCATGAACTGGCGGAAGCTTCCTATGGCGACGCTCCCGCGATGACCGGCTTCCTGCTAGCGGCGATGCGCAAGCAGGCGAAGGGGGCCTGGATATGGGTGCGGCAGGCCTCGATTGTTCGCGACATGGGGGAAGTGCCGGAAGCAGTACTGGCGGCCGGCCCTGCCTGCCTGCGTCTGAATGTACAGGCGCGTAACGTGCGGGAGGCGCTCTGGGCCACCGAGGAAGCGGTCGTTTCGGGCGCGGCGAGCCTCGTGATCGCCGAGATTGGGGAAGCAGACTTCACCGCGACCCGGCGGCTGACACTCGCCTCCAGCCGCCACGGCGTACCCGTGGTGCTGATGCTGCCTTACACTTGCGAGGGGGCGACGGCTGCGGCCACGCGCTGGCGCGTCGGCTCGCGTCCCTCCTCACCTAACCACTTTGACAAGCACGCCCCCGGTCATCCTCGCTGGCGGGCCATTCTCGAACGCTGCCGCACTTCTCCCACCTCGACTGGCCAGGCTTTTGATCTCGAATGGAACGATGAAACGTTATCTCTCAGTGTGGTTTCCGGACTGGCCGCTGGACCGGCTGCGCCGCGCCCGGCGCTCCGCTGTCAATCAGCACCCAAAGGGGACCCCGGATCGGACTCCAAAAGGAACCCCTTGGCGCATGCGTTAGCTGGACCGGGACGGCGGAACTTTTCGAACGAGCGGAGCCGTCCCGGTCCAGCGGGCGGCGAGGAGATCAGGCGCGGTTTTTAAACCGCCAGGACTCGTTTCCAGTTTCGACGATTTCACAATGATGGGTGAGCCGATCGAGGAGGGCTGTGGTCATCTTGGCGTCTCCGAACACCGCCGGCCATTCGCCGAACGCGAGGTTGGTGGTGACGATGACGGAGGTCTGTTCATAGAGCTTGCTGACAAGATGGAACAGGAGCTGGCCGCCCGACTGTGCGAACGGCAGGTAGCCAAGTTCGTCGAGGATGATGAAGTCGAGGCGTGACAGGGAGTCGGCAAGGCGGCCCTGACGACCGGCACGCATTTCGGCTTCGAGCTTGTTGACGAGATCGACGACATTGTAGAACCGCCCACGTGCGCCGCCGCGGATGCAGGCTCGCGCGATGGCGATCGCCAGATGCGTCTTGCCCGTTCCCGTGCCGCCGACGAGGACGATGTTTCGCTGGTGGGCGAGGAAGTCCCCGCTGGCCAGGTCCCGGATCAGTGTCTCGTTGACGCTGCCGCCATCGAACAGGAAGTCCTCGACGTCCTTGGCCAGGGGCAGCTTTGCGATGGTGACCTGGTACTTGATCGAACGCGCCTGCTTCTCGGTGATCTCTGCCGTCAGCAGGTCGCCGATGATGTGTTGCGGTTCGTGCTGGCGCTTGATGGCGGTGGTGATGATCTCGTCGAAGGTCGAGCGCATGCCATAAAGTTTGAGTTCACCCATGGCGGCAAGGATATCGGTGCGTTCCATCATGTCTGGCTCCTCAGGGTATCATAGATGCTGCAATCGGATGTCGGTGCCTCGCGCAGCTTCAGGGCATCGGGCGTCATGATGGTCAGCGCCGGGGCGGGCGCACGCCGGCGGGCAAGGATGTTGAGGATGACCGGACCAGCCGGCACGTTCTCTGCGAGCGCTTAGGCGCAGGCCGCTTCCACGGCGGGCAACCCGTCAGTCAGAACAGCCGCAAGGATATCCACCATCTGCCGGTCGCCCTCGGGTGACCCCGCCAGCTTGCGCCGTACCCGGTCGATTGCAGGCGGCAGGACCCAGTCCTTGAACGGCGCGCCATTGCGCAGGGCGCCGGGTTTGCGCGCGAGTACCGGCACATAGTGCCAGGGATCGAACACGGTCTCGCGCCGCCCGAAGCAGCGGGCATGCTCGCCAACGAGGCGCCCGTCCTGGCGCAGCTCGATCCGGTCGGCATAGGCACGGATCTCGACGGGACGCCCGACAGCGCTCGCATTGACGGAGTACTTGTTGGTGTCGAAGCGGACGAGGCAGGTCTTCGAGACTGACGCCGGCAGTGCATGGAACCCGTCGAACCGTCCGGCATATGGGACCAGGCTCGGGCGCTCTTCCTCGAACATGTCCCACACGGTCCGCTCCCCGATCTCCGGGTGGCGATGCGCCCGGGCATGAGCGACGCACTTGTCGAGCAGCCAGGCGTTCAGTTCCTCGAGGTTCCTTGCGCGCACACGCGGCGAGAAGAACCGCTCGCGCACAAGGCCGACCTGGTTCTCGACCTGTCCCTTCTCCCAGCCCGATGCTGGCGTGCAGGCAGCAGGCTCGACCAGGTAATGGCTGCACATCTGCAGAAAGCGCCGGTTGTAGGCACGCTCGCGGCCGACAAAGATCGCATCGACGGCGGTCTTCATGTTGTCGTAGATACCGCGCGTGCAGGCACCGCGGAAGAACGCGAACGCCCGGTCATGCGCATCGAACACCATCTCCTGGCTCTCGCGCATGTAGGCCCGAACAAACATCATCCGGCTGTGGCAGAGCCGGACATGCGCCACCTTCACCGTGACCGTGGTGCCGGCAATCAGGACGATCTCGTGGCTCCAGTCGAACTGGTAGGCCTCTCCGGGCGCAAAGCTAAGTGGCACATAGGCGGCTGTTGCCGCCGACGCCCGGGCCGTCCGCCAGGCCCTCGCGAAGCGACGGATGGAGTCATACCCGCCTTCAAACCCTTCGCTGCGCAGCTGTTCGTATATCCGGACCAGTGTCAGGCGCTCCCGGGCTGACCGCCCCGCGTTCACGCTCATCAGCTCTTCAAGGCGGGCTTCGAACGGACCCAGCTTCGGCTTCGGCTGGACCCGGCGCTCGTAGGAAAACGACGTCGCCCCCGTACGGATCACCTTGCGGACAACCTTCCGGGAAACCTTCAACTCCCGGCAGATATCCTTGATCGCCTTGCCTTGCCCGAAATACAGACGGCGAATCTTTCCGATCGTCTCCACCACAAGCATCCCAAAGCGCCTCCGGAATAAAACCCGGAAGCAGTGTGAACCCGTCTGTCAGTGGGGTCCCGTTTGGAATCCGATCACCCCGCTAACGGGGTTCCTTTTGCACGCTTGTTCACAATCGTTCTTACGTGGTGCCTTTCCGGTGTATGCGAGGTTCCCTACAGTACCGGATACTCGAACGATGCTGCCGGATCTCGCCAACCATCGATCGAGGCGAGCCAACTGTCTGAACCGCATAGTTGACACGCCCAGCATCACTAGCGAGCCAATGCCCCGGGGTCGTCATTCTAGAACCGGCGAAATCTAGACAACAAAAAAACGATGCTCTATCGCTCTCCGTACACGATCTTAATGTGCCCTATGAGGGCTTTTGCATCCTCAACGGGTTGACTTCCAACCCTCGCCGCAAGTTTCCCGTCATCGCCTTTGTTGATGCGATCCAGAAATACGGCCACCATTTCAACAGAATCGAACTCATTCTTTCGAAGAGAGAATTGGAGCTTATGCAGCGCGATGGCGCATTCATCTCTCTGCTGAAGGTATGAGTGGATGGAATTACTTAAACTTTTCTGGTCTGGATTATCGATACCCGCCGCCGCTTTGATAAGCCACAAAAACTGCTCAAAGGTGCTATTTCTCGATGTCGGAATTTGGATATTCAGTTGACTGAATAGATCGCCTGCCCATGCAATCAGCTTGTGATCTGGTCGTTCCGTAACCGCATTTAGGAACGTTTTCGGTCGCGTTTCATTGTAAGACTCCATGTAAGCGTGCGCCAACTTGGCAATCTCACCCAACTTTTCGATCTTTTCGGCCAACCGGATGCCCATTGGCATTGGGCTACCGCCCGGTATTTTTGGCAATGACCCCGGGCGCAATTCAACCCACCCAATCTCGTCTATGAGTGAGTTTATCCTGGTACGTTCAGCCGACCCTTCAAGATAACCCGATCCAAGCAGAGCTCGATACTCGTCATCTGATAACCCAGACACTTGCACTTTCAGCTGCCGGCAAAGCATTTCAATTTTATCGAATGCTTTCTTGATTTCGGCGGATGATCTGCTGCCACCTTGTCGACCCAATTCCACTAAGTAAGCCGTCAGGATTCGCTCACATGCGGCCAGGAGGCCCGCCCTCGTCTGATCTTCGATTGGCGACAACGAATAGACACTGACCTTGTGAATATTATTGACGAAGACAGAATGGACTTTGTCCGCTTCTGACTCATTCAACAGCAGCTCGGCGGCTTCCAGAAGCTTAGCGTTTTTTGCTTCACCTCCTCTATCCGGTTGTTTCATATGATTTTTCTAGAACGCCTCGAAAACGGCGTACTAAAAGGACGACCATTTTCGAAAATGATTGCACTTGCTTGCAACATGACGAACCAACTCTCTCCCAAACACATGAGCCCTGAAGATCGGACGTCGGAAGCATGCAGCTTGCTTGCGTCGGCAATTCTCAGGCTACGCGATGCGACCAACCACCCCACTCCAGAGATCGAACTCGACATTCGTCCCGCACAGAGCGGTTGTGGAGACCAGTTCAAGTCGGGAGAATGGTGATGCAAAATGATGATGTTTGTCGAGAGTCCCTTTTGCAATCAAACGCTACGCTCCACAAACTTTTGTCTTTGTCAGGCATGAGCATGACTGAGCTCCGCGCCGAATGGCGGAAGGTCTTCGATTGCGACCCGCCGGCTTTCAACAGGAACAACCTGGAAGCCCGTCTCGCCTATAGGATCCAGGAGCTGCCCTATGGGGGCTTATCAGATTCAACTCGCGAACGCCTCAGCGACCTTGGGGACCGGCTCGACGGTGGCAGTCCGCAGAAACGGCGGACCCGCGTCGACAAACGCCCCGTCGCCGGCACTCAGCTGATCCGGGACTGGCAGGGCGAAGAGTATGTCGTCACGGTCCGGCTCGATCGCTTCGAATGGCGGGGGCAAACCTACAAATCGCTTTCATCCGTCGCCCGGGCGATCACCGGCACGAACTGGAACGGGTGGATCTTCTTCGGCCTGACGCGTGGAGGCCAACGCAAATGACGCAGGCAGATCATCGCCTCATCCAGAAGAAACGATGCGCGATCTATACGCGCAAATCCTCCGAGGAAGGTCTGGAGCAAGACTTCAATTCTCTCGATGCACAGAGAGAGGCCTGCGAGGCATACATCGTCAGCCAAAAGTCTGAAGGTTGGATTTTATCCGACAGGTTCTATGACGACGGTGGCTTCTCAGGAGGCAATCTTGAGCGCCCGGCCCTCAAGCGTTTGAGGGCAGATATTGAGGCAGGTCTCGTAGACGTCGTTGTGGTCTACAAGATTGACCGTCTGACACGCGCAATCCACGACTTCGGCAAACTTGTTGAAGTGTTTGAGAAGCACCACGTCACTTTTGTCAGTGTTACCCAGTCGTTCAATACGACGACGTCGATGGGCCGCCTGATGATGAATGTGCTGTTGTCCTTCGCGCAGTTTGAGCGCGAAGTGACGGGCGAGTGTATTCGGGACAAGATTGCGGCCTCGAAACGCAAAGGAATGTGGATGGGCGGCATTCCGCCCTATGGATACCTCCCGAAGGACCGCAAGCTCGAGATCGTGGAGTTCGAAGCTCGGACAATCCGGAAAATTTTCCATCGATTTGTTGACCTTGGATCGGCCACTCTCGTCGTGCGCGAGCTCAACCAGGAAGGTCTCAGAACCCGCACAGGGAAGCCTTTCTCCAAATCCTTCCTATACCGTGTACTGAACAGCCGAACATATCTGGGCCAAGTCGAACACAATGGACAGATCAATAGCGGCCAGCACAAGCCGATCATCAGTCAACGCGTCTGGGACGAGGCCCATCTCATTCTTTCAGAAAGCCCGCGCAAACGCGCCGCAAACACGAGGGCCAAGACACCCGCTCTTTTGAAAGGCATCGTGTTTGGTCCGGACGGCGCGTCTATGTCCCCCCATCACACGCGTAAGCAGCAGAGGCTCTACCGCTACTATGTGAGTCAAACCGTCCTGAAGCACGGTGCAGGTAGCTGTCCGGTTGGCCGGGTTCCGGCCGAGCGCGTTGAAGCGCTCGTGATAGCGCAGGTGCGCAAGCGGCTGCTCGCCAACGACTTCATTATCGGCACCTGGCGCCAGGCCAGGCTCATGAATGCCGACATCAGTGAAGAGAGCGTTCGTTCGGCGCTCGCCGATTTCGAGGCCATGTGGGACAAACTATTCCCATCCGAACAGGCGCGCATTCTGAGTTTGCTTGTCGAACGTGTGGACGTCTTTGAAGATCAATGCAGCATCCGGTTCAGACCCGGTGTTCCCGATCTTCTCCCTCCCCTTGTGCCGGATGAAGTCGATGACCTCGCCTTGCTCTAAACCGCCAGATGAACACCTGTTGGGTACATCCAACGTCAGCATCCCGATAAAGTGGAAGAAACGCGGTGGCCGAAAGCTGATTGTGATCCCGGATGGCGCGATTGCTCCAACCCTGGTGGCGCCGCGTGACGAAACTATGGTCAAGGCTATTGCCAGAGGCTTTCGCTGGCGCTTCCTCATCGACAACCGCACCTACGCCACGATCGACGACATTGCGGCGGCAGAGAAGATCAACCCTTCTTACATCAGCCGGATTATCCGGCTTTCGCTCCTGGCGCCCTCAATTGTGACGGGGATCCTGGACGGTACCCAGCCGCCCCTCCTGCAGCTTCGTCACCTGCTGATGCCCTTTCCAACGCACTGGGCGGAGCAACGCCGGCATTTCGGGTTTGATACTGCGGCAGACCTATAGGGTTGGCCGCGCTCCGGATTCGAAAACCCACCCGACAGCCCGCTCGGAATCCTCAGTACCCACGCCCCGCCCCGGCGCCGTACTATGCCGGAAGAGTCAGGAGGTTTAGAGAATATCGGGCTGTCGAGAGATAAACTGAGCCTGAGGCCAGCAGCCTAAGTGCTGAGGCACACTGGGATTTCCCCTGCACAAGCGGCCCTCAGAGCCTACAATTTGGGCCGGGAGAGCGGATTTATGCAAGGAATGGCGGAGAGAGAGGGATTCGAACCCTCGGAACCCTTGCGAGTTCACTAGTTTTCGAGACTAGCCTATTCAACCACTCTAGCACCTCTCCGCGCCGGGGGTCGAAGTGGCGTCACCTATAATGACTGCGCGCCAATATCAACCACCTGTTATCGTCTGAAGATGACATTTGACAGCGGCCCGCCTTTGGTGTTTACCCCCCGCTTCAAGCGCGGGGCCGGCAACGGTTCCGCGCATATCCCGTTTATTTCCATGCCGGAAGGATGAGACCCATGTTCGCGGTCATCAAGACAGGTGGCAAGCAATACAAGGTCGCCGAAGGCGATACGATTGTTGTCGAAAAATTGGCCCTTGAAGCTGGCCAGGATGTTGTCTTCGACAGCGTTCTGATGCTCGGCGAAGGCGCGAGCGTCACGGTGGGTTCGCCCCTGGTGGCCGGCGCGGCCGTGACCGGCGAAGTTGCCGAGCATACGCGCGGCGCCAAGGTCATCACCCGCAAGAAGCGCCAGCGGCAGACCTATCGCCGGACGATCGGCCACAAACAGCATCTCACCGTGGTCACGATCACGGGCATCAGCGCCGACGGCACCAAGAAGCCGGCGAAAAAGGCTGCTGCGAAGAAAGAGGCCGCTCCGAAGGCTGAGGCTGCCGCGGCGCCCGCCACTGCTCCTGCTGCCGGCAAGCCGGAAGTCGATGCTCGCGGCCGGATCACCAATCTTGAAGGCAAGCCGGACAACCTGAAGAAAATCTCGGGCGTCGGTCCGGTGCTGGAAAAGAAACTGCACGAAGCCGGCATCTACTATTTCTGGCAGGTCGCCGCACTGACGACCGCCCAGATCGAAGAGCTGGAACAGGAAATGAGCTTCCCCGGCCGCATCACCCGCGACGAGTGGGTGAAACAGGCTCAGGATTTCGCTAAGGACGCATAAGGCCTACCCGGCCTCCCGGAAAAGGATCAGGAGCAAACCATGGCTCACAAGAAATCAGGTGGTTCGTCCCGCAACGGCCGCGACTCGAACCCGAAATATCTCGGCGTGAAGAAATACGGCGGCGAACAGGTTGTTCCCGGCATGATCATCGTGCGTCAGCGCGGCACCCAGAAATACCCGGGCCGCGGCGTCGGCATGGGCCGCGACCACACCCTCTTCGCGCTCGTCGAAGGCAAGATTCAATTTGCGACCAAGGCCAAGGGCCGCGTTTACGTAAACGTGCTTCCGGCGGCAGACGCAGCAGAATAGCGGCTGACAGCGCGGCCGCGGGAACGTGGCCGGATCGCTTCAGACGATCAGTTTCCGGGGGGAGGCAGGCCACTGCTTCCCCCTTTTTCTTTGCTTCCCCCCGCCCTTGTCCAGCCCGAGGAGGCGAACATGAGCGACAACACCCGTACCGGACATGATGCGCCAAGTGCGGTGCCCTCACTTCCGGAGTTCCAATCGAAACGCCTTGAATTCCGCCGGACCTTCCCGTCGGACGCCGCCCGCATCACGGAACTCGTGGCGGACCCCCGGATATACCGCATGCTGTCCCGGGTCGGGCCGACGCAAATCGAGCCGGCAACGCTGGCCTGGCTGAGCACACACGAATCCGGCCAGCGGTCGGACAGGAACCATGTCTTCGCGATTGTGGCTGACGGCGAACTCGTCGGCGTGACGGGCGCCGAGCGGGTCACGATCGGGCAGCCGTTCGAAATCGGCTATTGGCTTGCCCCGCATATGTGGGGCAAGGGCCTGATGACCGAGGCTGCCGGCGCGCTGAAACACTGGTTGGTGGCGCGCGGCGAGCGGGCGATCACCTCTGGCTACTTCGCCGACAATCCGGCATCCGGCCGCGTGCTGCAGAAACTTGGCTTCATGAAGGCCGGGCGCTGCCCGAAATACTGTCTGGGCCGGGATGAAATGGTAGATCACTTCGAAATGGCGTGGATCGCCGATAAGGCGTAGGAGACATCCATGAAATTCCTCGACCAGACCAAGGTATACATCAAATCGGGCGAAGGCGGCCGCGGCTGCGTGTCGTTCCGGCGCGAGAAGTTCATCGAGTATGGTGGCCCGGATGGCGGCGATGGCGGCCGGGGCGGAGACGTCTGGGCGGTTGCCGTCGAAGGCCTGAACACCTTGATCGACTACCGCTACCAGCAGCACCACAAGGCCAAGCGCGGCCAGCACGGCATGGGATCGCAACGGACCGGTGCCAAGGGCGAGGACTGCATCCTGCGCCTGCCCGTCGGCACACAGATCTTCGCCGAAGACCAGGAAACCCTGATCGCCGACCTGACGGAAGTCGGCCAGCGTGTCCTGCTGGCCCAGGGCGGCAATGGCGGCTGGGGCAACCTGCGCTTCAAGTCATCCACCAACCAGGCCCCGCGCCGGACAAATCCCGGCGAGCCGGCCGAGGAAGCCTGGATCTGGCTCCGCCTCAAGCTGATCGCCGATGCCGGCCTGATCGGCCTACCGAACGCTGGCAAGTCCACGTTCCTCGCCGCTGTCACCGCCGCCACGCCCAAGATCGCGGACTACCCGTTCACCACACTGCACCCCGGCCTCGGCGTGGTCGATCTCGGCCTGTCGACGCGATTCGTGCTGGCCGACATTCCCGGCCTGATCGAAGGCGCAGCGGACGGCGCGGGCCTCGGCCACCGCTTCCTCGGCCATGTCGAGCGTTGCAAGGTTCTGCTGCACCTGATCGACTGCACGCAGGATGATGTCGCCGGCGCTTACCAGACCATCCGCAACGAGTTGAAGGCCTACGACCCGGAACTGATCGCTCGACCGGAAATCGTCTGTCTCAACAAGATCGACGCCCTGACGCCGGAGCTTGTCGCAGATCAGGCGAAGCAATTGAAGAAGGTCTACAAGGGCAAGCCGCTCCTGATTTCCGGTGTCACCGGCGAAGGCGTCAAGCAGGCGCTGTACGCCATTGCCCGCCACCTCGGCCTCGAAGCCGAGGCGGAAGCCGAAGCCGCCGCACTGGAAAACCCGGATGCCGACGGATCCTGGTCGCCGCTTTAATGGTGATGATGGTGCGGTTCGGTGTTCAGTCGCCCGCACTTGCCGCATTTCACGACCACGCCATGCGCATCATGGTGCGAAACGTCGACCAGAAGCGTCGTCTTGCACTTGCCACAGCGATAGGTTTCGTCGCCGCCCCCCTCCTTCACCGGTGTACCGGGGGTATGTTCCAGGATGTCGGCGCCGGCGGCCTGTTCAGGGGTCAGCAGGATCATGTCAAATTGCGGCATGGGATGTCCTTTTTTCCTTCTCGTGGCGGCGATGACCGAGCCTTGTCAACTCTCCGCCCCCTTTCGATGCGCTGCGCACTCATGTATCGCTGCGCGCCATGACAACGCACGCCTTTCCCCGCGCCCGCCGCATTGTGGTCAAGACCGGTTCCGCCCTGATGGCCGAAGGTGGCGCACCTCGCCGGGCTTGGCTTGCCACGCTTGCGGCTGACATCGCCGCCTG
>JBGSKI010000233.1:0-6333 GCA_041741315.1 Hyphomonas sp. | reverse complement strand
CGCGGCGACATCCAGGACGCGCCCCTGGCGATACGCGCGACGACCGCCGAGCCGTGAAGGATCGTGCCATCGTCGGCGAGACGGAAGGCATTGGCCGGCGCGCCGGCAATCTGGGCAAGACGCTCGATCAGCATCGGCCGGATCGCAGCGGTCGCGGCATTGCGCACGGCCTTGCCTTCCAGCGTGCGGGCATCGAGCACGGGCTCGAAAGTCAGGCCTTTCAGGCGGCCCACCACATGGCCTTCCACGGTGACGTCGCCATCCGGCGTCAGGTCGGTCACGAGGGCATCTTCCTTCCTCAGGCTGGCAAGCAGCGCCGTTGTCCGCCGGTCGACAAACCGGGCTGTCAGCGCCTCATGCAGCGCATCCGATAGCTGGTCTTCTATCCCGCGCGCCTTTTCCTGCCAATACGGAGGGTTCGCGAGCCAGTCGGGCCGGTTGGCGGCATAGGTCCATGTGCGAATGCTGGCGAGACGTTGTTGCAGCTTGGCAATGTCGCCCTGTGTCGAGGACAGGTCTTCCATCCGGCGGCGCAGGCCCTCGTCGGACAGGCGCGCATCCGGATCGGCCAGCGTCTCGGCAAGGCCGAGCACCAGCCGCGCATGACCCTCCGGCCCGGTCTTGCGAAAATCCGGCAGCCGCGCGAGATCCCACAGGCGGCGAACATTCCTGTCGCCCTTCACATCCGGGCCGATGGCGGTGTCCTCGCTCATCCGGCGCAGCACCCATTCGTCCAGCGCATGCGGATTGTGGATCAGGGCCGGATGGCCGGACGGTTTTTCAAGGCTGCGGATCAGGCCGCGCAAGCTGGAAAAGTCGAGCGCGGAATTGCGCCACTGGATATGATCGACCGGATCGAAGCGATGTTCCTCGATTGCCTTCCATTGCGCTTCCTCGAAGGGCGGGCAATCGGAGGTCTCGCCGAATTCGCCATCCTGCCGGAACCGGCCGGCACGTCCGGCTATCTGTGCGCACTCGGACAATGACAGCAGCCGGTGCCGCCGCCCGTCGAATTTCGAGCGCGAGGCGAACACAACGCGGTCGACATCCAGGTTCAGGCCCATGCCGATCGCATCGGTGGCAACAATGTAGTCGACTTCTCCGGACTGGTAGAGCGCAACCTGCGCATTGCGGGTGCGCGGGCTCAGTGCGCCCATCACCACGGCTGCCCCGCCCTTCTGCCTGCGGAGCAATTCGGCAATGGCATAGACTTCCTCGGCACTGAAGGCGACGATGGCCGTGCGCTTTGGCAGCTTGGTGATCTTGGTGTGGCCGGTATAGCGCAGGTCAGAGAATCGCTCGCGCGGCTCGGTCTCTGCGCCGAGCTTGAGGTCGCGCAGGATCGGCCGCATCGTGTCGGCGCCGAGCAGCAACGTCTCGTGATTGCCGCGCAGGTTCAGCAGCCGGTCGGTGAAGACATGGCCCCGGTCGGCATCCTCGGCGAGCTGGATCTCGTCCACGGCGACGAAATCCGTCCGCAGGTCGACCGGCATCGCCTCGACCGTGCAGACGAAAAAGCGCGCCGTAGACGGAGCAATCCGCTCCTCCCCGGTGATCAACGCCGCCGAGGCAACCCCCTTGGCCGCCACGACCCGGTCATAGACCTCGCGCGCCAGCAGGCGCAACGGCAGGCCGATCATGCCGGTACCGAACCCGGTCATCCGCTCGATGGCGTAATGCGTCTTGCCGGTATTGGTGGGGCCAAGAATGGCCTTGAGGGAGGATTGCATGGCCGAGGGGTGAGGCGGGATCGGGACGATGTCAAGCGGGGTGCTTCATCCGTCCCTGCTCGCAAAGGAGGATAAGGTTTCAGGCCACTGCCCGGACCCGCGCCTCTTTCGCGACCGGCTCATCCGCCTTCACGTCGTGCGGCTGGAAGTGCAGCAATTCCCAGCGGCCGTCATGATGCTCGACCAGCGCCGTGCAGGACTCCACCCAGTCGCCATCGTTCATGTAGGTGATGCCGTCGATGTCGCGCATCTCGGCGACATGAATGTGCCCGCAGATCGCACCGTCGAAGCCCTTGCGGCGGCAGTACTCCGCCACGTGGCCCTCGAAATTGTGGATATGGTTGAGCGCCCGCTTGGTGCGCTTCTTCAGCGCCGCCGACAGCGACCAGTAGGGCAGGCCGAACCAGCGCCGCACGGCATTGAGCTTCGTGTTCACCCACAGGAGCATGTTATAGGCATGGTCGCCGAGATGCATGATCCATTTCCGGTCGGCCCGCATCATGCCGTCGAACATGTCGCCATGCACGACCAGGTAGCGCTTGCCGTCCTCGCCCTCGTGTAGGGCCCGGTTCTTCACCGCGATATCCCCGAAGGCGAGGCGGAACTGCAGGAAGGCGCGCAGGAACTCGTCATGGTTGCCGATGATATAGGTGACGTCCGTGCCGCGCTTCGACGCCGTCAGGATGCGGCGGATGACATTCGTATGCGCCTGCGGCCAGAACCATTTCTTGCGCAGCCGCCAGCCGTCGATGATGTCGCCGACAAGGTAGAGCTGCTCGCTCGTGTTCGTCTTCAGGAAGGCGCACAGCGCATCGGCCTGGCACCCGGCGCTGCCGAGGTGCACATCGGAGATGAAAATGGCGCGGTAATCCGGGCGAATACGGGTCATCCGCAGGCGGATAGACTGATTTGCCACAGTTTTTGTGACGGAAATTCTGCGAATTTGTCACAAATGCAGGGGACGGATGGTTAATCAGCCCTCCAGCTCGACATCCCAATACAGGTAATCCATCCACGTTTCGTGCAGGTGGTTCGGCGGGAATTTGCGGCCGGTTTCCTGCAGCTGGTAATTATTGGGCCGGAATGGCCGGTGCAGCAGGTGCATGTCGGTCTGGTGCAGCAGCTTGCCGCCCTTGCGCAGATTGCAGGGGCTGCAGGCGGCCACGATGTTTTCCCAACTCGTGCGCCCGCCCTTCGAGCGCGGCACGACATGGTCGAACGTCAGGTGCTCATGCGTGCCGCAATAGGCGCAGGCAAAGCCGTCGCGCAGGAACACGTTGAACCGGGTAAAGGCCGGCGGCCGGTCCTGGCGCACGAAATCGCGCAGCGCGATCACGCTCGGCAGGCGGAATTCCGTGCTCGGGCTGCGCACGACATAATCATACTCGGCAATGATATCGACCCGGTCGAGGAAGACGGCTTTCACTACTTCCTGCCACGGCCACAGCGACAGCGGATAATAGGACAGCGGCCTGTAGTCTGCATTCAAAACAAGTGCGGGGCGCCCGCTGGGCGGCGCCGTGATGATCTCAGCCATGATGACCCCCCATCTGGCCTGGAACGGATACCTCGTTGAACCGACTGAAGACGACGCTCCTTCGCATTTCGCCCTTCGAATAGGCGATTCTTGTCATGAGATTATGACACTCGGCCCGGAATGCAACGCTTTCAGGCTCAGGCGGGCGGTATCCCCGCCCGTGCCCGCTCGGCATTCAGCCATCCCCACAGCAGGTGCGCCGCCACCCCGCGCCAGGGCCGCCAGAGGTCCGCATGGGCAGAAAATTCCTTGATTGTCATGCGCGTATCGTAACCGCCGAGCCGCCGGTGGGTCTCGATCAGGGCGACATCGCCATGCGGGAATGCGTCCATGTTGCCGACCGCCGACAGCAGGAACAAATCTGCGGTCCAGGGACCGATTCCCCTCACGGCGAGCAATTCCCGCCGTCCCGCCTCCAGATCGGACGCACATATCCGCTCGAGGTCGAGCGACCCGCCCGCCATGGCTTCGGCCACCGAATTCAGGTGCGCCAGCTTCGGCCGCGACAGGCCGCAGGCCCGTAGCGCCTCCTGGTCGCAGGCGAGCACCCGTTCGGCGGTGATCTCTCCGAGGAAGGCCTCGACCCTCACCCAGATCGCCTGCGCCGAGCGGGTGGAGACCTGCTGGTGGGCGATCATCCGCGCCAGCATGGCATAGTTCGCAACGCCGGACCGCCAGACCGGCACGCCGATCGCGTCATGGGCCGCAGCCAAGGCAGGGTCCCGGCCCGCCAGTGCCTCGCACGCCCGCTGCAGGCGCGGTCGTGACGGCACCGTCACGGCGTGGCGGGCGGCAATGCGAACAATTGGATCGGGCCGAGGAAGACCATGCTGTCGACCACGATGAACATCAGGAACCCGTCATTTGCCGAGGCCGTCTCCAGCGTCGCCACGGCGGCCTGTTCCTGCATCGTCCATTTCCCGGCCGCCTGCATCGCCGTGCGCAGCGCTTCGGCATCGTCGATGCGCAGACCGAACGACCCGTTGCCGCGCCCGCCGGCAAAGCTGACATCCGCCTTGCCGGCAAGTTTAAGCGGGCCCCAGTCCATCACCAGCTGGGCGATGGTGACGCTGCTGCCGGCGTCCGGCAGATGGTCATAGATCTTTCGGGCATTGCCCCCGGTCCGCTTGTAGGCGGGGTAGAATTTGGTGATTTCACCTATCATCCGGCTCGGACCGAACTCGGTCCCCAGATACGGCGCACCCGATGGCGCTTTCGGGATGGTCAGCTTGTCCCACTGGATCGCCACCATCAGGTCGTCCGGCGATTCGGGCCGGGGCGCGAAGTTCAGGGACAGGTTGCTGAAGCCGTATTCCTCGCCGCGGAGCAGCGCCGTTGCCTCGCCCGTCTGCAGGCCGACGCGCTGCATGCCCGCCTTGGTCCAGGAGAACGACACCGCCCCCTTGCGGTCGAGATCGATCGAATTGCGGATACCTGCCCCGTCGGTGATCACATTGTGCCCCGGCGCAAAGCCCATCGCATGGTTGAGCTTCCACGGCTGCATCACCATCATGGCCTTCTGGCCTTCCCATCCGGCGCCGTCAGCGGTCTTGTAGACCGGGTTCTCGAACGTCGTCTCGAACCTGAACGGGTATCCGCCGAACGACCGCGCCGACCATTCCATCGTCGCGCCCTTGGCCCGCTCGGCGACGATCCACGCATCGACCGAGGCCTGGACCCGCTTGCCGGCATAGGACCACCAGGCCGACCATCCGGCGATCCCCAGGATCAGCAGGATAAAGGGAAGGAACAGCCAGAAGCGCGAGGGGCGGCTGGAGCGGGAGCGTGCCATGAATCAAATCCTGTCGAGCGGGGTCAGGGTCTGTCGCGACCCTGCACGTCCAGCCCTTCCCGTACAAGAGCAGCGGTCGCCGCTTCAAGCTCTGTTTCGAGCCGCGCCATCAGTTCCCTGCGGGGCAGCCCGGCAGGCAGGGCCGGCAGCACTTCATACACGATCAGGCCCGGACGGCGGATCAGGCCGCGTCCCGGCCAGCACAGGCCCGCATTCGTCGCCACCGGCACCACCGGCAGGTCGAGGGCCTTGTACAGCGCCGACAGGCCCGCCGCGTGATAGACCGGCTCTGTCCCCGGCACGGTCCGCGTGCCTTCCGGGAAGATCACGATCTGGCGTCCCTGCCCAGCCCGCACCTTGGCGCGGGCGACCATGTCCTTCAGCGTCCTCGTGGTGCCCGCCCGGTCAATCCAGATCATGCCGGCCTTGATCGCCACCCAGCCGAGGAAGGGATACCAGAGCAGTTCCCGCTTCATGATGATCGCCGGATCATCGGTCAGCAGGAACGGGATGAAGATGTCGAACATGCAATGATGCTTGCCGGCATAGATGACCGGGCCGGCCGGCATGTTCTCACGGCCGCGGATTTCCGTGCGGATATTGCAGATCCACCGCAATCCGAACCGCACTCCCTTCGTATAGCAGTCGATGCCGAACAGGATCGCGCCACGTGGCAACAGCAGGGCCGGCAGGCTCAAGGTGCCGACCAGCGCCATGAGGCCGTACATCCAGATGACAAAGAGAACCGATCTGACCGCGCGCATTGTAACAGCCCTTACAGGTTCAACCGAACGTCGTCACGCGCCACTTGGCCCATTCGGTGAAAACCCCCTTTAGGGATTTGGGATGGGACCAGATCTGGTCCGGCGCAACCGCCGTGCGCACCGGCCACGGGACCAGTTCGATATCCGGCATCGCCTCGTGCAGGACCAGAAGGCTGCGCGCCATGTGATAGTCCGACGTGACGACGATCAGCGACGTGTATTCGTTCTCATAGGCCCACGCAGCGGTCTCGTCGGCATTGCCGATGGTCGTTTCGGCGACATAGCCGAGATCGACGCAGCAATCCCAGACCGGAGTGTCCCCGCCCGCCAGCGCGACCAGGTCTTCCCGCTTCACCTCCGGGTTCACGCCGGAGATCAGCAGGCGCCTGCCCCGTCCCTCGGTCACCAGTTGCACCCCGGCCGAGATGCGCAGGACCGATCCTCCGGTCAGCGCCACCACGCCGTCCGCCTGTGCCTCCGGGTCCGGTGCCATCGTCGCCGCCCGCCGCG
>JBGSKI010000232.1:0-2007 GCA_041741315.1 Hyphomonas sp. | reverse complement strand
GTCGAACGCTACTTCTGCAGGCTGAAGCACTTCAGGCGCGTCGCCACCAGGTTCGACAAGCTTGCGCGGAACTTCCTGGCAAGCGTCCTCCTTGCTTCAACACGCCTTTGGCTCAGAGATTATGAGTCCACAACCTAGTCGATCAGCGCCAGGGCGTGATGGGCGATATGATCGTCCATGAAGGTCGCGATGAAATAGTAATCGTGGCCGTAGCCGTCGCGCATCCGGTAATCCAGCCGCTGGCCATTGTCCTCGCAGGCCCTGATGAAAATCTCCGGCTTCAGTTCCCGCTCAAGGAACGTGTCCGCCGTGCCGGTATCAACCAGGATCGTCGCCTTGCTCTGGCTTTCCTGCACCAGTTCGGTCGAGTCATAGGCTTCCCACAGGATCGACGGCGGACCGAGATAGGCCGTGAACGCCTTCTCGCCCCATGGCACGCGCGCCGGGCTGGTGATCGGGCTGAACGCCGAACAGGATCTGTACGTATCCGGATGTTTCAGGTGCAGGCTGATCGCGCCATGCCCGCCCATCGAATGCCCGAAAATGCCCTGCCGGCTCATGTCCGCCATCGGGAAGTTCGCCGCGACCAGTGCCGGCAATTCGTCCGTGATATACTGGTCCATCCTGTAATGCTTCGCCCAGGGGTCCTGCGTGGCAGTCAGGTAGAACCCCGCCCCCTGCCCGAGATCGTATGCCTCGTCATCGGCGACGCCATCCCCGCGCGGGCTGGTGTCCGGCGCGATCACGATCACGCCATGCTTCGCCGCCGCCCGCTGGAGGCCGGACTTCTCCATCACGTTCGCCCAGGTGCAGGTCAGGCCCGACAGGTACCACAGCACGGGCACCGGCCCGTCCGCCGCCTGTGGCGGCACATAGACCGCGAACCGCATCGTGCAGCCCAGCAGCGCACTTTCATGATCGTGAACGCTCAGCCTGCCACCGAAGCTTGTCCAACTGGAAACGGGCGTTAGGGTCATCGCAGGTCACTCCATCACAATCGCGCGGACAATGGCCCGAACCGGGACGAAGGATCAAGGCATGGCAAGGTACGTTCTCTATGGTGCCGAGGTGAGTTATTTCACCGGCAAGGCCCGGGCCTACCTGCGCTGGCGCGGGGCAGACTTCGAGGAACGGCTCGCAACCCGCGAGGTCTACCAGGACATTATCCTTCCGAGGGTCGGCTGGCCCGTCATTCCCGTGCTGCAGATGCCGGATGGCGAGATCGTCCAGGACACCGCAGAGATCATCGCGGACGTCGAGGCGGCGGAGGCGAAATCGCCGTCCGTCCTGCCGGCCTGTCCGGTCCAGCGCATGGTCTCCCGCCTGCTCGAACTGTTCGCCGACGAATGGCTGGTCATCCCCGCCATGCACTATCGCTGGAACCATAACGAGGACTGGGCCTATGCCGAGTTCGGCCGGATCTCCGCGCCGGACTCGCCTCCCACCGAACAATACGCCATCGGCCGCAAGAATGGCGAGCGCTTCAAGGGTGCCGTGCCGATGCTCGGCGTCAGCGAAGCCACCATCCCCGGCATCGAAGCCGCCTATGAGGCCTTCCTGAAGGACATGACCGCACACCTGCGCCATCATGACTTCCTGCTCGGCAACCGGCCCTCGCTCGCCGATTTTGCCTTCATCGGGCCGCTCTACGCGCACCTCTTGCGCGACCCCGAAAGCGGCCGCCTGATGGAACGCCTCGCCCCGAACGTTGCTGCCTATGTGCGCCGCGTGAATGCCGGCGACCCTGGCAGCGGCAGCCTGCTGCCGGACGACCAGGTGCCCGCCACCCTGTTCCCGATCCTGCGCCGCCAGATGGACGAGCAGATGCCGGTCATCGAGAAGACTGCTGGCCTGCTCGGAGCGTGGGCCAGCGACAAGAGCGCCGGGGCCGACCTGCCGCGCGCCTTCGGAACGGTGGACTTTGAAACCGGCGGCTTCGACGGCGAATGCGCCGCGCGCAGCTTCCCGCTCTGGCGGCTGCAGGCCGTCACCGACGAGATCGACGCC
>JBGSKI010000231.1:0-2940 GCA_041741315.1 Hyphomonas sp. | reverse complement strand
GCTGTCGCAGGCGGTGGACCTCGCGATTGCGGCCTCCGGGATTGCGGTTGGCAAGTCCGGCACGGCGACCGTGTCGGCGAGCGAACTGCGCGCAGCACTGGAAATGGGCCTCGACAATGGCGGGGTCAGCCATGTGCCGGTGGATACGGCGATCAGCCAGGTCATGGCGTGGCGCGATGCCGGCCTGACGGTCGGGTTTACCAATGGCTGTTTCGACATCCTGCATCCGGGGCACCTGAAAGTGCTGGAAGAGGCGAAGTCGCGGTGCGGGCGGCTGATTGTCGGGCTGAATTCCGATGCGTCGGTGGCGCGCCTGAAGGGGCCGACGCGACCGGTCAACGATGCGGTGTCGCGGGCGCGTGTGTTGTCTGGCTTGAGCGCCGTGGATGCGGTGGTCGTGTTCGAGGAGGATACGCCGCTGCGCCTGATCGAGGCGCTGCAACCGGACCTGCTGGTCAAGGGCGGGGATTATTCCCTGGACACGATTGTCGGGGCGGATGTGGTTCTGGCGCGCGGCGGGACGGTGCATATCGTGCCGACCGTGGACGGTCAGTCGACGACCGCCGCGATTGCCCGGGCGCAGGCGAAATAGGGCCTCGGGCCCAAGGCAAACACTTATCCAGTCGTGAAAGTATTTCTTGACGAGCGCTCCGGCTCGACTAATACTTTCCGTTATGGCTAAGTATTCTCCCGATCTCGACAAGGCATTTTCGGCACTCGCGGACCCGACCCGGCGGGCGATTGTCAGCCGTCTGTGTGACGGGCCGAAATCCGTCAGTGAATTGTCCGAACCGTTCGACCTGGCGCTGCCGTCGCTGCTGAAGCACGTGCGCGTGCTGGAGGAGAGCGGGCTGATCCGTTCCGAGAAGACCGGCCGCGTGCGGACCTGCCGGATCGAGGCGCATGCGCTGCAGGCGACCGAGGCGTGGATCCACCAGCATGTGGCGGCGTGGGAGCAACGCCTCGACCGGCTCGAAACCCATATTGAACGCATGAAAAGGAAGCACTGAGACGATGAGCGACGCCTTCAAGACTTCGGAATCCGCCTGGCAGGGATGGCCACTCGACCGGGAGATTGTCATCAGCCGGGTTATCGATGCGCCTCGGAGCCTTGTTTACGCGGCTTGGGCCGACCCGGAGCAGATCCAGGTCTGGTTCGGGCCTGACGGGCTGGAGATAGAGACCAGGGAGATTGACCTTCGCCCCGGCGGCATCTGGCGGTTCGACATGGTCGGGGCCGGCGACCTGCGATACGGCAACCGGATGAGGTTTCTCCGCATGGAGGCGCCGGCCTTGATAGAGGTCGAGCACGGGTCGGATCAGGACGAGGACCCCAACCGGTTCCGGATGCTCGTCACCTTCGACGAGCAGGAGAATGGCAAGACCGTCCTGACGCTTCGCCAGATGCATCCGACCAGGGCGCGGCGGGAATGGGGGATCGGCTTCGGCGCGGTCGAATATGGCGGGCAGACGCTGGCCAAGCTGGCGCGCCATGTTGCGAAAGTCATGGGCGCCTGAGCGAACGCGACGGCGCGCCTAGTTGGCGACGCCCTTCTTCAACTCATAGGTGCCGCGCGTTGTCACGTCGAACCAGTCGGTGATGTCCGGGTGGGTCAGGGGCGCGTCCGAATCGTCCGGGACAAGGTTCTGTTCCGAGACATAGGCGACGTAATGGGTGCGCTCGTTCTCGGCGAACAGGTGGTAGAACGGCTGGTCCTTGCGGGGACGGACTTCCTCAGGGATGGATTCGTACCATTCCTCGGTGTTGCCGAATTGCGGATCGACGTCGAAAATGATGCCCCGGAACGGGAAATGACGGTGCCGGACGACCTGTCCGATCTGGTACTTTGCAACGTGAAGGGATATCGAATTATACCTCAGGTCGCGGCGGACCGGATGGGTGAGAATGTAGGGTTCAGGCGTCACGTCCCTGTCGCGCCCCCTGGAGAAGGCGCGAGACAGCCAACCGAGAAGCGCTCGTGCACTGGTCATTTCATGCTCCTGTGGTACACCTTGTACCAAGTTTGAATTTTGGGCCACACCATGGCTGATAAAAAAGCGCCGACCCGCCGCCCGACGCGGCGAGGTTCGCGCAGGGAGCGAAACGGCCAGCTTTATGCTGCCGTGGATCTTGGCACGAACAATTGCCGCCTTCTGGTGGCTGAGCCGTGGGGGAAATCCTTTCGCGTCGTCGATTCGCATTCGCAGATCGCCAAGCTGGGCGAGGGCCTGCACGAGTCCGGGCGGCTGTCGGATGCGGCGGTCGAACGGGCGCTCGACGCGCTGCAGGCGATCAAGCGCAAGTTGAAGGCGTCGGGCGTCAGCCGGGTCCGCTGCATCGCGACCGAAGCCTGCCGGAAGGCCGAAAATGGGCCGGATTTCATCCGCAAGGTGCACGAACAGACCGGGCTGACCTTCAAGATCATCGGCGCCAAGGAAGAAGCGCGCCTCGCGACCATCGGCTGCCATGACCTGATGGACGAGGGGGCGCGGACGGTTCTGGTGGTGGATATTGGCGGCGGGTCGACTGAATTGTCGTGGGTGAATGCCGAAGTCGCCCGGTCTGGCGGGTTCCAGGGCCTTGTCGACCGCGCCCCGATCCAGGACTGGACCAGCCTGCCGCTCGGCGTGGTGACGCTGCACGAGGCGTTCGCGCACCTGCCTGAAGAAGAGGGGTTCGAGGCGATGCTGGCACATGCCGGGACGGTCATCGAGGCCTGGAAGGGCACGCCGCGCGTACGCCGGGCGATGGAGCATGCCGGGGCCCACCTGATCGGCACGTCGGGCACGGTGACCTGCCTTGCCGGGGTTCACCTGAAGCTCGACAAGTACCGGCGTGACAAGGTTGACGGGTCGTGGCTGACGCGGGCCGAGGCTGCAGCGGCGATCAACCTGCTGCGCACGCTGGGGCCCGAAGGCCGGGCCGGCCTGCCGACGATC
>JBGSKI010000230.1:0-2973 GCA_041741315.1 Hyphomonas sp. | reverse complement strand
CGCCGCGTCCGTGAACGAATGGTCTGCCGGCACCTGCGCCGCGTGATAGGCGGCAATCCGGTCGTGCGCGAAATCGATGGCCGCGCGCAGGTCTGCCGGGCAACTGGCGGCCAGCGCGTGCAGGTCGACATTGTCCGATTGCAAGGTCACCGGATCGATCTGCACCTGGTCGTACCGGAACGTGTATTCCGCCACTGCCGCGCCGCCGCGCTCGTCCACTTCGTCGAGGATTTTCGTCACGATGCCGGCCACGTCATGCCCGTCCGCACGCTGTTCCCTCAGGAAGCGGCTGAACCGGTCCTCGAAGTCCGGTGCGGAGGCGTCAAACAGGCGGGCCATGGGCGGTTGCGTCCAAGCGTTTCAAACCCCGCTTCATGGACTGTCAGGCCGGGACTGGCAAGGCAGGGAACGGCCCTGCCCGGCCGCGCCGCTTGGCAGGCGCCGGAACGGTGCGTACTGTCACGTCCAGACGGCACGGGAGGGAGCCCGCATGTTCAGCCACGTAACCCTCGGCACCAATGACTGGGCCCGCGCGAGGCCCTTCTGGATGGCGGTGACCGGCACGCTCGGCCTGCCGGTCCTGTTCGAATATCCGGGCGGCATCGCCTTCGGGGAACCGGCCGGCCCGAAAATCTTCATCGGCCCGGCCTTCGACGGCCAGCCCGCCACCCATGGCAACGGCACGCATGTGGCCTTCCTCGCCAGGGACCGGCCTATGGTGGACGCTTTCCACGCCGCAGCCCTGGCGCATGGCGGAACCGACGAAGGCCCGCCCGGCCCGCGCCCGCACTATCATCCGAATTACTATGGCGCCTATGTCAGGGACCCGGATGGCAACAAGCTGCAGGCGGTGTGCCACCGGAAGGTGGGGTAGGCCCTAGCGTTGATTTCGGCAGGGCTCACGCAGCCTTACGGCTGCATCTATCAGCGCGAGCGGCCAAACTCGATTCGATCGAGAGTAGATCAAACATCTTGACAATGTACCTCAAATGGTACATGTGTGGTGAGAAGGACAAAGCTGGTTGGCAGACACAGATAAGAATATCGAGGTTGTGTTCTTTCAAACCGCATCAGGCAATGAGCCCGTACGCGATTGGCTGAAGGACGATGTCAGTGAAGATGACCGTAAGATCATCGGAGCCGATATAAAGACAGTTGAATATGGTTGGCCGATAGGCATGCCAATCAGCCGACCCATGGGAGGCGGCCTGCACGAGGTTCGCTCAAGCCTTCCCGGAAACCGCATCGGGCGGGTTCTGTTCTGCGTGGAGAAGGGGCACATGATCCTTCTTCACGGCTTTATCAAGAAGACAAGGGCGACGCCGAAGGCAGACCTGGACCTCGCAAAAGATCGAAAGAAGGAGATCGGACAATGAGCAAGACAAAATCCAAAGCCGGGATCGGCTCCAGTTTCGACGACTTCCTCAAAGAGAAAGAAATCTATGAGGACGTGCAGAAAGTGGCGCTCCTTCGCGTGTTTGCCTGGCAGATCAAAGAAGCCATGAAAGCCAGCGCCATCACCAAGGTGGAAATGGCCAAGCGCATGAACACGAGCAGAAGCCAGCTAGATCGGTTTCTCGATCCGAAAGACGATCACGTGGAGCTCGCGACACTTGCAAAGGCGGCTGAAGCTGTTGGCAAGAGGCTCAGCTTACAGCTCGTTGCCTGATCGCGATTATATGGCATTGCTGCCGAGGCCGATGAACTTAGCGCCTCGACGTGACCCAAGGAATGTAGACTACCTGCGACTTCGTTGTGCGGCCATTTCGGACTCAGCGGCTGTGGTCATCACGGAAACCAATCGCCTTGAAAACTCGAATCTTGATTACGCGACGAAGATCGTGGAATCCAAACTTTCTCCAAACCGCCGCTCAAATGGCGTCAGATGACCGGCAATTTAGGGCCAACCCCACCAGATCGCTGCTAGGCGAGCAAATGGCTGCCACTCCCCGTTCCGGACAGTCAAGGTATCCCGAATGTGGCGAGCAGGCACCTGGTCATTGTTGTCGGGCCCGCGCACGCCGTTCCTGGAGGCAGCAGCCCTACCGCTTCCGCTGCTCATGCCCCGGCTTGCGACGGGTCGGCCAGACATAGTCGCTGTCGAGCAGCGTGACATCCAGCACTTCGACGTCCAGCACGATCTCGCCGTCGCCGGCGAACAGGAGGGTCACGGTGCCGCCCGGCGGTTCGGGGGCGGCGTCGAAGGTGACCTCGAGCAGCGACAGGATCAGTTCCGGGTCAGCCTTTGTGACGGCCCGCGTGCGCACGCCCAGCACGCCGTCGAATGCCAGCAGCGCGCGCACCCGCTCGCCTTCCTTGCGCTTGCCGCTCGCCGCTTCCCAGCGATAGCGGTTCAGTTCCAGCGAAAACCGGCGCAGGCGCTTCTCGTAGGAAAGGTTTTCCGCCTTCACCACCGCGTCCTGCACGGCAGCGGCAATGATCTCGAGGTCTTCGGCCTCCTCGGCGAGCAGGCGGAGAGATCTTGGTTCGGTCATCCCGGCCCCTTCAGGCTATGCGTTACTCGTCGTCCCCCGACCGGCGCTCGATCTTTGCGCCGCAGGCGTTCAGCTTGGCTTCCAGCCGCTCGAAGCCCCGGTCGAGGTGGTAGATGCGGTTGACCACAGTCTCCCCCTCGGCGGCAAGCCCGGCGATCACCAGCGACACCGAGGCGCGCAGGTCGGTCGCCATCACCGGCGCGGCTGTCAGGTGGTCGCGGCCCTTCACGATCGCCTCCTGCCCGCGCACCGTGATGTCGGCGCCGAGGCGGGATAGTTCCGGCGCGTGCATGAAGCGGTTCTCGAAAATCGTCTCGCGTATGACCGACGTGCCATCGGCCAGCGTCATCAGGGCCATGAACTGGGCCTGCAGGTCTGTCGGAAATCCCGGGTGCGGCTGGGTCGACAGGTTCACCGCCTTCAGGCGCGTGCCATTGCGGCGGATGCGCAGCGTCTGCGCCGCCTCGTCGGCATCGAC
>JBGSKI010000229.1:0-1643 GCA_041741315.1 Hyphomonas sp. | reverse complement strand
GCGTCGCCATCCGCCCGATTGCCGGCACCCGCCCCCGCTCCGGCGACCCCGCCGAGGACGCCCGCCGCGCCGACGACCTGCTCAACGATCCGAAGGAAATCGCCGAACACCTGATGCTGCTCGACCTTGGCCGCAACGATGTCGGCCGCGTCGCCGCCTATGGCAGCGTCACCGTGACCGAGCAGTTCATCGTCGAACGCTACAGCCATGTCATGCACATCGTCTCCCATGTCGAGGGTGACCTGCGCGAAGGCCTCGACGCGGTCGACGCCCTGTTCGCCGGCTTCCCGGCGGGCACCGTCTCCGGTGCGCCGAAGATCCGCGCCATGCAGATCATCGACGAGATGGAAGTCCACCGGCGCGGCATCTATGGCGGCGCGGTCGGCTATTTCGGCTGGAGCGGCGACCTCGACACCTGCATCGCCCTGCGCACCGCCGTGCTCAAGGATGGCCGCCTGCACATCCAGGCCGGCGGCGGTGTCGTGCTCGATTCCGATCCGCAATACGAATACGACGAGACCGTCCACAAGGCGGGTGCCCTCAAGCGCGCCGCGGAGCTCGCCGCCAGCTACGAGTTCGACCAATGACCCGGAAGAAGATCCTCGTCGTCGACAATTATGACAGCTTCACCTGGAACCTCGTGCACTATCTCGAGGAACTCGGCGCCGAAACGCGTGTCGTCCGGAACGATGAACTGACCGTCGAAGAGGCCCTCGCCAGCGGCGCCGACGGCATCCTCCTCTCGCCCGGCCCCTGCACGCCGAACGAGGCCGGCATCTGCGTCGAGCTGATCCGCCAGGCACCGGAAGACCTGCCAATCCTCGGCGTCTGCCTCGGCCACCAGTCGATCGGCCAGGCCTTCGGCGGCGCGGTGGTCACGGCCAGGGAAATCCGCCACGGCAAACTGTCCACGATCCACCACACTGGCGGCGACCTGTTCGAGGGCCTGCCGGACGCCTATTCGGTCGTCCGCTATCACTCCCTCGCCGTCCGTTCCGGCGACCTGCCGGACTGCCTGATCGCCGACGCCACTACCGATGACGGCGAGATCATGGCCCTCCACCACGCCACCCGCCCGGTCTACGGCGTCCAGTTCCACCCCGAGAGCATCCTCACCGAACACGGCCATGCCCTCCTGAAGAACTTTCTCGGCAAGGTGTGACCGAAGGCAAGCCCGCCTATTGAGCGCGCAGGCCAAGACCGCTAACGGTGTCCGCCCATGACAGATACCTCTCTCACCGCCGCGCTGAAGGCGCTCGCCCGCCGACAGCCGCTGGATGCCGCAGGCCTTGAAGGCGCGTTCGATCTGATCCTCACCGGCGAGGCCGCCCCCGAAGAGATCGGTGCCTTCCTGATGGGCCTCGCGGTGCGCGGCGAGACCGCTGACGAACTGACCGCCGGGGCGACCATCATGCGCCGGCATGCCCGCAAGATTGAAGTCGACGGCCCGTTGCTCGACACCTGCGGTACCGGCGGCCTGCTCTGGAAAAGCCTCAACACGTCCAGCGCCTGCGCCATCGTCATCGCAGCGGCTGGCGGACGGGTCGCCAAGCATGGCAACCGCTCCGTGCCGCCAAAGACCGGCTCGGCCGACGTGCTCGAAGCGCTTGGCGTCAGTCTCGACATCGGCGAGGCGGATTTCC
>JBGSKI010000228.1:0-10023 GCA_041741315.1 Hyphomonas sp. | reverse complement strand
ACACGTCCGGCCCGCTGACCGGGGAGCGGCTGGCCCTGATGGCGGCGGTGAGCGAGGCGCTGATCCCGCGCACCGACACGCCGGGGGCGATCGATGCCGGGGTGCCGCAGGTTGTCAGCGACCTGATGGAGAACTGGGCCTCGCCGGCGACCTATGCGGCATTTACCGGGCAATTGGCGGCGATTGACGCGAAGGCCATGGCCAGCGAAGGCGGTGCCTTTTCCGGCCTTGGACCGGAACAGCAGGCATCGGTGCTGGCCGCATACGATGCCGAGGCCTATGTGGCGGAGAACTGGGACTGGCGGCGCCTGAAAGGCATCCTGCTGCTGGCCTATTACTGGTCCGAACCCGGAGCGACGGTGGAACTCGTCTACGAGGCCGTTCCCGGCGTCTGGGAGGCCTGTATTCCGTTCAGCCAGGTCGGACGGACCTGGGCGTTCAGCGTATAAAACCCGCCGGGAGGAACTGGCATGGACTTTGATGCAATCGTCGTCGGATCGGGCATGAGTGGCGGCTGGGCCGCCAAGGAATTGTGCGAACGCGGACTGAAGACGCTCGTCATCGAGCGCGGACACCATGTCGAGCATGGTGCCGACTATACCGATTTCCAGGACCCGTGGGATTTCGAGAACCGCGGCATGATGCCGGAAGAGGAATGGGAGCAGGATTACCAGATCCAGAAGCGCTGCTATGCCTTTTCCTCGCTGAACAAGCATCTCTGGGTGAAGGATACCGATCATCCGTACACGACGCCGGAGGACCGGCCGTTCAACTGGCTGCGCGGCTATCATCTCGGCGGGCGGTCGCTGCTCTGGGCGCGGCATTCGTATCGCTGGAGCGATCTCGATTTCGAGGCGAATGCCAAGGACGGGCACGGCGTCGACTGGCCGATCCGTTACAGGGACATCGAGAAATGGTATGACCATGTCGAGACGTTCGCGGGCATTTCCGGCTCCGCCGAGGGACTGGCGCATTTGCCGGACGGCAAGTTCCTGCCGGCGATGGACCTCAACTGCGTCGAGACGGAACTGAAGGGCAAGATCGAAAGCACCTATCCGGACCGCAGGCTGATCATGGGGCGGATCGCGCACCTGACCGAGCCGACGGCGGAACAGCAGGGGCTTGGGCGCGGACAGTGCCAGTATCGGCATCATTGCTATCGCGGGTGCAGTTTCGGCGCGTATTTCTCGAGCCTCAGCGCGACACTTCCGGCGGCGAAGCGGACGGGTAACCTGACCGTGGTGACCGATACGATCGGCCATAGCGTGCTGCACGACCCGGCGACCGGCAAGGCGACCGGCGTGCGCGTGATCGATGCCAATACGAAGGAAGGACGGACCTATACGGCACGCGTGATCTTCCTGTGCGCCTCGACGCTCGGCACGTCGCATCTGATGATGAATTCCGTGTCCGAACAATTCCCGAACGGGATTGCCAATTCTTCCGGCGCACTCGGCCATTACCTGATGGACCATGTCAGCGGGTTCGGCGTGTCGGCGTCCTATGACGGGCCGGAAGACATGTACTGGCGCGGCCGGCGGCCGGGCGGGTTCTACATTCCACGGTTCCGGAACGTGAAGGAGGGCGTGGACAATACGGACTATGTGCGCGGCTATGGCATCCAGGGCGGGGCCAACCGGGCCGACTGGCATCGCGGGGCGGACGGGCCGGGTGTCGGCGCGGACCTGAAGGAAAAACTGCGCAAGCCGGGGCCGTGGACGCTGGGCCTCGGCATTTTCGGCGAGATGCTGCCGCGCGAGGACAACCATGTCAGCCTGCACAAGACGCGTACGGACAAATGGGGCATCCCGCTGCTGCACATCGACTGCAGCTGGGGCGAGAATGACCTGAAAATGGCGAAGGCGGCAGTTTCCGATGTCATCGAGATGGTGGAGTCGGCAGGCGGCAAGGTGCTCGGTCATGATTCGTCGCCGTCGCCGCCGGGGCATGGCATCCACGAGATGGGTACGGCGCGGATGGGACGCGACCCGAAAACCTCCGTGCTCAACGGATTCAACCAGGCGCACGACCTGCCGAACCTGTTCGTGACCGACGGCGCATGCATGGCCTCCTCGGCCTGCCAGAACCCGTCATTGACCTATATGGCGCTGACCGCGCGGGCGGCCAACCATGCCGCAGACCTGATCCAGGAGGGAGTATTATGAGTGGATTTTCCGAACGGGCCTTTCATGGCGTCTCGCGGCGCGGCTTCATGGCCGGTGCAGCGGCACTTGGCGGGCTTGCGGCAACAGGCTGTACCACGAAAGTGGCGGCTCCTGTGAAGACCGGCGGTGCGGGCATACAGCTCTATACGCTGCGCGCGGCAATGGCGGAGGACGCGGTCGCGACATTGATGCAGGTGGCGGCACTCGGCTACAGGGAAGTCGAATTCGCAGGGTATTTCGACATGACTCCAGCGCAGGTACGCAGCGTGCTCAACGATACCGGGCTGAGCGCGCCGAGCGCGCATACCAATGCCCGCATGTTGAAGGACGAGCCGGCGAAACTGCTCGATGCCGCTGCCGAGATCGGCCATTCCTTTGTGACCATTCCCTGGCTCCAGCCGGAGGATCGCGACAGTCTCGACGATTACAAGGCCTGGGCAGAGACCTATAATACGCTTGGCGAACTCTGCCGGGCGCGGGGCATGCGCCTTGCCTATCACAACCATGATTTCGAATTTGCCGACTTCGGCGGCACGTGCGGGTATGACATCCTGATGGCCGGGACCGATCCGGCACTGATGGATTTCGAACTCGACCTCTACTGGGCGGTGAAGGCCGGGCAGTCGCCGGTCGACCTGTTCGCGCGCGCGCCGTCGCGTTTCCGGATGTGCCACGTCAAGGACATGGCGGCCGATGGCAGCATGGCGGATATCGGCGCGGGCACGATCGATTTCCGCACCATCCTTGCCTCGGCCCCGGCCGCGTCGATGTCGCACTATTTCGCCGAGCACGATGCCACGGCGGACCCGTGGGCGACCGCGGCGGTGGACCGCACCGAACTCGACGCGATCCTGGTATCGATCGGGCGGAAGGCGGCCTAATCGGGCTCTTCGCCGCGTTTCTGACGGTAGTAATCGGCGAGTACGTCGAAGGCCTGTTTGCGTTTGCCGGTCTGGTCGATCAGGCCCTTGCGGTTCCAGCCCTGCTGGTAGACCGGGTGCTGGCGGCGGGGGGAGCGGAAGTCCTTGAGGATCCAGGGGGACAGGCCGCGTAGCTGCGGGATCGCGACGGCCATGGCGAGGGTCTCGCGATAATAGTCTGCCTGGTATTCCTCGGAGAACTTCCGCTTCAGGACGGGATCGTGGAAGCCGGCGAGGGCGCCGGCGCCGAGTTCGGAAAAGATCATCGGCTTGTGATGCGTGTCCGGCCATTTCAGGGCGTGGACCTCGGCGAGCGGCATGCCGCCATACCAGCCATTATAGGTGTTGACCGCGAGCACATCGAGGTCGCCGGCGAGGGGGTCGTCGATGCGGGCCTCAGCGCCGCCGCCCTGTCCGGTCTGACCGGTAAGCAGCGCCGCCGTGACAAGGCGCGTGTCATCCAGGGCGCGGACATCGCCGATCAGGGTACGGAGGAAGGCATTGCGGGCGTCGGAGACGGGCGTCTCGTTGGCGACGCTCCACAGGATGATGGAAGCGCGGTTGCGGTCGCGGCGGATATTCTCGGCGACCATGGTGCGGGCGGCGGCGAGGGTTTCCGGATTGTCCCAGTCGATGCGCCAGTAGACGGGAACCTCGCTCCAGACGAGGAGTCCCATTTCGTCGGAAAGTCGGAGCGTCGATTCCGAATGCGGATAATGCGCAAGGCGGACGAAATTTCCGTTGAGACCGTCGCGGATTTCGGTGAACAGGACGCGGGCGGCGGCTTCGGTCATGGTGCGGGACGGATCGTCGCCGAGTTCCTCCTCGTGCAGGCTGATGCCGCGCAGGAAGACGGGCTTTCCGTTGAGCAGGATGTCGCTGCCGGAAACGGTGATGGTTCGGAAGCCGACGCGGTCAGCAAGCGTGTCTTCGGCACTGATGACGGTGACATCGTAGAGGGCGGGGGATTCCGGCGACCAGAGGTGCAGGCCTCGTGGCGGCTTGGCCGAGAGTACCGCGTGGCCGCTGGCATCGGCGGCGCCGGACAGGGTGAGCTTGAGCGCGGGGACGCTGACACTGACAGGCTGGCCGGCGGCGGCTTCGCCCGAGAGCCAGACATCGGCGGCAATGCGGCCATCCGGAGCAAGGCGGATCCAGGTCTCGTCAATATAGGTGGCGGGCGTTTCGACCAGAAGGATTTCACGGGTCACGCCGCCATAGGTTTCCCAGTCGGTAACGGGCGGGGGCACGCTGGCATCGGTGCGCTCGGAATCGACGCCGATGGTGACGCGGTTCTCGCCGGACGTGACCAGCGACGTAACCTCAAAGGTGAAAGGCGTAAAGCCGCCTTCGTGGGTGCCGGCGAACTGGCCGTTGAGATAGACGTGTGCGGAATAATTTGCCGCGCCGACGCGGAGGAAATAGCGCTTGCCGGGCTGGGGCGTGAGATCGAAGGCGCGATCATACCACATCAGGCCCTGGTAGTGGCGCAGTTCCGGAGCGTCATTGATCCATGAGCCGGGAAGCGCGGTGACGGGCGAGCGGCGCATGTCGTATTCGTAGAGCGCCGCAGGGTCGGCGCGTGTGGCGGCGTCGACATCGACCGGGTCGTAGCGGCGGTGGCCCTTGCCGGCCTCGCTGCCATGGAAGCCGGCAAGGCCGTCGCGATAAGGGTCGATGGACCAGTGCCAGGCGCCGGCAAGGTCGAGTCCCTGCCGGGAAGCAGCGTTGGTCATGACGATGGGGTGTGCCGGCGGCGTGTCGGCCGGTTCGGCACGGGAGAGCGATGCCAGCAGGGCGAGTACCGCCGCCAGTGCAAATGCCCTGCAAATCCCTGCAAACATGATTATCCCTCCCCGGATCAATTTTCGTTTCTTGTGTCGACTACCGGGCCTGTCTTGCCGTATCCTTTGCGGACAACATAAGCAGCCGGATGGATCGCAATGATACCGCGGCGACGGGAGGACACAATGGCTAACAGGATTCGAACCCTGCCGGTGGCGGCGCTGCTCGCGGGCAGCCTGATGATGGCGGCATGTGTCTCCGGGCCCGAAGCTCCGGCGGCAGGCGTGACAGTGGAGGCGCGGGTGAACATGGGCATTTTCACCGAAAGTGCGGATATCGGCGACACGGCGCTGGCCGGTGCGACCGTGTTCGACGCGGCAGCGGGAACCTATACGCTGACCGGTGGCGGGGCGAACATGTGGGGCGGGCAGGACGCGTTCCACTATGCCTGGAAGGACATGAGCGGCGATGTCTTCGCGGCGGCGACGATTGCGTTCGAGGGCGAGGGCGGCGACCCGCACCGCAAGGCCGGGATCGTGATGCGCGAAAGCCTTGCGCCGGATGCGCGCTATGCCGATGCCATCCTGCATGGCGACGGGCTGGTCAGCCTTCAGTACAGGGATGAAGTGGGCGGAGAGACCCGCCAGATCGTCGCGAAAGTGGCGGGGGCGAAACGGCTGCGCCTCGAGAAGGAGGGAGAGTATGTGTTTCTCTCCTATGCGGGGGAGGACGGCGCCTGGCATGCGGGCGGCGGGAATTTCCGGATCAAGTTTCCGGAGACATTCCTCGTTGGCCTTGGCATCTGCGCGCATGACAATGCGGTGACCGAGACGGCCGTGTTCTCGGAGGTCTCTATCGACAGCGTGTCGATGGCACCCGTGACCGAGACCGGGTATCCGGCGGGGGTCGACACGACGCTCGAGATTCTGGAAATTGCCAGCGGCAACCGGCAGGCGATCTATACGAGCGAGACGAAATTCGAGGCGCCGAACTGGTCGCGCGACGGGTCGTTCCTGTTGTTCAATGGCGGCGGCAAGATATGGAAGATTCCGGCCGGGGGCGGGGAGCCCGTGGAGGTGAATACCGGGCCGCAGCAGAAGAACAACAACGATCACGGACTATCGCCGGACGGCACGCAGTTGATGATATCGGACCAGTCGGAGCCAGATGATTTTTCAAGGATCTATGTGTTGCCGATCGAGGGATCGGATGCGCCGGTACTGGTGGCGGGGCATCCGGACGGGCGGTCCTACTGGCACGCCTGGCATCCGGATGGCGACCTGATTGCCTATACGGCGCAGCGCCCGGCGGTGTCGCAGGCCTACAATATCTGGGCAAAGCGCCTGAGCGGCGGCGAGGAATGGCGTGTGACGGAGTCCGATGGCCTCGACGATGGCGCGGACTTTTCGCCGGACGGCGAATGGCTGTACTTCAATTCGACGCGCACAGGATCGATGCAGATCTGGCGCACACGGATGGACGGCAGCGCGCCGGAACAGGTGACGTTCGACACGTCCTATCGCGACTGGTTCGCGCATCCGTCGCCGGACGGGCAGTGGATCATGATGGTGTCGTTCGGCCTCGACGTGGCCCTTGCGGACCATCCGCCGAACCGCGATGTCGTGCTGCGACTGATGCCGGCGGACTTGTCGGAACCGCCATATGTGGTCGCGAAGCTGTTCGGTGGGCAAGGAACGATCAATGTGCCGTCCTGGTCGCCGGACAGCACGCGGGTGGCATTCGTCAGCTACCGGCTCGACCGGCCGGATCGTCCGTAGGCGAATACCGGACGCGGCCTGAAGCGGCTGCGCCCGGATCGCGGAAGACTATTCTGCCGGGGCCGGGACCGTCTTGTCGCCGAGGCGGCCCTTGCGTTCGATCAGCCACACGGCACCGAAGATCACGAACAGGATGACCGGGATGATGGCGACGCTCTGGAAGCTGACCGTGGCGGCATGGCTGAGGGCGGCCTGCAGTTCCGGCGTGCCGGGCTGGAGCGTGGCAAATGCCTCTGCGCCGCCGGCCTGTTCGATCTTGGCCTTGTCATAGATCGCGCCAAGCTCCGGCAGGACGAACTGGATTGCCAGGGCACCGGCAAAGCCGACAAGACCGATGGTCCAGGGGCCACCGCTCGGGTAACGCTGTGCCACGGCGGCGAGCATGGTCGGCCACATGAAGCAGACACCGAAGGCCCAGACCGTAGCGGCGATGAGCGCGGTGGCGGGCGATGAAGCTGCGCCGAGCAGGTAGAGGCCGATGCCGGCCGGGATGGTGCAGAACAGGAGCAGGCCCATGTCGGAAATCCGGTGGGCGAGCGCGCCGGCGAAATGGCGCATCACGAACATGATGGCCGAGACGTACACGAGCACGACGATGCCCGGCATCTTGACGGTTTCGGAGAGGGCGATGTCGACCCAGGACCCCGGCGCGAGTTCGGCCGAGGCGGTGAGGAACATGATGACGAAGAATATCCAGAAGGTCGGCCGCTTGAACGGCACCATCAGCATTTCCGTGAAGCTCTGGCCGGGAATGGCGACCTGGGTTTTCGGGAAAGTCTGGGTGAGGGTCCAGGCACCGAGTGCCGCGCCAGGCAGGATGATGGCGGCGATGGCGATCTGCCAGGGCAGGTGCATCATCTGGAAGAGCAGCAGGCTGAGCATGCCGCCGGTGACGATGCCGGCGGGCCACCAAGCGTGGAGGACGTTGAGGCGGTGAGTCTTGTCCTCGGGGTAGAGGACCGCGGTGACCGGGTTGATCGAAGCTTCGGTGCAGCCCCAGCCGACGCCCATGATGAACATGCCGGCCGAGACGATCGGCACGATGCCCGCGCCCTGCGAGAGGAGCGGAGCGGCAATGACGAGCAGCGGGCCGAGCACGAAACTGGCGGAGGCGGCGAGGAGGACGCGCTTGGCGCCGATCACGTCAAGCAGGGGGCTGGTGACCAGCAGCGTGCCGGCAAAGCCCAAGAAGGCTGCGCCGAGGGCGGCACCGATCATCTGGCCGGAATTGGCAAGGTCGACGGGGTCGAACAGGGCCGAGCGGATGGCCCCCGATGCGGCGATGCGCAGCGAGAAGGCCATGGCGGCGGTAAATAGGGCCAGGACACTGATCCAGAACAAGGTGTTCCGGTTACTGACGGTGGATTCGGTCGACATGGTTTCCTCCCTGTGGCGACTGTCGCGCCTTTATGCCTTGCCGGGTTTGGGCGGGCCCGGCGGCCCGTCTTGTGGCCTCAGGTGAGGCCGAGAATGCGGCGGTTGCGGTCATCGTCCCGGGCGGCGCCGGCGAAATCGTCGAAGGCCTTGTCGGTGACGCGGATGAGATGCGAGGCGATGAACGGCGCGCCTTCGGCGGCGCCCTGTTCCGGGTGCTTCAGGCAGCATTCCCATTCGAGCACGGCCCAGCCATCGAAGCCGTACTGGGTCAGCTTCGAGAAGATGGCGCGGAAGTCGATCTGGCCGTCGCCGAGCGAGCGGAAGCGGCCGGGCCGGTCCTTCCAGTCGAGATAGCCGCCATAGACGCCGGCGCGGCCGGTCGGACGGAACTCCGCATCCTTGACGTGGAAGGCCTTGATGCGCTCGTGGTAGATATCGATGAACTGGAGATAGTCGAGCTGCTGCAGGACGAAGTGGCTCGGGTCGTAGAGAATGTTCGCGGCCGGATGATTGTCGACGGCGTCGAG
Source organism: Hyphomonas sp. (assembly GCA_041741315.1). Taxonomy (GTDB): domain Bacteria; phylum Pseudomonadota; class Alphaproteobacteria; order Caulobacterales; family Hyphomonadaceae; genus Hyphomonas. Next base: position 1,471 of record JBGSKI010000228.1, on the reverse strand, counting down.
GAAGCGTTCGAAGGTCGCGCCATCGTGCAGGTCCTCGCCGGGGTGGAGTTCGTAGCAGGCGGCGACGCCGTTTTCCTCGAACGTGTCGAGCAGCGGCTTCCAGCGGCGGGCAAGCTCGGCGAACCCGGCCTCGACCAGGCCTTCAGGGCGCTGCGGCCAGGGATACATCGTGTGCCAGAGGAGCGCGCCGGAGAAGGTGGCATGCGAGGTGAGACCCATATGGTTGCTGGCCCTGGCGGCCATCTTGACCTGTTCGGCGGCCCATTGAGCCTTGCCTGCTTCGTTGCCGCGCAATTGTTCGGGGGCGAACGAGTCGAACATCTCGCCATAGGCGGGGTGGACGGCGACGAGCTGGCCCTGCAGGTGGGTGGAGAGTTCGGTGACGGCGAGACCGGATTCGGCGCAGATGCCTTTGACTTCGTCGCAATAATCCTTGCTTTCAGCGGCGCGCTCGAGATTGAACAGGCGGTCGTCCCAGGTCGGGATCTGGACGCCCTTGTAGCCGAGTGAGGCGGCCCATCTGGTGATCGCGGGCAGGGAATTGAACGGGGCCTCGTCGCCGGCGAACTGGGCGAGGAAGATGGCGGGTCCCTTCATGGGGCGGTCCTTTTCATTCAGCGGCTTTCGATGCCGGCAAGTGGGGTCCAGGCGGACTGGTTCGCGCTGCTGATGCGGCAGGCACGGATGAAGCGGAGGGCGGCGACGCCGTCTTCGATGCTGGCTATGCCGGCAGAAGAAGCATCCGTATGCGGATAGGCGGCGACCTGTGCGGTGAAGGCGGCGTAGAGATTGGCGAAGGCCTCGATATAGCCTTCCGGGTGGCCGCCGGGCGTGCGGCAGACGGCGCGGGCGGCGGGACAGAGGAAGTCGGCATTGGCGCCGGGATGCAGGACGAGATCCGGCGCGCCGCGGCGCTTGATGGTCAGCGTGTTCGGCTCTTCCTGGAACCAGTGCAGGCTTGCCTCGTCGCCATACACTTCGATGCGCAGGGCATTGACCGCGCCGCCGCAGACCTGGCTGGCGGAGATCAGGCCGGACGCGCCATTGGCGAGGCGGAACATGGCCGCGCCGTCATCGTCAATGGTTCGTCCGGGCACGACCGAGCGGAGGTCGGCGGCGACCGACTGGAAGCGTGAGCCGGTGATGTATTCGGCAAGGTTGAAGGCATGCGTGCCGATATCCGCGAAGGCGCCGGATTCCCCGCTGACCCTCGGATCGTTGCGCCAGGAGGATTGCTTGCTGGAAGCCGTGTCGCTCTCGCGGGAGAGCCAGTCCTGCAGGTAGGAAACGGCGACGCGGCGGACCGGGCCGAGTTCGCCGGCGGCGACGCGGTGGCGTGCCTCGATCACGAGCGGATAGCCGGTATAGGTGTGCGTGAGGCCGAAGACGAGGCCGGCGGCCTTGGCGGCGGTCTCGATCGCAAGCGCATCCTCCAGCGTACCGGCGAGCGGCTTGTCGCAGATGACGTGGA
>JBGSKI010000227.1:0-7062 GCA_041741315.1 Hyphomonas sp. | reverse complement strand
GGCCGCCATGGCGCCGGCAAGGTCGTGCTGCGCGCTGCCCCTCCGGGCACGGGCGTGATCGCCGGCGGTCCGATGCGTGCCGTGATGGAAGTGCTGGGCGTCCAGGACGTCGTCGGCAAGTCGATCGGCTCGTCCAACCCGTACAACATGGTGCGCGCAACGTTCGATGCCCTCAAGGGCCAGGCAAGCCCCCGCACCGTGGCGTCGAAGCGCGGCCTGAAGGTTCAGGACGTTGTCGGCCGCCGCACCGATGGTGTGTCGGAAGCCGGCGTCCTCGACACGGCGAACTAGGCAAGGGAACCGATCATGTCCAAATCCAAGCTCACCGTCCGCCAGACCGGCAGCCCGATCGGCCGCAAGCCGGAACAGCGCCAGACCCTGCGCGGCCTCGGCCTCGACAAGATGGGCCGTACCAAGGAACTCGAAGACACCCCGGCCGTGCGCGGCATGATCCGCAAAGTGGCCCACCTGGTCGAAGTCGTCGGCGAATAGGCGTCCCGCCTGATCGCCTGCCGCCCTCGGTCTCACGTAGTATCGGAAGACAAGAACGATGAAACTCAACGATCTCTCCCCCGCTGAGGGCTCCACAAAGAACCGGATGCGCGTCGGCCGCGGCGTCGGCTCGGGCAAGGGCAAGACCGCAGGTCGCGGCGTCAAGGGCCAGAAGGCACGTTCCGGCGTTGCCGTGAACGGCTTCGAAGGCGGCCAGATGCCGATCTACATGCGCCTGCCGAAACGCGGGTTCACCCCGCGCGGCCAGAAAACGCATTCCTGGATCAACCTCGGCCGCCTGGCCAAGGCTGTCGAAGCCGGCAAGCTGGACGCGTCGAACGTTACAGAGGCAAGCCTGGTTGCCGCCGGTCTCGTCAACAATGTCCGCGATGGCGTGCGCCTGCTGGCCAAGGGCGATGCCCCGAAAAAGCTCAACATCACCGTGTCCGGCGCGTCGAAAGCCGCGATCGAGGCGTCGAAAAGGCTGGCGGCACGGTCACCGTTACCGGTGCCGCAAAAGACACGGCCGCGGAATAAGCTGCGGTTTTTACCGCTTGCCCCTTCACAAACACCGCGCCGCCGCCGATTTTGGCGGCGGACGCTTTTCAGGGAGGTCTGACGGCCCATGGCGAATGCTGCTGAACAAATGGCACGCAATGTCAATTTCGCGACCTTTGCAAAAGCCAAGGACCTGCAGAACCGGATCCTGTTCACGCTAGGCATCCTGGTCCTCTTCCGGCTCGGCACCTACATTCCGATCCCGGGCCTCAACCCGTCGCAATACGCGGAATATTTCGCCACTCAGGCCGGCGGCATTCTCGGCAACATGAACATGTTCTCCGGCGGTGCCGTGCAGCGCATGGGCATCTTCGCGCTCAACGTGATGCCGTACATCACGGCCTCGATCATCATCCAGATGATGACCACTGCCTCCCCGACGCTGGAAAAGCTGAAGAAGGAAGGCGAGGCCGGCCGCAAGCAGATCAACCAGTATACGCGCTACCTGACGCTCGGATTCGCGCTGGTGCAGTCGTTCGCGATTGCCAGCGGCCTGTCCACCTTCCGGCTGGACGGCATTTCCGGGCCGTTCTTCATCCTGACCGGCGTCGTGACGCTGACCGGCGGCACCATGCTGCTGATGTGGATGGGCGAGCAGATCACCGCGCGTGGCATCGGCAATGGCGTGTCGCTGATCATCTTTGCGGGCATCGTGGCCGAGCTGCCGCGGGCGATCTACAACCTGATCAGCCAGGCCCGGACGACGTCGGTGAACATCGTGTTCGTTCTGGCCATCGCCGCCATGGTGATCGCGCTGGTCGTATTCATCGTATTCATGGAACGGTCGCAGCGCCGGCTGCTGATCCAGTATCCGAAGCGCCAGCAGGCGCATGGATTCGCGCAGGGCCAGAAGAGCTTCCTGCCGCTCAAGATCAACACGTCCGGGGTGATTCCCCCGATCTTTGCGTCGGCCCTGCTGATGCTGCCGCTGACGGTGGTCGGTTTCCTTGGCGGCAACGGCGCAAATGCCGCAGACGGTGAAGTCAACGGCGTTCTTGCCTGGCTGGCGGCGAACTTTTCCGCCGGCACGTGGACGCACATCATCTCCTATTGCGTCCTCGTGATCTTCTTCTCGTTCTTCTACACCTCGATCATGTTCAACCCCGAGGAAACGGCCGACAACCTCCGTAAATACGGCGGATTCATCCCGGGCATCCGCCCCGGATCGAACACGGCGGCCTACTTCGACTATGTGCTGACACGCCTGACATTCATCGGTGCGCTGTACCTGACATTCGTCTGTGTCCTGCCGGAACTGCTCCGGCGCTACTTCCCCGAAATCCCGTTCTATATCGGGGGCACATCGCTCCTGATCGTGGTTTCGGTGACCATGGACACCGTGACGCAGATACAGTCCCATTTGATTGCGCATCAATATGAAGGCATGATCAAGAAGTCGAAGCTCGGGGGCCGGAAAAAATGAATTTGATTCTGTTCGGGCCGCCTGCGGCCGGAAAAGGAACGCAGGCCAAGCGCCTGGTCGACGAACGGGGGTTCATCCAGCTTTCCACGGGTGACATGCTGCGCGCGGCGCGGGCGTCGGGCTCGGAACTTGGCCAACGGGTCGCCAGGGTCATGGATGAGGGAGGCCTGGTCTCGGACGAGATCGTGATCGCCCTGATCGACGAGCAGCTGCAGATCCACAAATCCGCCGCCGGGTTCATCTTCGACGGCTTCCCGCGCACCGTGGTGCAGGCGGATGCCCTCGACGGTCTGCTGGAATCGCATGGCCAGGCGGTCAACCGCGTGATCCGCCTCGTCGTGGACGACGCCCAGCTGCTGACCAGGGTTACCAAGCGCTACCAGGAGCAGGGCCGGAAAGACGACAATCCGGAAACCTTTTCGAAACGCCTTGAAAAATACTATGAGGATACGGCCCCGCTGGTGCCGATCTATGCCGAGCGAGGCCTGCTTGTGGAGGTCGACGGGATGGCCTCGATCGACCTCGTGGCAGCGGATATCGATGCGGCCCTGAAAGAGACCGCATAAAGCTGGGATTCCGCTGTTGACGCGGAAATCCGCGCAGCTATAAGCCTCCATTCTTAGCTTAAGGCTTAATCGCCGGCGCGCGATGCGGAATGTTTCCGTTTCGGCGCGCTCTTTATGTTTGAACAGTCCGCTTGAGGAGACACGGCATTGGCCCGTATTGCAGGCGTTAACATCCCGACCAACAAGCGCGTTATCATCGCGCTGCGGTACATTCATGGCATCGGTCCAACCTTCGCAAAGGAAATCTGCGAGAAGGTGGGCATCGAGGAAGCGCGCCGGGTCAACCAGTTGTCTGACGCCGAAGTCATCAAGATCCGCGAAACCATCGACGCCGACTACATGGTCGAAGGCGACCTGCGCCGCGACACGTCGATGAACATCAAGCGCCTGATGGACCTGGGCTGCTACCGGGGCCTCCGCCATCGCCGCAAACTGCCCGTCCGCGGCCAGCGTACGCACACCAACGCCCGTACCCGCAAGGGCCCGGCGAAGCCGATTGCCGGCAAAAAGAAATAAGGACAGGCTGACACATGGCCCGCGAAACAACCCGTATCCGCCGCAAGGAACGCAAGAACATCTCCTCCGGAGTCGTTCATGTGAACTCGAGCTTCAACAACACGATGGTGACCATCACTGACGCACAGGGCAACACGATCTCGTGGTCCTCCTCGGGCACGGTCGGCTTCAAGGGTTCGCGCAAGTCGACCCCTTACGCCGCCCAGATGGCTGCCGAAGACGCAGCGAAGAAAGCCATGGAGCACGGCCTGCAAACGGTCGAAGTTCTGGTGCGCGGACCCGGTTCGGGCCGCGAGAGCGCGCTGCGCGCCCTGCAGGCTGTCGGCCTGACCGTGACCTCGATCAGCGACACGACGCCAATCCCGCACAATGGTTGCCGCCCGCCGAAACGCCGCCGCGTCTAACCCGATCCGACTATCCCCGGCGGCGCGCTTCCCGCGCCGCCCTTCGCATTCCGAGGACTGCCTCATATGCCTGATAAAGACTCCTTCGCCGTCAACGACCGCAACTGGAAAGTCCTGATCCGCCCGAACCGCCCCGTGGTTCAGGCCGGATACGACGCCAAGCGCAAGGCAAAGCTCGTGATCGAGCCGCTCGAGCGCGGCTATGGCACGACGCTGGGCAACGCACTGCGCCGCGTGCTGCTGTCGTCGCTGCAGGGCGCTGCCATCATCGGCGTTCAGATCGACAACGTCGTGCACGAATTCTCCGCCATTCCGGGCGTCCGTGAGGATGTCACGACGATCGTGCTGAACCTGAAACAGGTCGCGATCTTCATGGAAAGCGAAACGCCGAAGCGCATGGTGCTGAAGGCCAAGGGCCCGGGCGAAGTCAAGGCCGGCCAGATCGAGACCTCGGGCGACACCAAGATCCTCAATCCGGACCTCGTGATCTGTACGCTGGATGACGGTGCCGAAGTGCGCATGGAATTCACCATCGCCACCGGCAAGGGCTATGTGCCGGCCGAAGCGCACCGCCCGGAAGACGCCCCGATCGGGTATATTCCAATTGACGCGATCTACTCTCCGGTCCGCCGCGTGGGCTACCAGGTGGAAGACACGCGCGAAGGCACCGTGCTCGACTATGACAAGCTGACGCTCGACATCGAGACCGATGGCTCGGTCACGCCGGAAGATTCGGTCGCGTATGCCGCCCGCATCCTGCAGGACCAGCTGCAGCTGTTCATCAATTTCGAAGAGCCGACCCTGGAAATGGGCAGCGCTGCAGAAGAAACCGATCTCGGCTTCAACCCGGTTCTGCTGAAGAAGGTCGACGAGCTCGAACTGTCGGTCCGTTCGGCAAACTGCCTGAAGAACGACAATATCGTCTACATCGGCGACCTGATCCAGAAGTCGGAAGCGGAAATGCTCCGCACCCCGAACTTCGGCCGGAAATCGCTGAACGAAATCAAGGAAGTCCTCGCTGGTCTTGGCCTGCACCTCGGCATGGAAGTGCCGGACTGGCCGCCGGAAGACATCGAAGGCCTCGCCAAGAAATACGACGACCACCTGTAGGAACCCAAGCATCCGGGGGCCTGACCACCTCCTGAAGGACCAAGACCATGCGCCATCGCCTAGCCCATCGCACCCTGAACAAGTCGACTTCCCACCGGAAGGCGATGTTTGCCAACATGGCGGCGAGCCTGATCGAGCACGAGCAGATCACCACGACCCTGCCGAAGGCAAAGGAAATGGCGCCCCTGATGGACAAGCTTGTGTCGCTTGCCAAGAAGGGCGACCTGACGGCGCGCCGCCAGGCCCTGTCAAAAGTCCGCAACGAGGACGCTGTCCGCAAACTGTTCGACGTGATGGGCGAGCGCTACAAGGACCGCAATGGCGGTTACACGCGCGTCCTGAAAGCCGGCTTCCGCCATGGGGACAACGCGCCGGTGGCCGTGCTCGAACTGGTCGACCGTGACGAGTCCGCGAAAGGCGCCGCCGACAAGGCCCGCCACGAAGCAGAACTCGAAGCCGGCGAATAGTCCGCACAGGAATTTTCCCTCGGAAAATCAAACGGCCCCGGAGAATTTCTCCGGGGCTTTTTGTTTGACCCGGCAGAAATTGTTTGACGAAACCCGCGCCAGTCACCTCACTCGGACGATGAGCATTGGTGACACCATCCGACACACAATCCGGGATGCGGTCCGGGGGATGTTCGTGTGGCCACGACCGAAGGACTGGCTGGTCACGGGCATCGCCTTCTCGGCGTTCGCCGCTGCCGCTGCTGCCATTGGATTCGCGTCGGGCCTTGTCCACGTTGTTCCAAAGTTCGACGACAGTCTTGTTCGTGTCGCGCTGGTCGCGGTTCTCTTGCCGGCGATCGGGGAGGAATTTGTTTTTCGCGGTGTGTTCTCGGGGCCACGCTGGAATCTTGTCCGCGACGCGATTGCGGTTGCGCTGTTCGTCGCCTGGCACCCGGTCAACGCGCATCTGTTTTTCCCGCAGGCGGCCGGATTGTTCGGGGATGCGCGTTTCCTCCTGATCGTTGCTTTGCTGGGAATTTCCTGTCTCTGGCTTTGGCGCAGGACCGGGTCTCTCTGGCCGCCAATTGCCGTCCACTGGCTGGTCGTCGTGATCTGGAAAGCTTTCCTCGACGGTCCAGTCCTGATCTGATCGCCGGATCGTCCGAATAAGGAAATCTTTTGGCGGAACCATTTTTTGAGTTGACGCCCGCTTCTGCGTCCATCATACGGCGCGTCCATTCAGCAACGGAGCCCTCGCAATGACGCGTTGGATATTGGAACAGTCAGGAAAGGCCGATGCCCGCTATGCGGACAGCGAGCGATTCCGCATGGAGGTTGCTGGATAGGGCTGGTCATCAGCCCGGGGCCCGAACAGGCCTTTTGCCGCCCTCCGCGCGATTCCGCCCGGAGGGTTTTTTCTGTCTGAAATCCGACGGGGCCGCGTGGAGGGCTAGACGAGGAGGAGTCTGCAGCCGCAGACTGGGAGACATGAGCGAGTTTGAAGTTTTCGAAACCTTCGGCAATGGCCGCATCAAGGCCTGGGTCAAGGGTGTGCCCGTGGAAGACGGGGCGCGCCGGCAGCTGGAAAATGTTGCCGGCCTGCCGTTCGTACACTCGCACCTGGCGGTGATGCCGGACGTGCACTTCGGCCGGGGCGCAACCGTCGGATCGGTGATTCCGACCAGGGGCGCGATCATCCCGGCGGCAGTCGGCGTCGACATCGGTTGTGGCATGGCTGCGATCGAGACCTGCCTGACCAGTGACGACCTCCCCGACAGCCTCGACGCGCTGCACGACCGCGTTCGCCAGGCCGTGCCGGCGGGTGTGGGTCAGGGCCACGAGGCTCGAGAGGTCGACGTGATGCGGCTCATCAGCCGTCAGCCCTCGACCAACTTCGATGACAAGCAGGTGGCTACGGCGCGATCTCAGTACGGCTCGCTCGGCTCTGGCAACCACTTCGTCGAGGTGTGTCTGGACGAGCGTGATCGCGTGTGGATCGTGCTGCACTCCGGCTCGCGCGGGATAGGCAATCAACTGGCCAGCAA
>JBGSKI010000226.1:0-3427 GCA_041741315.1 Hyphomonas sp. | reverse complement strand
GGCCGCGAGCCGGCGTCGCCGCGGTGTTTCGATGCCGGAAAGCAACAGGAGCCGTGCCGGAAAGGCTGGCTGGCAGTTTGCCGGGGCGTCCGTCGTTGGCGCGTTGGCATCGGCTCTGGTCTTCCTGGTGCCGGCCGCGATCGGCGGCGGAACGCTGCTCGACCTGCTCGGTTAGGCCGGTGGCACGGGCTCTTCGGGCTCGTGGCCGACCCATAAAGTATGCGGAACGTGATAGCCGCGATCGAGCGGGGCTTCCTCGACCTCGAAACCGGCTTCCTTCAGGTGCCTTCGGATTTCCTCCGGCGGCGGGAAGGTGACCTGCTCGCCCATCTCGCGGGCCGGTGAGGCAGATGTCAGGCCGTCAGGTCCCTGTAGGAGATCAGCTTCACGCCGCGCGCGCGAAGCTGTTCCGCGATGGCCTCTTGCTTCAGGGCCGTCAGTTCGCTTTCCCATGCATACCCCCAATGAAGGCGGCCGGACGAAGGGTCATCTTCGCCGGGATGGCACATAAGCTCGCATGTTCCCGACCTGGGTAAAGCGGATACAACCATTTGAAGAGCGGACGTGTCCAGTTTCCCACCGAAATAGAAGCCGGCAAAATGGTCCGTATGGGTGCCGAATCCGCGCCGGCCACGGCGGCAGAACAGGTTCAGCACGAACAACTGGGCCACGCGGGCAAGTCCGGCGGGCGACTTCAGCATGTAGGGGCGGATGTCTTCCCGCGGCATGCGCATGGCGGGAATGCTGTACTTGGCGGCAAGGTCCTGCGCGACCCTCAGGATGCCGGGCAGCATGTGGACATGCTGGTGGCTGTCGAAGTGCGACAGGACGAGGCCGGCATCGATGGCCTTGCGGACCTGGGCCTCAAGTTCGAGGCGGACTTCGTCGAGATTGATCAGGCCCTGCATGTAGCGCTTGGCAAAAACCGTGATGTGCTTGTGGAAACAGCCCGTCTCGTCGACCAGGCTCGGTACCAGCGCCGGGTCGAGCAGCGGGCGTTCCTCGATCAGGGTCAGGTGCAGGCCGATATCGAGCGAGGGATGTTCCTTGCTCAGACGGACCGCATGCTCGAAGGCAGGCGCACTGACCATCACCGAGGCCGAGGTCAGGATGCCGTTGAGATGCGCGTCGAGCACGCCGTCATTGACGCGTTCGGACAGGCCGAAATCGTCCGCATGCACGATCAGGCGCAGGGCACCCTTGGCATTCGCCGGCGGAGCCGGGGGCAGGGTGGGGATCGGAAGAGCGGTCATTCGGCCTGCGGTCCGGTAACGGGTGCGGCGACAGCATACCATGTTTCCGTGCCATCGCGGGAGAGCAGGACGACGGGCTCGCCGCCGGTGCGTTCCCTGGCCCGTGCCATCAGTGTCTCGAAGCGCGCATCGAGCCAGCTCGGCTGGTATTTCGAACTGCGCAGGATGTAGACGTCCGGCGTCTCGCCATAGGTCGGGCCGTAGCCCCAGGGCCAGTTATGCGTGCTGGCAACATAGGCCGGGTCGAAATAGGGAATCTGGAACAGCGTCTCGGACGGCTTGATGTCGCCGAACAGCAGCGTGTCGCCCCACGGATAATATTCGACCGTTACCGGCGCGCCGGTGTTCAGGCCGTCGAAATAGGCTTCGATCGCTGCCTTGTCGGTGCCGGTGAAGTAGGGAACCTCGTCTGCCATCACCATGCCGTCGACCGTCAGGTCGGTGAAGTAGCCCTTCGGTCCGTCGATCCGTCCGGTCTTGAGGAAGAACACGAGCGACACCGCCGCAAAGCCGCAGGCCGCCGCCGCCGGCGCGAGCCTGAATTGCGGGAATTGCTTGCGCGCTTCCACGGCGAGTATCTCGACCAGCGCCAGAACCGTCAGCAGGCAGGCAAAATCGTTGAACACTTCGTACCATTGCTCGATCCGCACACGGCTGAGCAGCCACGCGCCGACCGCGAACACCAGCAGGTGCACGACCGGCACCTTGCGCCATGCGGCCAGGGCGCCCGTCGCAAAGATCATCGCAAGCCCGACGGCATACCAGCCGCCGAACTGCGATGCGCCCTGGTTCGCCGACGTCGTCTCCGACAGGCGATAGGCGAGGTCGTGCTTGAACGCTGCGAAATGGGCGAGCACGTAGAAGCCCTGCGCCAGCCATGCGGCAATCGCGGCGCCGATCATGATCCAGCCCCAGCGGGTCGGCCATTCGCGGAACAGGCGCTGCGTGAACAGGGCATAGATTCCGACCGGCACCGCCATCAGGATGGCGTTCGGGTGGATCATCGCCGACATCGTCAGCAGGCCGAGCGCCGGCCACGCCGCGCGGTTCTGCACCAGCACCAGCGCGCCGCAGATGATCGCGAAGATGATCGCTTCCATGCGCGAATTGTTTGCCATCGCGACGAAGTGGCCGTTCATCATGAAGATCAGGATCAGGACGAGCGACAGCATCATCGTCTCGCGCTTGCGCATCGCGCTGGCGAGGAGGACCAGGCCCGCAAGCGTCGCAACCAGCGACACCGCGCGTGCCGTGGCCAGCGAGTATCCGAAGATCTTGAACACCACGCCGAGGATCAGCGGGTAGCCATAGGGCAGCAGCAGGAGCGGCCGCGCGGGGTCAAGTTCCGGCGCGACGAAACTGTTCCAGCGCTCGAACGCGCGGGCCTGCCAGACGAAATAGGCCTCGTCGCCCCATGGCGCGGGCAGGGTCAGGCCTGCCGCCACGTGGGCCGCAACCAGCAGGCCCATCGCACCGGTCACCAGTGCGACAAATATCAGTGCACGGGGCGTCCAGGCCGGTTCGCCGCCGCGGAGCAGGAGCAGGGCCTTGCCGGCAATCTTAGAGGCGTCCATTCGAAAGTCTTTCCAATCCGGCGGCCCGCAGGCGGCGTGCTACATTCTCTGATCGAGGTTCTTGTCGGTTTCGACGTGCCGCAGATTGCGGATCACCGAGGCAATCGTGTCGACCACATCGGCCTTGGTCGTCTTGCCGGACGTGTCGTTGACCAGGCGTTCCAGCCGGTCGATGAAATCCGGGCCGATCTTCGCCTGCGAGTGGCGGATCGCGAGCAGGCCGTCCATGCCGATCTCGTGCGAGGATTCCCCGGCGCCGACGAATTCCTCGTACGGCTTCTCGCCGCTCGTATCGAGCGGGGTGAGGAGCAGGGGCCAGCGGCCTTCGCGGCGCAGCTTGCCGACGGCGCTGCGCGCTTCGGCTTCGTCCGTGAACGTCACCGCCTCGTAGCCGGTCTGCTTCAGCACGTCCGAGGCGATGGCCTCGAGCAGGCGGAGCTGCTTTTCCGGGTCGAGGCGCGGAATGAAGATTTCGCCCGGCGAGCCGAGCAGCGAGGCGAGAAGACAGATCTCGCCGGATTCGGCGCGGGTGACGAAATAGCGGCGCGTGTCCCGCGGCGCGGCCAGTGGCTGGCCGAGTTCGAGCCGGCGCAGCCAGGC
>JBGSKI010000225.1:0-5755 GCA_041741315.1 Hyphomonas sp. | reverse complement strand
GATCAGGCCGGGGGCGAGGCACATGCCGCCGGCATCGATGGCGGATTTCGCGCCGGGATGCGGGCCGGCCTGTCCGGGCGAGACGCTGATGATGACGCCTTTGTCGAGGAGGATCGCGCCGGGCGCGTCGAGACCGGTGGCCGGGTCGAGCAGGCGGGCATTGAAGATGCTGAGGCTCATGCACGGCCTCCGGCGAGGAGTTGCAGCACCGCTTCACGCACGGCAACGCCCATTTCGACCTGTTCGGTGATCACGGATTGGGGACCATCGGCGATCAGGCTCTGGATTTCGATGCCCCGGTTCATCGGGCCGGGATGCATGACGATTGCGTCCGGCCTGGCGAGGGTTAGCCGGTCGGCGGTCAGGCCGAAATAGCGGAAATATTCGCGGCGGCTGGGCAGGAAGGCGCCGTCCATGCGTTCGAGCTGGAGGCGCAGCATCATCACCACGTCGGCGCCTTTCAGGATGGCGTCGAAATCGCGCGTGGCGCTGGCCGCGCCCCATGTGTCGGTGCCGGAAGGCATCAGCGTGTCGGGCGCGCAGAGGTGCACCTCCGCGCCCATCAGGTGCAGGGCCTGGGTGGTCGAGCGGGCGACGCGGGAGTGCAGGATGTCGCCGCAGATCACGACTTTCAGACCCTCGATGCGGCCCTTGGCGCGGCGCACGGTGAGGACGTCGAGCAGGCCCTGGGTCGGGTGCTGGTGGGTGCCGTCGCCGGCATTGATGACCGCGCAGTCGACCTTGCGGGAGAGCAGCTTCGGCCCGCCGGACGCGGAGTGGCGCACGATCAGCGCGTCGGGCTTCATGGCGTTGAGCGTCATCGCCGTGTCGATCAGCGTCTCGCCCTTTTTGACGCTGGAAGCGGCGACCGGCATCGAGACGACATCCGCGCCGAGGCGGCGGGCGGCGATCTCGAAACTGCTCATCGTGCGGGTCGAGTTCTCGAAGAACAGGTTGACCACGGTCTTGCCGGCCAGCAGCGGCTCTGGGCGCTGGTTGGCCCGCGTTGCTTCGGCATAGCGGTCGGCGAGGTCGAGAATGTGGGAAATATCGAGGGGGGAAAGGTCTTCAATACTGAGCAGGTGCTCATGCTTGAAGCTGTACTCGTAAGGCGCTGCCCTAGCCATTGAGGCCCTTTCGATTTTTGGCGGTTTAGGCGCGATTCTCCGGAGCGGCAAGCCCTCAGGCGGCAAGGAACTGCTGCGCCGCGAAGTAGAGCAGCGGCATGGTCAGCATGGCGAGCAGGGTCTCCACCGCCAGCAGGTTCGCCGCAAGCGGGGCATCGCCGCCGAGTTCCCTGGCGAGGATGTAGGACGAGGTGGCCGTCGGGGTGGCGGCGCATATCACCGCGATCAGCATCGGAACGCCGGTCACGCCGAGCAGAAAGCAGAAGGCCAGCGCAACGACCGGCAGGCCAATGAGGCGGGTGGCGGCCCAGGTGAAGGTGCGCGGTCCGGCCCGCCGGAGGGCGGACAGGTCGACACCGGCTCCGGCAGACAGGAGGCCGAGGCCGACCGCCGCTTCGCCGAGGATGCGCAGGCAATCGTCGGCGAGGTCCGGAAGGTCGATGTTTGCAGTGGCCAGGATGAGGCCAATGATGCAGGCGATGACAATCGGGTTCTGCATCAGGGCCCGGAAGGGCTTCGGCCGGACGCCGGTCTGCACGTCGGCATGCGAGACGAATGCGTAGACGCTGAGAATATTGGCGGTCGGGATCATCACCGCGGCGGCGATGGCGACGAGGGCGAGGCCTTCCTGTCCGAACAGGAGTCCGCCGATCGAGAGGCCGATCATCGTGTTCCAGCGGACGTTCGACTGGATGATCGAGGCGACCGCCGGGCGCGACATGCCGGGCAGGTAGCGGGCCAGCCAGCCCACGCCCGCCATCGCGAACTGCGCCAGGATGAGCGCGCAGGCGAGCTTCCACGGCGCGGTCTCGAACGGGGCATTGGCCAGCGTCCGGACGATCAGGGCGGGCAGGAGAATGAGGAAGGAGAGCCGCTCGATGGCCCGCCAGCTTTCCGGCGGGATGATCCGGCGGATCGACAGGACATGCCCGAGCGCCGCGATCAGGATGACCGGCAGGAGGGCGACCAGGAAGCCGCTCACCCGGCTTTCTCCAGCCGCTCCAGTGCCGATTTCAGGATCACGGCGGCGGCCGAGGCGTCGATACGCTTGGCGCGCTTGCGGCCGGACAGGCCGGCATCGATCATGGTCCAGTCCGCCTCGGCGGTGGACAGGCGTTCGTCCTGCAGCAGGACCGGCACGTCGCGGTGCTTGAGGATATTCCAGACCAGGGCCCGGACAGACTGGGCACGTGGGCCTTCTGACCCGTCCATGTTGAGCGGCAGGCCAACGACAAGGCCAACTGCGCGGCGTTCGTCATACAGGACGAACAGCCGCGTCAGGACCGGAGCGAGCTTGCGGCCCTTCTCGATTGTCTCGACCGGGCTCGCCAGCATGCGCAGGCCATCGCAGGAGGAGACGCCGACGGTCCTGGTGCCGGGGTCGAGACCGAGCAGCGGGCCGATGCGGGGAAAGGTGTCGGGGCCGAGGATGGGCATGGCTGGCCGACATAGCGCCTTGAAGCGGCGTTGCCTATCGCGTAATGGCCGCAGGAGAAGTCAGGAGCCCGCCATGAGTGTCACCAGGGACGATGTCCGCAAGGTTGCCCGCCTGTCCCGTATTGCGGTGCCGGAAGCGCGGCTGGAGGAACTGGCCGGAGAGCTGAACGGCATTCTCGGCTGGATCGACCAGCTGAACGAGGTGGACGTGTCCGGTGTCGAGCCGATGACATCGGTGGTCGAAGTGTCGCTGCCGATGCGCGACGATGTGGTCACCGACGGCAATATCCAGGACCAGGTTCTGGCCAATTCCCCGAGCACCGAAGAAGGCTTCTTCGTCGTTCCGAAATCGGTCGAATAGCGCCCGTCAGACAGCGACGTCGGCAAAGTCCTCGTAGTCGATCAGGATTTCCTCGCCTTCGGCGATGGCGCGGCGGGTTTCCAGCGTGACCACGGAATGCTCGGCATCGACCGTGAAGGCGGCATTCGCGTCGGTACTGTGATTGCACATCGAGATCATGCCGAAGGCGATCGCCGCCCGCATCCGGCCCTCGCTCGTCTCGTCGATGTAGAAGACATAGTGATAGAGCCGCGTCTCCTTGAGGATTTCGGTATCCTCATGACTGAGGATCAGAAGCGGGTAGCGGGCAATCAAAGCACCTGACTCGAACGGCGCCGTCGCATACAGGCCGCGGCCGTGCAGGGGAGATTGCTTTACCTCGACGGACGAGGCCTGGATTTTCGGGGACATGGCGTTGATCTACCACGCTCCGGAAATCGCACCATCAGGATTCTGCTGGGGCTTCCTCAGTTTCTTCAGGTTTTGCCTTCGGGTCCCAATCATAGATTGCCTTGACGGTACACGTGTGCGTTCCAAGGCCGCTGCTCTCATCGCCGAGACCGCTGATCGAATCGGAGACGATGATCCGGTCGCCGCGCTGCAGGCAGCTGGTCGTGGTGGACCCGATGGCGACGCGCTCGGCATCCCTGAGGTAGGGGCAGCCGCCATAGACCTCGATCAGGTAGGATTTCGACCCGTTGCGGACGGTAAACGTGTCGCGGGTCGTGTTGCCGAAACTGTCGATATTTGAAGCGAAGCAGATATTGCGGGTCTCTTCGCCGAGGCGGGCATCTTCGGCATATTTGGCAACGCCCTTTGCGTTCGACGTTTCGGACGCGGGCGTCGCGCACGCTGCGGCCAGAACAGATGCAAGGACGAGAACAATGGCTGAACGCATGGCTTGTCTCCTGGTGGCTGCTTAACGCCGGTGCAGGCAGACTGTTCCGAACCCCCGCTGCTGGCAAGCGCGGTCACGGAGACTTGAACTTTCCCCTCAAGCCGTCATAGCAGGCAGTTCCAAATCCCGAGCGAGCTGATCGATGACCGACCTGACGAAACTGACCCTTGCAGCAGCCCTGGACGGGCTGAAGGCCAAGTCCTTTTCCTCGCGGGAGATCACCCAGCAATTCATCCAGGCCATCGAATCGGCCCGGGTGCTGAACGCCTATGTCGTGGAAACGCCGGAAAAGGCGCTGGCGATGGCCGACGCGGCGGACAAGAACCTCGCCAAGGGCAAGGGCGGCAGGCTGGAAGGCGCGCCGCTCGGCATCAAGGACCTCTACTGCACCAAGGGCGTCCGCACGACGGCGTGCAGCGGAATCCTCGGCGAGTTCACCCCGACCTATGAATCGACCGTCACCCAGAACCTGTGGGACGCCGGCGCGGTGATGCTGGGCAAGCTGAACATGGACGAATTCGCCATGGGCTCGTCCAACGAGACCTCGCGTTTCGGCAACGTGATCAACCCCTGGCGCCGGAGCGGCGACAATCGCGGCCTGACACCGGGCGGCTCGTCGGGTGGCTCGGCAGCTTCCGTGGCGGCGGACCTATGCCTTGCCGCGACGGCCTCCGACACCGGCGGTTCGATCCGCCAGCCGGCCGCGTTCACCGGAACGGTCGGCATCAAGCCGACTTATGGAAGGGCCAGCCGGTATGGCATGGTGGCCTTTGCTTCCTCGCTCGACCAGGCCGGGCCGATTGCCAAGACGGTGGAGGACAGCGCCATCCTGCTGGAAGTCATGTGCAGCCATGACACGAAGGATTCGACCTCCCTGCCGATTGCGACGCCGGACTGGCGCTCGGATGTGTCCAAGGGCGTCAAGGGCATGCGGATCGGCATTCCGAAGGAATACCGGATCGACGGCCTGTCGGATGAAATGAACACGCTGTGGGAGCAGGGGATTGCCTGGCTGAAAGAGGCCGGCGCGACGATTGTCGACATCAGCCTGCCGCACACCAAGTATGCCCTGCCGGCCTATTACATTGTCGCGCCGGCCGAGGCCTCGTCCAACCTCGCCCGCTATGACGGCATGCGTTACGGCGCGCGCGTCGATGGCGATAACCTGACCCATACCTATGAAGACACAAGGGCCAGCGGCTTCGGCAAGGAAGTCCAGCGCCGCCTGATGATCGGCACCTATGTACTCTCGTCCGGCTATTACGATGCCTATTACCTGCGCGCGCAGAAAGTGCGGACCCGGATCTTCCAGGACTTCGTCACGGCGTTCGAGTCCTGCGACGCGGTGCTGACGCCGACCTGCCCGTCGCCGGCCTTTGCCTTTGGCGAGAAGAGCGGCAACCCGGTCGAGATGTATCTCAACGACGTGTTCACGGTGACGGCGAACCTTGCCGGCCTGCCGGGCATTTCGGTGCCGGCGGGCATGTCCTCCACCGGCCTGCCGCTCGGCCTGCAGGTGATCGGCAAGGCGCTTGACGAGGCGGCCTGCTTCCGCGTCGGCGGGGCGCTGGAACGCGCCGCCGGTTTCGTGGCCAAGCCGGAGAAGTGGTGGTAGGTTTCACCGCATGACGCGCTTCCTCATCCTCTTCATTATCCTGCTGGCGATCTCGCTTGCCCTGATGGCGGCGATGATGGCGCAGAATGGCTACAGCCTGTTCGCACCCGAGATGTGGCCGATGCTGCTCGTGGCGTTCCTCGTCGCTGCTTATGTCTCGTTCCGGATTTCGCAAGTCCTGGCCCGGCGCAAGGCCCGGCTCGAGGACGATCCCCAGCCCGGCGGCGCGGGCAAGACCAAACTGTCCGGCCTGTTCACCCAGAAGAGCGCGGCGCAGGCGCAGCGCGAGGCACGGGTTGCCGCCCGCCGCCGCCAGCTGGTTGCCGAAGGCAAGCTGC
>JBGSKI010000224.1:0-7356 GCA_041741315.1 Hyphomonas sp. | reverse complement strand
AGAAGGCACCGAGGGTCCCTTCCCGGCGGGCGAGTCCGGACCCGGTATTCTGGATCGATGTGCCCAGTTCGAACAGGCCGGCAAGCCAGAGACCGATCGCGAACATCAGCAAGGCAAGCATGGCGACCGCCACCGGGCTTTGCAGCTGCACACCGAGCGTCGCAGATCCGGTCGTGGCACGAACCGCCAGGATCCCGGCCGCGAGCAGGCCAAAAGCCAGCACGACTCCGGCCGTATACCAGACGCCATGACTGCGAACTTCGGCCGCCAACCCGCCAGCAGACGCCGTTACCATGCCAAATGCCTTGATCGACAGGACCGGCAGGACGCAAGGCATCAGGTTGAGGATCAAGCCCCCGATCAGGGCCGCAAGGACCAGGCCAGCCAGCCCGCCAGCCCCCTGCGAAGCGGCACCCGCCCCGCCAGTCGACGCGAGGCCTGACGTGTTGGCGAACGCCTTGCCAGGCTCGGCCGACAGGGTGAACCCGGTCCGCGTGCCATCGGCAGTCTCGACCACAAGAACGCCTTCAAGACCAGCCTCAGGCGCGCCAGCGCCGGACGGCGTCAGCTGCAGGCTCGCCCCCTCGCTGCCAAAGCTGACCGGCTGGGCGGCAGGGTGCTGGATTTCATGATCAAAGGGAAAGAAGCGCAGGTTCGCATCGCCGGGGAAACCGTCCGGATGACGAAGACTCAGAATCCATTGGTTTTTTTCGGCATCAAGACGCGCCTCGCCGGCAAAATCCGTCGGCGCCCGCGCCACCCAGTCTCCGATCAGTGTGCCGCCCGCCTCGTCCGGAATGGCCGCGTTGGTCTCCAGCGTCAGGGTCACCCGCGCCGATTCCGGCACGCAGATCTCCTCGCAAATCAGGTAGTCCGCCAACACGTCCAGCGTCACCGGCCCCATCGCATCCGCCGGAATGGTCACCGGAAACGGCAGCACGACGCGGTCGTCATAGCCATAGTCCATGATCTCGCCATCGACGACCGGAAGAAGGTGCGGGATCGGCCACAGGAAGCTGCCCAGGGCCTCTGCCGGAACCGTGCTGGCCTCCTGTACGATCAGCTGCGGCGGAAGGCCCGCATCGCCGGCATTCCGCCAGTAAACATGCCAGCCCTCATCGAGGTCCAGCTTCAGCGCCACGAGCACCGTCTCGCCCGGCAGCGCCGCTGCACGTTCCGAAACGAGTTCAACCCGCGCATGCCCGCCATCCACCGGCGCAGCGAATGCCGGCACCGGCAGCAAGGCGAGCGCAGCGATGGCCAGAAGGCGGGACAGGAAATTCATCGACAAGGTCCGGACTGTTTCAGGGCTTTGGCGGTGTATGCCTGCGAAAGGTCAGGAAAAGAAGGGCCTCGCGCAAGCGTGAAGCCTGCGTCAAAAAAGCGGAAGGCGGCCCCACGGAGCCGCCTTCGCATGCCTGGCAATGTCGCCTGGCCTTAGGCGACCGGCTGGCCGGGCGCCGGAACGCGGACGGCGCGCTGGATCACGCGCTGCCAGTTCAGCAGCGACACCATGTGCGCATAGATGGCACCCATCGCGCCATTCGCCTTCAGTTCCAGGTAGCGGTCGTTCGACAAGGCGTTCAGGCGCTCTTCGGATACAGCCCAATAGTCGGCAATCTTCTGCTGCGGGCCCATTTCACGGCCTTGCGCGTCGCGCGGCTGGAAGGCGACCGTCTTCTGCTCGAACAGGTCATAGCTGCCAATCAGGGCGACGAAGTCCATCGTGGCGCGGCGCTGGCGCTCGAATTCCTTGCAGAATTCAATGGCGTCATTGGTGAACTGGGTCGGCTTGCCGTCCTGAAAGAAAGGCACTTCCGGCTGGTTCGACACCATCGGCGCGGCGCGGTCCACGCACAGGATCAGGCGATCAGATGCGTCATCGGCAGCAAACACGAAAGGATAGCGGCGGGCGAAGGCCGGCACATAATGGTCATCCACCACCCGGCCATTGCCGTCGACGTAGAGGTTCTGGCCCTGGCGCACGCCCATGACGGCAACCGGTGTCCGCTCGTCGCCGACAAATATCACCGGGTAGGAACCGGCCGCCATGCCGAATTCAGTGACGGTAACCGGGATCGCGTGGGCTTCGCGCATGAACGCGAAAGGCTGCGGCACCTGTTTCACGCCAAGACCACCATGTTCCTCAGGCGACAGAGGTTGCGGTTGCTTGTAGAACAGGACCTGTCCTGAGAGAGTCGGTTGGTTGGGGGCGACGGTTGTGGTCACGTGGGCGCTCCAATCTGGTTTGTTGGCGGTTCACCTACCGGAATTAGCCACTGGCCACAACTCCCGAACGCGCGTGAACTGCAGTGAAATCGAGGTAAAAAATCTGTCATGTATCAGGAGGTTCCACGCGTGATGCAGAAACGGGCGAGGTTCTGGGCAGGAGCTGTCCTGTTTGTCATGCTTTCGGCCTGCCAGCCGGCAACCGATGACGCCGGAACACCACGGCGCGTTGCGCGCCAGATCGACCACGCGCTCCAGTCGATTGCACAAACCGAACTGGCCACCGATCCGGAACTGGCGACCCGGCTTGGCTTGTCTCAGGATATGGCCGGATTCGATTTCAACCGCTTCCTGACCGACCGGTCGCAGGCCGCCTATGAGCGCCGCCGCGTGAACCGGCTGGAAATCATGGAAATGCTGGCCGCCCTGCCCCGCCCGCGCGCCGGAAGCGCCCAGGCCCGCGACCTTGACGCGGTGATTGCCGCCTACGAGACCGCAGAAACGCTGTTTGTCTCCGGCCACGGACAAACCGGCCTCGGCGTGTCCTATCCCTATGCCGCAGACCACATGCGCGGTGCCTATATCGACGTGCCGGACCTGCTGACGCGATCGCATCCGGTGCGCACCGCCGACGAGGCACGCGGCTATGTTGATCGCCTGTCACAGTTTGCCGGTGCAATCGACGACGAACGCCGCCGCCTCGGTGCCGATGCATCGGCAGGCGTCGTACCGCCGGACTTCATTCTCGCCCGGATGGCAGACCTCGCCCGCGCGATCGGCGCCGGACCAGCGCAAACCCACATCCTCGTCACCACGCTCGACAATCTGATGCCCGGCGCCGAAGACCTGACCGCCGAAGACCGCCAGAAGCTTTCGGAACTGACGGCAAAGATCGTCGGCAAGGAAATCCTGCCAGCCTATGAGCGATTTGCCGAAGCGGCCGACGCGCTGCGCGCTACCGCGCCCACCGAACCCGGCGTCTGGCAACTGCCCGGCGGCGACGCCTATTACGATGCCGCCCTTGCGGCGTATACGGACGAAGACGCGAGCGCGGAGGAATTGCATGCCCTCGGCCTCTCCGAAATCGACCGGATCAATGCCGAGCTTGAAACCGCACTGTTCGATGCCGGGCTCACCGAAGGATCGGTGACCGAGCGGCTCGCCATGCTCGCAACCCAGCCCGGACAGGTGCAACCTACGACCCCGGAAGGCCGTGATGCCCTGCTCGCGCGCATGCAGGACCACCTCGCGAAAGCCGAAGCTGCACTGTCCTCGCTGGTGTCCGCCATCCCGCGCACACCGGTCGCTATCCGCGCCGTGCCGGAGTACCTGGAAGCCTCCTCGCCGTCTGCCTTCTATACCGCCGCGCCCGCAGACGGTTCGGCACCGGGCCTGTTCGAGATCAACCTGTCCGACATGACAGACTGGCCGGATTTCACCCTCGCTACACTGGTTTTCCACGAGACCGTGCCAGGTCACCATCTCGAAAGCGCGATCACGGCCGAACAGGCCCGCCTGCCGCTGATCCGCCAGATGATCTGGAACGTCGCCTATGGCGAGGGCTGGGGCGTCTATGCCGAAACGCTAGCCGACGATGCCGGCCTCTATGCGGACGATCCGCTGTCGCGCATCGGCTATCTTCAGTCGCTGCTGTTCCGCGCCTCCCGCCTTGTCGCCGATACCGGCATCCACCGGATGCACTGGACCCGCCAGCAGGCCATCGACTTTCTCGTGTCTGTCACCGGCCAGCCCGCCGCCCAGATGGCCCAGGAAGTCGACCGCTATTCCGTCTGGCCGGGACAGGCCGCCGCTTACTGGATCGGCCGTCAGCGCATGCTCGACCTGCGCGAGCGGTCGCAGCGCGTGCTGGGCGGCGATTTCGACGTTGCGGAATTCCACGATGTCATCCTGTCGGGCGGACCGAGGCCGCTGTCGCAGCTCGAGGACGATGTCGAACGCTGGTACAGTGCAAATATCCGCCCGGCGCACTGAAACCGGAAAACTCAAAACTATCCGAACTTTGCCCTATTCCCGCCACGCCCGGCAGGGCATCCTGTACACTGGTGACGCGATACGGAGGGACCAGGCGATGCGCATGCGGGGATTGATTTTGGCGAGTGTGGCAGCGGCAACGCTGCTCGCCGGGTGTTCAACAAACAGCAGCGCGCCGGCTGCCGACGAGATAGCAGCGCCCGCTCCGCCTCCCCCGCCACCACCACCTGCTCCTCCCCCCGTGATGGGAATGGCGAGCCCCGGCGGAGTCGCCAGGATGCGGTCTATGCCGATGCCCGTGCAGCAGGTTCAGCCGGCGCCGGAATTCCGAGACCAGTACGAGGATGCCGACGCTAACCCGGTCAAGCTGACCAGCGAAGAGCCGGTCTCGACCTTCTCGATCGATGTCGACACCGCGTCGTATGCGAATGTGCGCCGGTTCCTGAAAAGCGGCGCTCTGCCGCCGAAGGATGCCGTGCGCATCGAGGAAATGATCAATTATTTCGACTATGCCTATCCGCAGCCGAAGGCGGGCGAGGCACCCTTCTCGACCAGTGTGAACCTGATGCCGTCGCCCTTCAATGCCGGGCGCGAACTCATGCAGATCGGCATCCAGGGCCGCGACATCGACCGCGATGCCCGCCCGCCGATCAACCTGACCCTGTTGATGGACGTATCCGGCTCGATGTTCTCCGAGGACAAGCTGCCGCTGGCCAAGCAGGCGATCAAGCTGATGCTGGAAGAAATGGAACCGGACGATACGGTGGCCATCGTTGTCTATGCAGGTGCAGCGGGTGAAATCCTTGCCCCGACGCCAGTCAGCGACAAGCGCAAGATCGTGGCGGCGCTGGAAGACCTGCAGGCCGGCGGCTCGACCGCGGGCGGCGAAGGCCTGCGCCTTGCCTATTCGCTCGCCGAGCAGGGCCTCAAGAAAGATGCCGTCAATCGCGTGATGCTGCTGACCGATGGCGATTTCAATGTCGGCATTTCCGACCCCGAACAGCTCGAGGATTTTGTCTCGCGCAAGCGGGAGACTGGGATCTACCTCTCCGTGCTCGGCTTCGGGCGCGGCAATTACAATGACGCGATGATGCAGAAGATTGCCCAGAAAGGAAACGGCATCGCCGCCTATGTCGACACCCTGTCGGAGGCCCGCAAGGTTCTGGCCGACGACCTTTCCGGGAACATCTTTCCGATTGCCGACGATGTGAAGATCCAGGTCGAATTCAACCCGGCCCGCATCGCCGAGTACCGCCTGATCGGCTACGAGACCCGGATGCTGAACCGCGAAGACTTCAACAATGACAAGGTCGATGCCGGCGACATCGGTGCAGGCACCAGTGTGACAGCAATCTATGAAGTCACCCCGGCCGGATCGGACGGCGCGGCCATCGATCCGCTGCGCTATGCCGAGGCCCCGACGGCGGGCAGCACGAAGGGCGAATATGCCTTCGTGAAGCTGCGCTACAAGGCGCCCGGCGAGACAGAATCGGAACTGATCACTCATGCCGTTACCGACAGGGACCGGTCGGCCAGTGTCGACAAGGCACCCGAATGGGCCCGCTTTGCGACGGCTGTGGCCGGCTTCGGGGAAATGCTGAAGGGCGGCGATTCCCTTGGCACCGGCTTCGGATGGGAGGAGATCCGGACCCTCGGACTAGGCGCCAAGGGCGAAGACGCGTTCGGCTATCGTGCCGAGTTCGTTGAACTGACGCGCCTGGCCGAGACGGCCGAGGCCCAGGAGGCACTCGCCGTTCCGGGCCAGGGCGAATAGCGCTCAGGCCGCCAGACGCTCGCTGCGGGCGCCGAGGCATACCGGGCTGAATCCGGCTTCGATGTCGGACGACATCTGCTTGCGCGTGCCGCCATCGAATTCATGTGCGAGGAACACCGCGCTGGCGCCATAGCGCTCGGCCTCGGCCAGGGCCCAGATCGGCTGCAGGTCGTGCGGCCGTCCGGTCAGTTCCATGACCCGGATGATACGCCAGCCGAACGAGTCCGGTGCGGCAAAGATAACGACGCCGGCGCTGCGGGCCCAAGGCGCGTCCGATGCCACGCGCTTGAATTCCCAGGCCTTGCCGGAACGTCCCCGAAAGCTGACTGCGATACCCATGTTCTTGCTCCGTTCTTGGAGCCATGTTCCTAACTTGTTCTCTTGATGTTCGCAAGAAGTTTTTGGTAAACAGAGGGTTAACGGGGAATCATCCCCAACGCCCTCTCATTCGACGATGGTGAACTTGCGGCGGTCGAACACCCGCAGCACCTGGACCAGTTCCCGGCCTCGCTTCAGCACCTGCCCCGCCGATCCGTAGACGACATACTGGCCCTGCATGTTGGCAAGGTTCGGCTGCTTCTCGATCCGCCAGTGCGGGTTCTCCGCGTGCCGTTTGAAGATGGCGAAAATCGCCAGGTCCTTGTGCATCCCGATCGCATAGTCGCGCGCTTCGCCGGCCATCACGAGGCGGCCATAGACATCGAGAATTGGCTGGAGTTCCGTCCGGTGGAAAGCGATTCGCTGTTCCGGGTGGATCTGGCGGGGAAAAGATTCGCTCATTTCGTCCTATTGTTACTCGCCTGTCACGAGATTGCGCCCTGTGACCGCTCGCCTAAATTAACTTTAATCGAAAACCCGCCGGAATGGCAGCAATTACGGCATGTTTGCCCTTTTCCGGCCTTGCTTGCGCCCTCGCCGGGCTCCATCTTGTAACTGTCGGACGGGGGGACATATCTCGCACCCCGGACCCATCAGCCCCCCCAGCCCCCTGGGGCGCAAGATCCACCTTCGTCCGACACCCATTCCCCAAAATCAGGTTCCTTCTCTCGGCTTGCTTCCAGCATTGGGACTCGCCCGGCGCAGGAGGTCAAGAACCGGCCCGGCGATCTTCCCGGCCGTCCGGCCTGCGCCCGAGGCCTGGGCAAGCCGCCTCAGGATATAGGCATCGAGATCCTCGTCCGACGGCGCATCCAGCCAATACATCACGATCGACGGCAGGGCCGCCGCCAGCAGGCCGCGCTTCGAATAGCGGTTGTAATCGGTCGCCGTATCGCCCGCCGCCCGCCAGATCATGTCGGCAACTGTCCAGCTGCGCTGCAGGGCCGGCCCGGCATTCCACGGCAGCAATCCGCGCGCTGCCG
>JBGSKI010000223.1:0-9729 GCA_041741315.1 Hyphomonas sp. | reverse complement strand
AGGCCCGGTCAGACAGCCGCCCGCCTGCGCTGCGCAGCCGCGACCGGCCGACCCGGGACCAGGACTGATTCTGCAGGGACAGGCCATGCGGGATGGCTTTCGGGGACCCCGGAAAAATGCCCGGATAAACCCCGGCACGTGCCCGGAAACACCCCGGAAGATTCGGGGTACCCCGGCCTAAAGCATCGAGCTGATTCCAGGAATCAGCTCGATGCTTCAGGTTTGTTATCTGGTCGCGGCGTGTACCCGAAAACCGGGTCCACTTTTCGGCACGCCGCTCTAATCCGCGCGCGGATCTTGCCACTCGCGGGCGATGCCGTAGCCGCCCCGGCGGACCAGCCAGAACATGCCGATCAGGTCGAAGATGCCGGCGCCGAGGCGTCCGAGGAAGCCGTATTTAGACTGCCCGGCGAGCCGGCGCCGGTCATTGACCAGCT
The DNA here is from genome assembly GCA_041741315.1 of Hyphomonas sp. Classification (GTDB taxonomy): domain Bacteria; phylum Pseudomonadota; class Alphaproteobacteria; order Caulobacterales; family Hyphomonadaceae; genus Hyphomonas. The sequence goes on along the minus strand of JBGSKI010000223.1, from coordinate 9,292 downwards.
CCTCGCGGACATCCCAGCCGGCGCGCTTGACGAGGGCCGGCAGGAAGCGGTGCATGGACGCAAAGAATGGCAGGTCGCGGAAGGCGGCGGTTCGGATCAGTTTCCAGCCGCAGCCGGTGTCGGTCGCGTCATCCTGAAGCACGAAGCGGCGCACGCCGTTGGCGACGCGGGACTGGACCCATTTGAAACCGGAATCGTTGCGGCTGTTGCGTTTGCCCGCAATGATGCCGAGCCTGCCCGGCGCGCCGGGGGCAATGATTGCCTGCCACAGGCGGGCGGTGTCCGCCGGATCATTCTGGCCGTCCCCGTCCAGTAGCTGGACCCATTCGCCGCGCACCGATTTGAGACCGGTGAACAGGGCAGCGGATTTCCCGCGCCGCTGGACATGGGTGAAGACGAACACCGTATCGGGGCGCTGGGCCTTTGCCTCGGCCAGTTCGGCACCGGTCGCGTCGGAGGACTGGTCGTTGACGCAGATCACTTCGAACGGAATGCCGGCCAGCTGCGCGTGCACCTCGTCGATCACCGGATGCACGTTCCCGGCCTCATTGAAGAAGGGGATGATCACGGAAAGGGCGGGGGGCGAAGGCATGCCCCTTCACGTATAGAAGACGGCGCGAACGGGCAAACTGTATTGGGAGCGCCGAAGCCACGTCCGCCAACGTTGTGGCAGCGAACGTGGCCTTCGTACGGGATCTCTGGGTTCGATCAGGCCGGGGCGTAGTTGTTGCGGGCGGATGCCGACAGGGTCGCCGGGACGTCCGTGCCGGTATGCAATTGCTCGCGGCGGACCTGCGAGAGTTCGAACGGAGCGTCCTCGCCATAGGCCTTGTTCCAGATCCGGTCGATCTCTGGCTTGGTCAGGTCCGCCGTCTTTGTCATCTTGATGACGTCCGAGGCGTCCGCGTGGCCGCGTGGCAGGTAGATCGTGTCATTCCCGAAATCGACAGCGAAGGCGATGATGCCGGGGATGAGGAACAGGAGGAGGCCGATGCCGTCGAGGATCAGGATGCTGGGGTCGAGCCGGCCGCCGCGGCCCTGGCCCTTGCGTTCCGGATAAAGCAGCGTTCCGCAGCCGGTCAGGCTGGTTGCAAGCAGGGCGGCAGAGCCGCCGGCGAGGAGGAGGTTGCGTCGCGTCTTGTCCATGAGGAGTCCCGGGGTTTGAGGGCAAAGCGCCGCCCTGTTGAGGGTTTGCCCAGAACGCGCGAAGCGCGAAAAGGTTCCAAATTATTCCGGACATCGTGGAACCGGCAAGCAGAGGCCCCGGATTGTCATCCTGCGTCCGGGGCGGCCATAGCGGCGATGGCCTCTACCGCCTCCCATTCGGCGACGATGCTCTCGACATAGCGCACGAAGCTCCTGGCGTAGAAGGGTTTGGAGTCGGCCCACCAGTCGCGGATCGCGGGGGTGGAGAGGGAGTCGCGCAGGCGCGCTTCGGTGCCGCCCCAGAGTTCTTCCTCGAACACGCCGAAGCGGCGGTGGGTGTGCAGGACTTCATAATGGCGGAAGCTGGCCGAGAGGAAATTGGTCACGCGGAGGAGCTCTGCCCGGCTCCAGCACTCCGGCGCGCCGTCCTTGGTGATCAGCTCGGCAAGGTCCGGGCTTTCGATGATGCGGCCGAGATTGGTCGACAGGAGCTGGGCCGAGGTCTGCGCGGCGGCCATCCGGGTGAGCTGGGCGTTCTGGCGCAACTGGACGCCGATAAAGGCGAGCGACAGGACCACGGCGCAGGACGCCAGGATGTTGGCAATGGTGGCAATCGTCGTCAGCATGCGCAGTCAATCCTCCCCAGGACGAAGGGATTGAAGCGCGCGCCGGGGGGAAAGGTCAATTCCTGCCGGGCTCAGAACGCATCTAAAGAAATCGACGCAGACGACACGCGCTTGTAGGCAAAGCAGGCGCGGGTACCGTTCAGGATGCCCCGCGCAAGCACCAAGTAAAACAGAACCCAGAATACAGCGCCGCCGCCGCCGAGGAGTTTGGTCGCGATTTCCACGAGGAACAGCGCCAGCAACAGGATGCCGCTGACATAGCCCTTGCCGGTGGAAAGGCGCCAACTGAACAACAGAATTAGAAAGATCTCGATTCCGACGCCAACCAGAGCGTAGGTGCGCTCATCCCCGACATAGGAGTCGCTGTCTCCAGGTATTTCGCCGGCGAAGAAGAGGAACGCGCCTCCCAACACCGCCATCCCGGCGAAAATCAATCCCGATAGTGCGCCGCCACGCGCTGCCTTGCGAACGTCTTCGATAGTTTCGAATTTCGGAAACAGGTTTTCCATTTGCACCCCCGCCGCATGGACATGCTTCCACCCTTGGTTTGCCATTGGGCGGAGTCAATTCCCTTTTTGAGAGATCAGACCCAGCCGGCAGTCTGGGCTACGAGCCAGAGGCCGATGATGAGGAACAGGCCTGCCGCGATCAAGCGTACCACATTCAGCGGGACGCGGCGGATCAGTTCGTGGCCGAGGAAGACCGCCGGGACGTTGGCGAGCATCATGCCGAGCGTCGTTCCGGCGGTGACCCAGATGATATTGTCGAACCTTGCCCCGAGCGCGATGGTCGCGATCTGGGTCTTGTCGCCCATTTCGACGAGGAAGAAGGCGACCAGCGTGGTCAGGAAGGCACCGAACCGGGCGGGCTTGTCTTCCACCTCGTCCAGCTTGTCGGGGATCAGGGTCCACAGGGCCATGGCGACGAAGGAGGCCGCGACGAGGTAGCGGAACCAGACGCCGTCCAGCAGGTTCGCGACGCTCGCGCCGAGCAGGGCCGCGAGGAAATGGTTCGCGATGGTCGCCACGAGGATGCCGAGAATGATCGGCAGGGGCGCGCGGAAGCGGGTGGCCAGCACGATGGCGAGGAGCTGGGTCTTGTCTCCGATCTCAGCCAGGGCGACGATGGCGGTCGAGGTGAGAAGGGCTTCCATGGCGATCAGGTCTCCGGGGCCTTGCGTGCGGCGGGGCTAGCCGGACGCGGGGCAGCGGGCAAGGGGACCGGTGCTGCTGGTGACGGGAGGCCTGCAGTGCGCTACAGGCTCGCGGCATGTTCAGGACGACGTTCATCACCCTCTGCCCGGAGGCCTTTCCCGGCCCGCTCGGCGTGTCCATCCTGGAGCGTGCGCGCCGGGAAGGCGTGTGGGATCTCGAGACGGTGGACCTCAGGCCGTTCGGAATCGGCAAGCACAAGAATGTCGATGACACGCCGGCGGGCGGCGGGGCGGGCATGGTGCTGCGTCCGGACGTCGCCGCAGCGGCCATCGACAGCATCGACCGGGGGGGCCGGCCGCTGATTTACCTGTCCCCGCGCGGAAAGCGCGTTAACCACCAGTTAACCCGTCGTTACGCGGCGGGCGAGGGTTTGATCCTGTTCTGCGGAAGGTTCGAAGGGCTCGATGAACGGGTGATCGAGGCCAGGGGCATGGAGGAAGTCTCGCTCGGCGACTTCGTGCTGGCCGGCGGCGAGGTTGCGGCCATGGCGCTGACCGAGGCGGTGGTGCGATTGCTGCCCGGCGTGGCCGGAAACCAGGACTCCCTCAGCGAGGAATCCTTCGAGAATGGCCTCTTGGAATACCCCCTTTATACACAGCCCCGCGAATGGGAGGGGCGACCGACCCCGGACGTGCTCCTGTCCGGTGATCACAGGCGGATCGCGGAATGGCGTTTGAGCAGCGCAAAGGCGTTGACAAGTGAGCGCCGCCCCGATTTATACGCCGCTTACTCCAAGACCCCCGAATTCCAACCGCCGGAGACTGGCGATGAACATGATTGAACAGCTCGAGGCGGAAGAGATCTCCCGCGTTCTCGGCGACAAGAAAATCCCCGATTTCTCGCCCGGCGACACGCTGGCGGTGAACGTGAAGATCAAGGAAGGCGATCGTGAGCGCGTCCAGCGCTACGAGGGCATCTGCATCGCACGCTCGGGCAAAGGCATCAACGAGAGCTTCACGGTTCGCAAGATCTCGTTCGGCGAAGGCGTTGAGCGGGTGTTCCCGGTCGTTTCGCCGCTGATCGAGTCGATCGAAGTGAAGCGCAAGGGCCGCGTCCGCCGCGCCAAACTGTACTACCTGCGCGACCTGCGCGGCAAAGGTGCCCGGATTGCAGAGCGCACGACGGGTCACGGCATCGAGACGGCGGAAATCGCCGTGTCGAAAACCGAGCGCCGCCGCCAGAAGGACGCCGAAAAGGCTGCCCGCAAGGACGAAGCCGCCAAGGACCGCGCCGCTGCGGCTGTTGCGAAGGCTGAAGCCGACGCCGCTGCTGCCGCAACCGAAGGCGCGACGGAAGAATAGACTTCCCTCAAGGAAGTCCTGAAAGCGCCCCTGCCCTGCCGGCGGGGGCGTTTTTCCTTGAGCCGCCAACCTGCGCGCGTGCCCGGGTGTGGGCACTCAACTTAATGTAATGTTGACGCAAACATGATTTCTTTCGCAAAAATGCGGAGGAAACGTTCATGAACGACATGGGCAAACTCGATCTCCTCATGGGGGTCATGAACCTGCTGCCGAGTCCTTTGTATATAAAGGACTCCAACCATGTATGGGTCGAGGCGAACTCGGCCTTCTGCGATTTTGTCGGCATTCCGCGCGACAAGCTGATCGGGCACACTGACCACGACTATTTCCCCTCCGAACAGGCCGACGTGTTCTGGGAAATGGACAACAAGGTGCTCGAAACGCGCGAGCCCAATATCAATATCGAGAAGAATTCGAGCCGGAGCGGCGTGGTCCGCTGGGTGGAATCGACCAAGTCCTTCTATCAGGACAGCGACGGCAACGCGTTCATCATCGGCGTGCTGACCGACATTACCGTTCTGAAGACGCGGGAAAAGGCACTGGAAGAGGCCGAACAGGCCGCGCTGCGGGCCTCGCAGTCGAAATCCGAGTTCCTGGCCAATATGAGCCACGAGATCCGGACACCGATGAATGGCGTGCTCGGCATGTCGCAGATCCTGCGCCGCACGCCGCTGACCGAAGACCAGACCGACATCGTCAACACGATCGAGCGTTCCGGCGAAGCCTTGCTGACCATTATCAACGACATTCTCGACTTCTCGAAGATCGAAGCGGGCAAGTTTGAAGTCGACGCGGCGCCGTTCACGCTGGCCGCGATCGTGGACGATGTCGCTGCGCTTCTGGCGACCGGCGCGAGCGAAAAGGGCATCGAACTGATCTGCAATGTGGCGACGCATCTGCCCGCCCGGCTGATCGGCGATTCCGGGCGCATCCGCCAGGTCCTGACCAATCTGGTCGGCAATGCCCTGAAATTCACGGCCAAGGGATATGTCCTCGTGATGGTCGACGGGACGGTCGTCGATGGACAGGCCGAACTGGTGATCTCGGTGGAAGATACCGGCATCGGTATTGCGGCCGACAAGCTCGACACGATCTTCCGGCAGTTCGAGCAGGAAGACAGTTCGACGACCCGCCGGTTCGGCGGCACGGGCCTCGGCCTGACGATCTCGCGCAACCTGATCGAGGCCATGGGCGGTTGCATCAATGTCTCTTCGACGCCGGGCAAGGGATCGGTGTTCACGATCCACCTTGCCCTGCCGGTCGACGAGACCGCGGCGGGCGCGAGCGTGCCGGCGCCGGTCAATCACGACCTGTCGCAATTGCGGGTGCTGGTGCTGGACGATATCGCGCTCAATTGCCGGATCGCCAAGACCCAGCTGGAACAGTTCGGTGCGGCGGTGAATTGTGCCACCACGGCCAAATCGGCCCTGAAGAAACTGGTCGACGCCAATAATTCCGGCGAGCCCTATCACATGCTGCTGATCGACTATCAGATGCCGGACATGGACGGGCTGGAACTGACGCGGATGATCCGCAAGTATCCGGCCTTTGCGCCATTGAAGATCATCGCGCTGTCGTCCGTCGATGCCCAGGAGGTGAAGGCGTGCTTCCTGATGGCGGGCATCAGCGAGTTCCTGGTCAAGCCCCTGCGCTGCGGCGCGCTGGTGCGGTCGGTGGCGACGGCATTCGCATTGCCGGTGACACCGGTACCGGTGGTTGCTGCGGCCCCGGCGCCCCGGCGTGCACCGGTCGAACCGCAGCCTGCGGGCCCCCGCATCCTGGTGGCCGAAGACAATGAGACGAACCAGCGCGTGATGAAGGGCCTTCTGGCGGAGTATGAGTGCTCGCTGGAATTTGCGCCGAACGGGCAGGTGGCGCTCGATCTCTACAAGAGCCGTACGTTCGATCTCGTCCTGATGGACGTGTCGATGCCGGTGATGGACGGTTTGGCGGCGACGCAGGCGATACGCGCCCATGAATCCGCCTCCGGCTCGAAACAGACGCCGATCGTTGCGGTGACGGCCCATGCCCTCAATTCCGAGCACGAGACTTTCCGCGCCAAGGGCATGGACGATGTGCTGTGCAAGCCGGTCAGCTATGACGGACTGATCGGGATGATCGAAATCTGGACTGGTGCGGGCAAGCGCCGCGCCGCCTGATCATACGACGGGTTGGCCGGGATCGGGCAAGGATTGCCCCGGCAGAACCCAATTCCGCCCCGTGCGGGCAAAAATGTGCGGAAAGCCGCCCGCTGAGCGGCGGCAGCGGGCTTTTCTCCCGCGCGTCTGCCGCTATTGTGCGCCGCGATACGGCAAGGATTCCGCGCGATGGCTGGCAAGACGCTCTATGACAAGATCTGGGACGCGCATGTCGTGCATACCGATGCGGCGTCCGGCGAGAGCCTGCTCTACATCGACCTGCACCTGATCCATGAAGTGACGACGCCGCAGGCCTTTGCGGGCCTGAAGGCGGCCGGCCGGCCGGTGCGCCGCCCGCAGCTGACCCTGGCCGTGGCCGACCACAATACGCCGACCGAGAACCAGTCGCTGGGCCTTGCCGGCGTCAAGGATGCCGAGGCGCGCAACCAGCTCGAAACGCTGAGCCGGAATGTCGCCGAATACGGGATCGAATTCTTCCCGATGGGCGACATCCGCAACGGCATCGTGCATGTCGTCGGGCCCGAGCAGGGCCGGACCCAGCCGGGCATGACGATCGTCTGCGGCGACAGCCATACCTCGACGCATGGCGCGTTCGGCGCGCTGGCCCATGGCATCGGCACGAGCGAAGTGGAACATGTCCTGGCGACCCAGACGCTCCGCGCACGGAAGATGCAGAACATGGCGGTGGAGGTGTCCGGCGCGCTGCGGCCGGGCGTGACGGCGAAGGACCTTGCCCTGCACATCATCGCGATCACCGGCACGGCGGGCGGGACAGGACGCGTGATCGAATATCGCGGCGAGGCGATCCGTGCGCTGTCGATGGAAGCGCGGATGACGCTGTGCAACCTCGCCATCGAGGGCGGGGCGCGGGCCGGCCTGATCGCGCCGGACGAGACGACGTTCGCCTACATGAAGGGCCGCCCGTCGACACCGAAGGCCGGTGCCTGGGAAATTGCCGAGACACACTGGCGCACGCTGTTCAGCGACGCGGATGCGGTGTTCGACCATGTCCTGAGCATCAAGGGCGAAGATGTCGAGCCGACCGTCACCTGGGGCACCAGCCCGGAACAGGCGATGCCGCTGTCGGGCATCATTCCGCGTCCGGAGGATTTTGCCGATTCGGTGAAGGCAGCGGCCTGTGCACGCGCGCTGGAATATATGGGCCTTGAGGGCGGCGTTCCGATTGCCGGTACGCCGGTGCAGCGGGTGTTCATCGGGTCGTGCACCAATTCCCGGATCGAGGACCTGCGCGCCGCCGCTAACGTGGCGAAGGGAAATCATGTCGCCGGCGGCGTGCGTGCCATGGTCGTGCCGGGGTCAGGCCTTGTCCGGGCGCAGGCCGAAGAAGAGGGGCTCGACGAGATCTTCCTCGACGCCGGTTTCGAATGGCGCGAGCCTGGATGTTCCATGTGCCTCGGCATGAACCCGGACATTCTGGCCCCCGGCGAGCGCGGTGCTTCGACCTCGAACCGCAATTTCGAAGGCCGTCAGGGGCGCGGAGGGCGCACCCATTTGATGAGCCCTGCGCTGGCGGCGAAGGCGGCGATCACGGGTGTGATCGGCTAAACCCAGCTTTCAGTTGCGCGGGGTGCGGTGCGGGCAGATAGTCCGCGCCAAACCAGACTGGAGGACATGATGGCTGGAACCGTGAAACTCTCAGGCAATGTGACGCTGGATGGGCCGCGCGGGCGGACCTATGCGTCGATCCTTGAAACCGTCGGCTCGACGCCGCTTGTGGCGGCCCCGAAATTCGCTGCGGCGAGCGGCATCAAGGCGAACCTGCTGCTGAAATGCGAGTTCTTCAATCCGCTGGCCAGCGTCAAGGACCGGATCGGCCTCAACATGATCCTCGAACTGGAAACGGCGGGAAAAATCATGCCGGGCAAGTCTGTCCTCGTCGAGCCGACCTCCGGCAATACGGGCATCGGCCTCGCCTTCGTGGCGGCCAATCGCGGCTATCGCCTGATCCTGACCATGCCGGAATCCATGTCGATCGAACGGCGCAAGATGCTGGCCTTCCTCGGCGCGGAACTGGAACTGACGCCGAAGGAGAAGGGCGTGAATGGCGCCATCGCCAAGGCGCAGGAATTGCTGGCGTCGATCCCGGATTCCGTGATGCCGAGCCAGTTCGACAATCCGACCAATCCGGCGATCCATGAAAAGACGACGGCCGAGGAAATCTGGGCCGATACGGCGGGCGCGGTGGATGCGGTGATTTCCGGCATCGGCACGGGCGGCACGATGACCGGCTGCGCGCGCGTGCTGAAGGCGAAGAAGCCGGGATTCAAGATGTTCGCGGTCGAGCCGGAAGACAGCCCGGTCCTGTCCGGCGGCCAGCCGGGTCCGCACATGATCCAGGGAATCGGCGCGGGGTTCATTCCGGGCAATGCGGATACGAGCCTGATCGACGAGGTCGTGAAGATCTCGAACGCGGAGGCAATTGCCAATTCGCGGCTTCTGGCCCGGCTGGAGGGGATTCCGGGCGGCATCTCGTCCGGCGCGGCGGCAGCCGCCGCGATCAAGGTCGGCAGCCGGGACGATATGGCGGGCAAGACGCTGGTCGTGATCGTGCCGAGTTTTGCCGAGCGCTACGTCTCGACGGCCCTGTTCGAAGGGCTCTGATCCCGGGATTTATCCCGGGGCTGACGGGTTCAGCACGGCATCCGGGCAGAGCGCCCGCTCCTCCTGTGTCACGAGTCCCGTTGGCATCGGATGCGGCAGGGTCGGGGCGGCGGCAAAGTCCGGCATCAGGCGCTCGTCGCTGAGGCCGAGGTCTGCCGCATTGCGCTTGCCGCGATTGGCCCAGGCCGAGCGTTCCTCGTCGGTCAGCGCGCTGTCGCCGACCT
>JBGSKI010000222.1:0-4350 GCA_041741315.1 Hyphomonas sp. | reverse complement strand
GGCCGGCGAGGCGGACGAGGTCAGCATGATCTTCGGCGCGGGCATCGGGGATGATCCGGCCAAGCCCGTCGACCACGGTCCATTCGGCCCCGTCATGCCAGAGCGCGACCGGCTCGGCCGCATCGGCAAGGATCACGACCTGGTCGGGCCAGAGGCGGTGGACGCGCACGTTCAGCACCTTGCGGGTCGCCTCAACGCGGCGGCGGATCAGGTGCGGATCGGCGCGAAACATGGTTTCGCCCGGGGCAATCATCGCGGCATCGCGGATTTCTGCCGCCAGGGCGGGATCCTGCTCGAGGCCGATGACGGAGACGTCGTTGACCGAGACGCCCGCGAGGCGGGAGGTGTCATCGGCGAATTGCGAGAAACGGGACTCGAACTGCGACAGGGACCCGCCCATCCAGGCGGCGGCTGCGACCACGATGGCGACCAGCATGACCAGTCCGAACAGGACGGAAGAAACGCGCACTTCCTCGCCCGTCACTTCATCGACGAAGGTGACAGGCTCGCGGCGGCGGCGTTTCGGAACGGTCTGGTTGCGATCTACCTTCGGCATGAAGCGTCCTCGATCATCCATGCGACCAGCGCTTCGAAGGACATTCCTGCGAACGCGGCCTGTTCAGGGACAAGCGAGGTGGGGGTCATGCCAGGCTGGGTATTGGTTTCCAGGATCACGAGCCGGTCTCTCTTGTCGTCGTAGCGAAAATCGGACCGCGTCGCGCCCCGGCAACCGAGAGCCTGATGGGCCCGGAGCGCGAATTCCATCGCTTTCCGGGTAATGTCGTCAGGCAGGTTTGCCGGGATCACGTGTTGCGATCCGCCTGCCGAGTATTTTGCATCAAAGTCGTAATAGTCCCTTAAGGTCGTGATCTCGGTAACAGCGAGGGCCCGGTCGCCCAGAACGGCCACCGTCAGCTCCCGTCCGGGGATGAATTCTTCAGCCATCAGGTAGTCGCCATAGTGCCAGCTGTCGCCGAGCAATTCCTGGGGTGGGCCATTGGACCCTTCGCGGACGATCAGGACGCCGAAACTGGAGCCTTCATTGACCGGTTTGACCACATAAGGGGGCTTCAGCGGATGGGCCGTGGCCGCTTCCTGGCGGGTGACCTGCCGGTCTTCGGCCACTGGCAGGCCGACCGAGCGATAGACGGCCTTGGACTTCAACTTATCCATGGCGAGGGCGGAGGCCAGCACGCCGGAATGGGAATAGGGAAGGCCCATGACTTCCAGCAGGCCCTGGACGCAGCCATCCTCGCCCCATGGCCCGTGGAGGCCGTTCAGCACGGCGTCCGGCCGGATGTCTGCCAGCTGCGCGGCGAGATCCCGGCCGGCATCGACGCCGACGGCGTCATAGCCGGCGGCCCTGGCGGCGCGCAGCATCTGGGTGCCTGAGGAGAGCGACACGTCCCGTTCGGAGGACCAGCCGCCATAGATGACTGCAACGCGCTTCATGTGCCTGTCCTTCCCGGAATCGTTTCGTCGAATGGCTGTGTTTCGCATCTGCCAGTGAAAACAGGCTTAAGCGAGGCCCGGGCGTGGCATGTGCTGTCAGGATTACGAAAAAGTCATGTCCGGACCTACTTGCGGCGCAAAGACTACATGTGTAGTCGATATCGAAGAACGGAAAGCGGAGGAGCGGCGGGGGCGCCGGGCTCTTCGCTGGTTTCAAGCAGCGAGGACCGCCCCCTTGGCGAACCATATGACCCTTATGCCAGGCCTGGCGGCGCTGGCCGTGGCCGTCGGATTCTCTCCGGCCATGGCCGAAACCGGCGCGCCACATGCAGCGGCAACCAAGACCAGTTTCACGCTCGAAGACTTTGCGCAGTACAATCCGCGCACCGCGTTCGACATGATCACGCGCATTCCCGGCTTCTCTGTCCAGGGCGACGACGATGGTTCGCGGGGCTTCGGCCAGGCGACCGGTAACGTGCTGATCAACGGGCAGAGGGTGTCTGGCAAGTCGAACGGGGCGGAAGCGGCGCTGAGCCGGATCGGCGCCGACAAAGTCACGCGGATCGACCTGGTCGACGGAACGACGCTCGACATTCCGGGCCTGTCCGGACAGGTGGTCAACGTGATCACCAATGGCGATGGCGGCACGTCGGGCACCTGGCGCTGGAAGATGCGCGTGCGCGAAAATCTCGAGCCCTATTACCATGAGGGCAATATCACGGTGTCGGGCGGCAAGGAGGCCCTGACCTGGTCGGCGGAACTGAACAGTGCCCCGGAGCGCGGCGCCGATGCGGGCTGGGACCGGATCACCGATGGCGACGGCGTCCTGATCGAAAAACGCAAGGCCGACTTCACGCATTTGGCCAATTACGGATCCCTGGCCGGATCGGTCGGCTGGAAACCGGCCAGCGGCGCGGTTGGCAATCTCAACGGCACAGTCGAAATCTACCAGTCGAACAACAAGGAGGTTTCGCGCACCTATCCGGTCGGCGGGCCCGAAGGGCGGCGCTTCTTCAAGGGCTCGACTGACCTGTGGAATGCCGAGTTGGGCGGCGATTATGAGTTCAGCATTGGCCCCGGGCGCCTGAAGGCCATCGGGCTGGTTCGCCGGGAGCATGACCCGGCTGTGAACCGGTTCATCCAGGGCAATATCGACGGCACCAATCTGAACGCGTCGAATTTCGACCAGACCGTCGATACCGGCGAGTCGATCCTACGGGGCGAGTATTCCTTCAGCACAGAGAAGGGTCGCGACTGGCAAGTCTCGGTCGAGAACGCGTTCAATTACCTCGAAGCCGAATCTTCCTTGCAGACGGCGGCCAATGGCGGGCCGTTCATCGATATCCCGCTCGACACGTCGAATACGCGGGTGGAGGAAGAGCGCACGGAAGTCGCTATCACTAATGGCCGGAAGCTGTCGCCGAATCTCAACCTGCAGGTTTCCCTCGCCGGGGAAATGTCGAAACTGACGCAGTCCGGCGATACCGGCAAGGAACGTGAATTCACGCGTCCGAAGGGCTTTGCCAGCCTGTCCTGGCAGGCCGATCCGAGCCTGAAGGTTACGACGCGGCTGGAGCGGGAAGTCGGCCAGCTCGACTTTTTCGATTTCATCTCCTCGGTCAACCTCAACAACGATAATTCCAGTTCCGGCAACCCGGAGATCGTTCCGGAACAGGCATGGACGCTCAGTGTGCAGACGGAGAAGGATTTCAAGGAATGGGGCGCGCTGACGCTCAACGTGTTCTATTCCGATATCGAGGACATCATCGACCGGGTGCCGATCGGGACGGGCGACGGGCCGGGGAACCTGCCGGAAGCCTGGAAAACCGGCGCGACGCTGGACGGGACCCTGAAGCTCGCCAAGCTTGGCCTGAAGGGCGCGGAACTGAAATCGCACGCCGAATGGTACGATTCGCAGGTCGACGACCCGCTGACCGGGAATGCGCGTCCGATCAACGGGTCGCAGATCTACTATTACAATCTGGAATTCCGGCAGGATATTCCGGGGACGGACTGGGCCTGGGGCGGACTGGTCGAGCGTTACGAACTGAATCCGTACTACCAGCTCAATGAGCGCAGTTTCGAGGGAGGCGAGCCGGGATATGGCTACATGTTCGTCGAGCGGAAGAACCTGTGGCAGAAGATGACGGCGACAGTGGCGGTGGGCAACCTGCTGAACCAGGAGGATACGTTCCACCGAGAAATCTACGCGCCGAACCGGCTTGGGTCGGTGGTGCGGGTCGAGGAACGCTCGCGCGGGTTCGGACCGATTGCAATCTTCGAACTGAAAGGCAAGTTCTAGGCGGGCATGGTGCGCCCGATGCGGCGGACTTCCCAGCGCAGGTCGACGCCCTGCGTGGCGAGTACCCGCGCACGGACGAGTTCGCCGAGGGCTTCGAGGTCGGCGGCGGTGGCCGTGCCGGTATTGATCAGGAAGTTGCAGTGCATGGGCGAGACCTGCGCGCCGCCAACCTGAAGGCCGCGGCAACCGGCAGCATCGATCAGTTTCCAGGCCGAGCGTTGGTCCGGCGTGCCAGGCGGGTCGGGATTGGCAAAGGTCGAACCCGATGTCTTTTCCTTGATCGGCTGGGTCGAGGCGCGGCGGGCCTGCAGGTCTTCGATGTCCTGCAGGATTGCGGCGGGATCGTCCGTACCCGTGCCTTCGAGGGTCAGGCGGGTGACGACAAGATCGTCCGGCAAGTCTGTGTGGCGGTAGGAGAAGCGCGCTTCGGGCAGGTCGCCCGGCTGGCCGGGGCCGCGCCAGGAAACGTGACTGCCATCGCGCCGGAAGCCGTCGAGCCGGACGAGGATCTCGCGTAGTTCCCGGCCGTAGCAGCCGGCATTGGTGCGGGTTGCACCGCCGAGCGAACCGGGAATGCCGGACAGGAATTCGAGGCC
>JBGSKI010000221.1:0-2813 GCA_041741315.1 Hyphomonas sp. | reverse complement strand
TATGAGAGCCGGCCGAACGTCACGGCGGATGCGGGCGCGCTGTGCCTGCGCTCGGGCAATTCGGCAATCCTGCGCTGCGGATCGGAAAGCGCACGCTCGTCGCAAGCGATTGTCGGCGCGATGCGGTCGGCGCTGGCGGGTGAGGGCCTGCCGGAGGATGCGGTGCAACTTGTCCCGACACAGGACCGGGACGCGGTCGGGCATCTCCTGTCGGGCCTTGAGGGTCAGATCGACGTGATCGTGCCACGCGGCGGGCGGAGCCTCGTCGAGCGCGTGCAGATGGATGCGCGGGTGCCGGTGATCGGGCACCTGGAAGGCCTCTGCCATGTCTATGTCGATGGCGCGGCGGATGCCGAAAAGGCGATTGCGATTGTCGTCAACGCCAAGATGCGCCGGACGGGCGTGTGCGGCGCGGCAGAGACGCTGCTGGTCGATGTCGCGGTCGCGGCAAGCCTGTTGCCGAAACTTGCCGAGGCGCTGCGGGACGCGGGCTGCGAATTGCGCGGCGGCGGGCGGGCCCGCGCGGTGGTTCCGTGGATGAAGGCTGCGGCCGAGGAAGATTGGTCCACGGAATATCTGGGGCCGATTCTGGCAGTTGCCGTCGTTGATGGCGTCGAAGGGGCGATTGCTCATATTGCGCGCTGGTCGTCCGGCCATACCGAAGCGATCCTGACAGAGGACGAGGCTGTCGCGGAGCGTTTCTTCCGGGAGGTCGACAGTGCCATCCTGCTGCACAATGCCTCGACCCAGTTTGCCGATGGCGGCGAGTTCGGCATGGGTGCCGAGATTGGTATCGCCACCGGCCGAATCCATGCGCGTGGCCCGGTCGGCGCGGAGCAACTGACGACCTACAAATATCTCGTTCGCGGCACGGGACAGGTTCGCCCTTGAGACCCATCAGGCTTCCGGGACCCACCGCTGGACTGAGAATCGGATTGTTCGGCGGCAGCTTCAATCCCGCCCATTCCGGACACCTGCACGTCGCGCAGACGGCGATGACACGGCTGCAGCTTGACTGGGTCTGGTGGATCGTGGCACGCGGCAATCCGCTGAAAGCTGAGCACGGCGATTTCGATACGCGGTTTGCATCGGCACAGCGGATGGCGAAGGGCTCACGAATGATCGTGACCGACCTGGAAATGCGGCTCGGCTACACCTACTCCTGGCAGACGCTGACGGCGATCACGCGGCGCGCGCCGGGCGCAGACTTCGTCTGGCTGATGGGGGCCGACAATCTCGCGGGTTTCGACCGCTGGAAGAACTGGCGGGACATCGCGCGGCTTATGCCGGTGGCCGTGGTTGCGAGGCCCGGATCAGGCCCGCGCGCCCGCAACTCTGTGTTCGCGCGCACATTCCGCAAGGCTCAGGTGCCGGCCTTGATGGCGCCGCTGGTCCCCGGAATGACGCCCCCCGCCTGGGCCTACCTGAATACCCGGCTTGACCCGTCCTCGTCGACATCAATCCGCGAGGGCCGGGCATGACCGGCGGACCGGCCGATATCGAGCGGCACAAGCGGCATATCCTGCTGAAGGAAATCGGCGGGGCTGGCGTGCAGAAGCTTGCGGCGGCATCGGTATCGATCATCGGTGCGGGCGCGCTTGGAGGTCCGTGCGCGCTATATCTTGCGGCCGCCGGAATCGGGCGGATCGAGATATGGGACGATGACCGGGTCGAGCGGTCGAACCTCCAGCGGCAGGTGCAATTCGGCGAGGCGGATGTCGGCGGCCTTAAGGCAGATATCCTTGCAGGACGGCTGCGCGAACAGAATGCCGGCATATCGGTTTCGTCCGTCAACAAACGATTTTCTGAAAGGGATGCGCCGGAGGGTAGTATCCTGATCGATGCAACGGATAATTTTCCCTCGCGATATGCCCTGAACCGGCTCGCCCATGCCACGCACCGGCCGCTCGTGCACGGGGCAGCGGCTGGATGGACGGGACAGGTCAGCGTGTTCCGGTCCGGCGTTGAGGCGGGCGCGCCCTGCTACCAGTGCTGGGTTCCGGAGACGCCGCCGGAGGCTGAAGCGTGTGACGAAGTTGGCGTCGTCGGTGCAATGACCGGGATAACCGGTGCCCTGATGGCGCTCGAGACGGTGAAGCTCGTGACCGGGGCGGGCGACGTGCTTTCCGGACGCGTGTGCATCGTGTCCGGGCTGCAGGCCATTTCGCGGACAGTGACGCTTCGCCGCGATGCGGCGTGTCCGGTTTGTGGTACTGATACGCGGGTTTGACAGGTAACGGGCGTGCGCGCTTAGGTCCTCGAAACACTACCAAAAGCAAAGGGGGTCCGAACCGGAATGTTTCGCCGAATCCTGATCGTTCTTCTGACATTTGGCCTGGTGCTCGGCGCTGGCTGGCTGACAATGCGCCGGGGGGACATTGCCTATGACCGGCTCGAAATGGTCTATGCAGACGGCAATAGCCGGTTCCTGGATTTTCCGGGTGGACTGCGTGTCCACTATCGGGATACCGGGCCGCGCGATGCACCGGTGATTGTGCTGGTACACGGATTTTCCTCGTCGCTGCACACTTGGGAATCCTGGACCGCCGACCTGAAGCGGGATTACCGCGTCATCTCGCTCGACCTGCCAGGCCACGGCCTGACCAATTGCGGCGAGGCCGAAACGATCGAGATTCCGTTGTTCGTGAAGACGATTGACGAAGTCACGACCGCGCTCGGCGTCGACCGTTTCACGCTCGCCGGCAACTCGATGGGCGGCTCAGCAGCCTGGAACTATGCCCTTGCCCACCCGGAGCGGCTTGAGGGCCTCGTCCTCGTCGATGCGGCCGGCTGGCCGCGCACCGAAGTGGAGG
>JBGSKI010000220.1:0-4706 GCA_041741315.1 Hyphomonas sp. | reverse complement strand
GCGCGCCGGTCAGTTGATGCCGCGCGCACCGAGGGCGGCGGCCTTGGCCTGCTGGGCGGCCCGGTCTTCGTCTGACAACGGGATGAGGCCCTTCTCGAGCAGGTAGCCATCCGGGCCCATGGCCTCGTCGGAGACGAATTCCCCAATATAAGCGGCCAGGCCCGGCACGAGTCCGATATTCTGTTCCTTCACATAGACAAACATCAGCCGCGACAGGCCGTACTGTCCCGACTTGATCGTGTCGAAACTGGCATCGACGCCGGCCAGACGCCCGGCTTTGACCCGGTCGCGGTTCTGTTCGAGGAATGAGAAGCCAAGAATGCCGATCGCGGCGGGCGACTTGGTGAGTGAGAGGACGACGGCCGCGTCATTCTCGCCGAAATCGATCCATGCGCCGTCGGTGCGGATCGTGTGGGCGCGGTCCTTGAAGGCGGCTTCGTCGCTGGCCTTGAGCGCGGCCATGACCGGAAGTGCCTCGGCGCCGGCCTCCATGCCGAGTTCGACGAAGGCGTCGCGGGTGCCGGAGGTCGGCGGAGGCCCGAAGACGAGGATCGGCTCGTCCGGCAGGGCGGCGTCGATATCGGACCAGGAAGTGTAGGGATTGGCGATGAAGCCCCCGCCGGGACCGGGAATCTGGTCCGCGAGGGCTAGATAGATCTGCGCCTTGGTGAGGTCGAAATCCGGTCCGGATTCCGCATTGGCGATAACGATACCATCGTAGCCGACCCGGAACACGGCCAGATCGGTCACTCCGGCCCCGGCGCACAGGGCCCGCTCGCTGTCCTTCAAGGGGCGGGAGGCATCCGCGATCGAGGGCTGGTCGAGGCCGGTGCCCCGGCAGAAGGCCTTGAAGCCGCCACCGGTGCCGGTGGTCTCGACGATCGGGGTCGGGTAGGCGGATGTCGCTCCGAACCGCTCCGCCACCGTGGTGGCAAAGGGGGCGACGGTGGAAGACCCCACGATCTTGATCTTTTCCGCCCGCAAACCGGTCACCGGTGGTGGAATCAGGGCGTCTCCGGGGTCCAATTGGCTGAGATCGGTCCGATCACAGGCGGAAGCGGCAATCAGGCAGGCGGCTGCGGCAAACGCCGCCACGCGCCGGGCCGTCCGCTGCGAAGCCGACATCAATACATTGATTATATGTTGATTTTTCAAACGCACGCGCCTTGTTTACACCGCCCTCATGACACTTGCGCGCATGAAACAAAACAGTTTTGTGACCGTTTCGCAGCGCTCTCGAAATTTTTTCTTGCGTGCCCTGCAATTAGGCACTAGATGCACACTCGAAAATTGAGTGGCGGACATCGGGCTAACCCTTCAACTGGGGGCCCCCAGTACTAACGCCCAAAGCTGGTTAGAAGCCCTTTGGAGGTTAGGTGTCATGCACTCCTATACTACCCCTATACATATCGTGCGTGAAACGCAGCCGGATGTTCCTGTCTGGTGCTTTCGTCCGGAGCGGGTCACCGCTGCGGCCAAATGGTTCCGCGAGTCCTTTCCGGGCGAGCCATTCTATGCCGTCAAGGCAAACCCCGGCGTGCACGTCCTCGACGCACTCTGGGCCGCCGGCGTGCGCAGCTTCGATTGTGCCTCCGACACCGAAGTCGAACTGATCCGCAGCCGCTTCCCGGAAGCGCGCATCGCGTTCCTGCACCCGGTGAAGAACCGCCGGGCGATCGCCCGCGCCTATCATGAGTTCGGCGTCCGCATCTTCGTCACCGACACGGTGACGGAACTCAACAAGATCCTCGAGGAAACCGGCTTCGCCAAGGACCTGACGATCATCGTGCGCGTTGCGGTTTCGTGCGTCGGAGCGACCCTGCCGCTGGCCGGCAAGTTCGGTGCGAGTGCCGACGATGCTGCGGAAATCCTGCGTCAGGCCCGCCGTCATGCCGACGAGCTGGGCGTGTCCTTCCATGTCGGCAGCCAGGCCCTCAAGCCGACGGCCTGGGCAACCGCCATGGCGGACGTCTCGCGCATCATCATCTCGGCCGGTGTCACGGTCGACATCGTGGATGTCGGCGGCGGCTTCCCGTCGATCTATGCCGATGGCGCCCCGCCGTCGCTGGAAGACTATGCCGCGATGGTGTCGCGCTCGTTCGAAACCATGTTCGTGCTCGAAAACGCCGAACTGTGGTGCGAGCCGGGCCGTGCGCTGGTCGCCGAGTCGGAAAGCCTGCTGTGCCGTGTGGAACTCGCCAAGGATGGCGCGGTCTATATCAATGACGGCTCCTATGGCGCCCTGTACGACGCGGTGCACGAGCGCTGGCAGTTCCCGATGCGCGTTATCTCGGGCAATGGCCGCCGTCTCGGCAAGATGAAGCCGTTCACGATCTATGGCCCGACCTGTGACTCGACGGACAAGTTCCCGGACGCGGTCATGCTGCCCGCCGGTATCACCGAAGGCGACTATATCGAGTTCGGCAATCTCGGGGCTTATGGCCGCGCGATGATGAGCCGGTTCAACGGCTTCGGCGAAACCGAAGTGGTCGAGGTCCAGGACGCCCCGTGGCCGAGCCTTTACGGGTCGGTCGGCGCAGAAGTCGTCTCGATCGGGTCGATCGCGACACTCTGAAGGTCCGGAAACCCGAACCGCCGCAGGACGAGCGCCAGGTCCGGTGCCTCGTCCGGCGGGCTGGTCAGGTAAGCCTGTCCGCCAATGCCGCGTGCCTCTGTCTCGACCGGCAGGACCCGGATGGTCTGGCGCGCAATCGCGGCACCGGAATCGACATAGCTGACCGGCTGCGGCGCGCTGGCGATCAGCTGTCCGCGAACCAGCGGGAAATGCGTGCAGGCCAGCACGATCGTGTCGATCCTGTCGCCGCCCGGCGCCTCGAACAGGGGGGCCTGGGCGGCGCCAAAGCGCTCGACCGGGATGTCCTCGCCGCATGCATGGGCCTCGGCAAGGCGGACCAGATCGATGCTGCCATGCATGATGACGTTCAGATGGCTGGCGAACTGGCCGATCAGTTCTGACGTGTAGGCGCGGCGGATCGTGCCGGGCGTCGCGAGCAGACCGATCGTGCCGGTACGGGTCAGGCTGGCGGCCGGCTTGATCGCCGGAACTGTGCCAACCACGGGCACCGGCAGGACAGCGCGCACTTCCTGCAGGGCCAGTGTGCTGGCCGTGTTGCAGGCAATCACGAAAACATCCGGCCGGACCCGCTCGAACAGGGCCCGGGCGACTTTCGGCAGGCGTTCGCGCAGGGCATCGTCCGACTTGTCGCCATAGGGAAAAAAGCCGGAATCGGCCGCATAATGGATGCCGAGGGCCGGACCGAGGGCGCGGATTTCCTCCGCAACCGTCAGTCCGCCGACCCCGGAATCGAACACGAGCACCCTGCCCCGGGCGGGCGAGGGCACGAAATTTTCGGGCAGCGCTTCAGGCATGATACGAGCCTATTCGCATTCGCCGGAGGCGAAAACGGGGCGGCAGGGTGGCGCTGGCACGAGTCTTGTTGTGCAATGCAGCATTGGGGCCTATGGTCCCTGTCTCAAAAGGGGTTTCTAGATGACGAATTTGTGGATGACACCGTGGCGCACTGCGCTGTCAATGACGGCTGCGGCCCTTGAAACGTCGCTGATGATGCAGAAGAGCCTCTCGGGCATGAGCCCCTTGTCGTCCAATCAGGCGACCAATGAGAACAAGATGCGGGACGCCTTCCACGCGGCGGCGGATGTCAACCTGCGCCGCTGGGGCGATACGGCGGAAATGCTGCAGAACCTGCCGAGCTGGTACCGCGACATGGGCAGCATGCCCGGCAATGTGATGACCGACTGGTTCGATGCTGCCCGGCGCGGCACCAAGCGCTGAACGTATTGGCAGGTGCCCTATTTGGGGCGCGCGGCCGGCAGCCAGACCCCGAAGGCCGACCCCTTGCCGATCCGCGTCTCGACGGCGAGACCGCCGCGATGGTGCGCCATGATATGCTTGACAATGGCGAGGCCGAGCCCGGTGCCGGTGATTTTGCCGCCGCGGCTCTGGTCGGCGCGATAGAACCGTTCACCGAGGCGCGGCAGGTGTTCGCGCTCGATGCCGGGGCCGCTGTCTTCGACACGCATCCAGATCGCAGGTTCGCCGGGGCCGATCCGCGTCACGGACTGAATCAGGGTCATGCGTTCGGATGCGTCCCAGGCCTGCCCGGCCCGTGCCCTTGCCTCCCCCGCACTCCCCGCCCGGCCGAACCGCACGGTGACGTCGCTGCCGGACGGCGAGTATTTGATGGCGTTCGAGATCAGGTTCTCGGCGACCTGGATCAGTTCGTCCCGGTGCGCGATGACCGGCAGGGCATCCGGGTCGCCTGACACTTCCAGCCGGACGCCCTTTTCATCGGCAAACCCACCGAGCGCTGCGACGGCATCCTGCATGATGTCCTGGAAATCCTCGCGTTCGCGGGGGGCGACCTGTTCCGAGGACTCGATCCGCGACAGCGACAGGAGGTCGGCGATCAGGCGCGACATGCGTTCGGACTCGCCGGCCATGATATCGAGAAACCGGCCCCACGACTCCTTGTCGTCCCGGGCGGGGCCGCGCATGGTTTCTATGAAGCCGGACAGGGCCGTCAGCGGCGTGCGCAGCTCGTGGCTGGCATTGGCGATGAAGTCTGACCGGGCCCGCGCGGCGCGGCGTAGCGGGGTCAGGTCTTCCAGCACGATCAGGATCCGCTCGGCGGCGGGCGGACGGGACACGTGAGCCCGCCAGGTTT
>JBGSKI010000219.1:0-3047 GCA_041741315.1 Hyphomonas sp. | reverse complement strand
GTCCGGTGCGGGCGAGCGGGACGAGCGAAACCGGTGCAGGGTTGAGTGGTTCGGAGCCTAAACCAGATGCGCTGGCGCCGGCCATCGTGGCCGGTGCCGCTGCGGGTACGGGTTCAGCCACAGCCGTGAAGGCCTCCGGGTGATTGCTGGAAATGCCGGATATTGCGAGCAGGTCGTCCACCGGGCTGCCGGCGGTGCGCTTCAGTTCGCAACGCTGCGGTCCATCGGCGCGTGGCTTGAGGAAACTCCACGCGACGCATTCCATGTCGGCCGTGCATGCTTCGCGGCAAGAAGCGGCCGTATCTTCGGAAACCACCATATAGGTGCCGCCATGGCGATAGATTCCGGGTTCCTGGCCGGGCACCTCCGGATTGTCCGCAAGGGCCGGTGCACAGAGGGCGAATGTGAGCGCAAGGGCGGTCGCAAGGCGCATCGGGGCCATCTCCCATATTCACGGGGCAGGATAGGCAGGCGCCGTTAAGGAAGTGTTGGCCACCGGCGGCCGCGATTCACTCGGCGATGGCGGCGGCGGGCAGGCCAGCGGCGACAATGCCCGTATTGCCGCAGGCCTCGTCGAACGCTGATGCTGCGCCGGAAACGCCGACCCCGCCAATCAGCTCGCCGGTTTCCAGCCGGATCGGCAGGCCGCCGCGCCAGGTTGCCATGTCCGGGCCGGGGTTGCCCCACTTGGCCGTTTCAGCCGAGGCAAAGCCGTACTTGGCGGCAGATTTGCCCTTCCATTGCGCAATCTCGCCGACAGCCGTCGAGGCCGTGTCCATCCGGCCATAGGCCTTCAGGTTGCCATGCTGGTCGAACACCGCGACGGCGACGCCTTCACCATTTGCCCCGGCATGCGCGACGCAGGCGGAAACGATGGTTTGCGCCGTATCGAGATTCATCGTCGGTTCGGCCCGCTGGGCCTGCGCAGAGACGCAGGCGCTGGTGAGAATGGCCAGTGGAATGAGAATGCGGCGCATGATGGTCCCTCCCGGTTGCGGCATGGGAGGGACGCTAGACGTGAGCGGCGGATTTGACCAGTGCCGGATCAGGCGCTGACTTTTGCCTTGCTCTTCGCTTTGGCTTTCTTGCCCGAATAGGCGAACTCTTCCGCATCGAGATCGACCAGCGGCAGCTCGTTCTTCTCGCGCCAATAGTCCTGCGTGTGCCGCCACTCATAATTCGAGCCGGCTTTCGGCAACTGGTCCATGCCGCGCATCAGGTAGCCGGGATTGAAGTTCTCCGGGTCGATCCAGGGCAGGATCTTCATGTCCTTGTCCTGTTCCCGCAGCTGCATGCGAACCGTGGTGACGCCCTTCTTGTCCATGTGCTTCAGCAGGCGGGTGATGAAATCGCCCATCAGGTCGACGCGCAGCGTCCACGAAGCGCGGAAATACCCGAACACCCAGGCCATGTTGGGTACGCCGGTGAACATCATGCCGCGATAGGTGACCGTCTGGCTGAAATCGACCGGCTTGTCGTCGACCGTGAACGGAATGTCGCCGAGGACCGACAGGTTGAAGCCGGTGGCCGTGATGATGATGTCGGCTTCCAGTTCCTCGCCGGATTTCAGCAGAATGCCCTTCTCGGTGAAGCGCTCGATCTCGTCGGTGACAACGCTGGCCTTGCCGCTGGCAATGCCGACGAACAGGTCGCCGTTCGGCACAAAGGCAATACGCTGGCGCCACGGCCGGTAGCGCGGGGTGAAATGCCTGTCGACCGGGTATTGCTCGCCAAGGAAGGCCTTCACGCCATCCAGCAGTTCGGTCGTCACGGCGTCGGTTTCCTCAAGGCAGCGGCGCGTGAAATCGTTCTGGTCGAACAGGATCTTCTGGCGCACCACGCGGTGAATGGTCGGCTCGTCGATCTGGACGCGGCGCAATTCGTCGGCCAGCTCATTGGCGTTGGCTGCCGGGATGAAATAGGTCGGCGAGCGCTGCAGCAGGGTGACATGCTCCACGTCGCCGGCGATTGCCGGCACCAGGGTCGCCGCTGTCGCGCCGGAGCCGATGCAGATGACCTTCTTGCCTTTCACGTCGATGTCGCTGGTCCACAGTTGCGGATGCACGATGCGGCCCTTGTAGGTGTCCATGCCCTCCCATTCCGGCGTGTAGGGCTTGGTGTGGCTGTAATAGCCCTGGCACATCCACAGGAAATTGGCGGTGATCCGGATCGTCTCGCCGGTGTCTTCCTTGCGGACAGTGAGGGTCCACAGGCTGTCATTCGACGACCATTCGGCGCCGAGGATCTTGTGCCGGTAGCGGATGTGCGGGGCGAGGTCCTGCTCCTCGATCACTTCGCCCATATAGGCGAGGATTTCTTCGGCCGTGGCGATTGGCGGGCCGATCCATGGCTTGTCGCGATAGCCGAACGTGTAGAGATCGGAGTCGGAGCGGATGCCCGGATACTTGTGGGTCAGCCATGTGCCGCCAAAGCTCTCCTGCACTTCCAGCACCAGGTAGGACTTGTCCGGGCATTGCTGTTTGAGGTGCCAGGCCGCGCCGATGCCGGAAATCCCGGCTCCTGCAATCAGCACGTCAAAATGTTCGATGCCCATGCGTGTCTCCGTCCCTGTCTGCGGCCATTTCTTGTGTGGCCAGTGCTCTGACTATGCATGAGAAACCGGGCTTGGGAAATTTGCATTCAGGAAATGTCCCTAGAATTTGCCCGAATCCCGGCATTCCCTCGGGGCAGTTGACGCCTTCACGCTGCCGTAATCCTTCGGCAGGTAGATTCGCGCACGATCAGTGGAATGGCTTTCCGGAAGGGTGGCGGGAATGAACTCCAAAAACGTCATCAGGGTCCCGGGGCGGCGCCTGCTGCCCACGATGGGGCCGGTGCTCCGGTACGGCCTGCTGGCGCTTGGCCTGGTGATCCTCGCGGCGGGCGGCTGGGGCCTCTGGAAATGGCGTTCGCTGTATGCCGGGATGCCGTCCCTTCCGGAAACCGCCGAACTGTGGAGCGCCAAGCGCGAACCGGCCATCGAGTTCATCGACCGCAAGGGCGTGACCCTGGACGTGCGCGGCCCGCGCTACGGCCACATGGTCGCG
>JBGSKI010000218.1:0-3940 GCA_041741315.1 Hyphomonas sp. | reverse complement strand
GTCGCGCTGTCGGACCTCGGCGCCGAACTCGTGCTCGCCAACCGGACCCTTGAGCGGGCAGAGCGTCTTGCGCAGGACACCGGCATCCCGGCGACGGTGATGTCGCTCGAGGCAGGCCTCGCGCAGGCATCGGGATCGGATCTCGTCGTCAACACGTTGAGCCTCGGCCATCAGGGCGGCGTGCTTGACCTGCCGGACGGCGGTGACCGTCCGTTCTATGATATATCCTATGGCAAGGCGGCGGCGGCCCAGCAGGCAGCGGCACAGGACCGCAACTGGCGCACGTTCGACGGGCTGGCCATGCTGGTGGCGCAGGCCGCCTATAGTTTCGAACTCTGGTTCGGCATCCAGCCGGACCGGGGCAGTGCGCTGGCCGCCTGCCGCCGTGCAGTGGAGGCGCGCGCATGATCATTCTCGGCATGACCGGATCGATCGGGATGGGCAAATCGGCGACGGCCTCGCTGTTCGTCGAGGAAGGCGTGCCGCTGTACGACGCCGATGCGGCGGTCCACCGCCTGTACGAACGGGGCGGAGCGGCGGTCGGCCCGGTCGACGCGGCGTTTCCCGGTGTCGCCGTCGATGGCGCGATCGACCGGATGAAGCTGCGCGAGCGCGTTCTGAACGATTCTGTGGCGATGAAGCGGCTCGAATCGATTGTCCATCCGCTGGCCGGCGATGCCCAGCGGCAGTTCCGGGAAGCGGCCAAGGCGTCCGGCGCGCCCTTCGCGGTGCTCGATATCCCGCTCCTCTTCGAGACCGGCGGCTTTGCATATTGCGATTTCGTGCTGGTGGTCACCGCCCCTGCGGAGGTGCAGCGCGAGCGAGTCCTGTCCCGGCCCGGAATGACCGAAGCGGCGTTCGAGGCCATTCTCGCCCGGCAGGTGCCGGATGCCGAGAAGCGCGCCAAGGCGGATTTCATCCTGTCGACAGCCCATGGATTCGAATTTGCGCGAGACCATGTTAAAGCCATCGTCGACCTGATGAATCGCAAGGCGGCAGGCGAAACCGAATGACCCAGATTCGTGAGATTGTGTTCGACACCGAAACCACCGGCCTGAAGCCGGAGGATGGCGACCGCGTGATCGAGATCGGTGCCGTCGAACTGATCAATCACATTCCGACCGGCCGCACCTTCCGGTCGCTGATCAATCCCGGCCGGCCGGTTTCGGCGGACACGGTCCGGATCACCGGGATTACCGACGAGCACCTGGTCGGCGCGCCGCCATTCGAGCATCCCGACGTGGTCGATGCCTTCATGGACTTTCTCGGCGAGTCCGTGCTGGTCGCCCACAATGCCGGTTTTGACCGGGGCTTTCTCAACATGGAACTCGAACGGTGCGGGCGTCCGCCGGTGCCGGAGTCCCGCTGGATCGACACGGCCGGCATGGCGCGCCGGAAATTCCCGGGGGCGCCCGCCAGCCTCGATGCGCTGTGCAAGCGGTTCGAGATCTCGCTCGAGAGCCGGACCTTCCACGGTGCCCTGCTGGACAGCCAGTTGCTGGCGGCGGTGTACCTTGAGCTGCTCGGCGGGCGGGCGCGGGCGTTTTCGTTCGAGACCGCTGCAGAACAGGCAGCGGACGGAACCCGCCAGCCAGCACGGCCCCGTCCGGAAGCCTTGCCATCGCGCCTCACCCCGGAGGAGCAGGCCGCACATGAAGCCTTTGTGGCGGGCCTTGGCCCCGATCCGCTCTGGTCGCGCTACGCCTGACCGGCGGCCTTCGCCGCAGCCGCCGCTTCCTGCGCCTTGCGGTACTGCGACTGGTAGAGCTGCACAAAGTCGACCGGATCGATCAGCAGCGGCGGGAAGCCGCCTTCGCGGGTGATTTCCGCGATGATGCGCCGGGCGAACGGGAAGAGCAGGCGCGGGCACTCGATCAACAGCATCGGTTCGAGCTGGCTCTGCGGGATGTTCTGCAGCTGGAACAGGCCGGCATAGTCGAGCTCGGTGATGAACAGGACGGTTCCCTCGGCAACCGCCTTGGCCGAAAGCTTCAGGGAGACTTCGAAGAGGCCATTGCCGTCCGCATGCGGCGCGGCACCGACGTCGATACCGAGGTCGATATTCGGCTGGGCCTGCACCATGGCATGGCCGGGATTCTCGAAGGAGAGGTCCTTGACGTACTGGCCGAGGACGCGAAGTCCGGGCGTGGCTTCTGTCGATTGACCGGGGCCGGGTGCGGCAGGCGTGCTTTGATCTGACATGATTTTCTCCCCACTCTACAAGTCGCGCGGGTAGCATGCGGCATGGTGTGACGCAATCTATCACTGGCACTGCAGGCCCAAGGGCCTTATGTTGTGGAAGAACCGGGCGGCAGCGTCCGAAAGGAAATCGAGAATGGACCAGTCGGTCATGGAAGTCCTGATTCTGGCAGCGATCGCGCTGTTCGTCCTGTCGCGCCTCTATGTGGCGCTCGGCAGGGGCGAAGGCAGCCGTCCGGTGCGCCGGCCAAGCGCTGCGCCGTCGAAGGACGAGTCCGCGACATCCTCGCGCGTGCAGGAATCGCCGCTGTCGCATGCCGACCGCCCGGTGTTCACCGGCCCTGCTGCGGCCGGGCTCGAGGAAGTCTACCAGGCTGACAAGAGCTTTGCCGTGCCGCCCTTCATGCAGGGTGCCAGGTCCGCCTACCAGATGATCGTTGCCGCTTACGCACGCGGCGACCGGGACACGCTGCGCCCGCTGCTCGACGACGATGTCTACGAGGCCTGGGACGCGGCGATCACCCGGCGCGAGGAGACCAAGGAGGCGACCTTCGAACTGCTCCGCATCAAGCGGGCCGAGATCGAGACCGCCGGGGTCGAGGATGGCATCGCCCGGATCGCGGTCCGTTACGAGGCTGAGCTTGGCGATGGCGAACAGGTGCGGACGGCCCGGGAGATCTGGACCTTCATGCGGGATGTCAGCCGGACCGATCCGAACTGGATTCTCGACGACGTCGAAGTCGCACACTAGCGGCTTGCCTGGCGCAAGTTTCTGGTGACATCCGGCGGCAATCCACGCCATAAGTTGACGCATGCGGTTGCGTTTCGGGGTTCTCCTTCTGTTGATTCTGGCCGGCTCGTGCCAGAGCACACCGGCTCCGATAGGGGGTGTATCGCCCGTGCCGGCCAGACCGGGAGCGGTGATCCGGCCGCCCTGGGACGTGCCGTCGACCTTTGCCGACCTTCCTGGCTGGACCAAGGCCGACATTGCGCCGGCCGTCAAAGCCTTCGGCCTGTCCTGCGGCAAGACCGCAGCGCGGCCGCCGAACGCGTACCTGTCTGCCGAAGCACCCTGGGCCGGACAGGTGACCGAATGGATCGCTCCCTGCCGGGCCGTGTATTCGGCCCCGAACGCCGAAGAGGCGCGGCGGGTGATTGAGGAATTGTTCCTTCCCATCGAAATCCTTTCCCCTGACCGGGAGAGCAAGTTCACCGGCTATTACGAGCCGACCTTTGCGGCGCGGTACACGCCGACCCCTCCGTACACAGAACCGGTGCCAGCGGTTCCGGACGACCTGGTGCCGAACGGCACGAGCCCCTTGCAGAGGCTCCGCAACGGTGAGACCCGGGCCTACCCGGCGCGGGCGGAGATCACCAATGCCGGCGTCAAGGCGATTGCCTATGCGCATCCGGCGGATGTCTTCTTCCTGCAGATACAGGGATCCGGCAGGCTGGTCTTCCCGAACGGGACGACCGTGCGGGCGGTGTATGCCGCGCACAATGGCCACCCGTTCCGATCCACCGCCAACTGGCTGATGGAGACCGGGCGGATCACGCCCGGCGAGGCGACCATGCAGGGCATCCGCGCCTGGATGGACCGGGCAGGGGCGGCGGAGACGCGACTGGCGATGAACCAGAACCCGCGCTTCGTGTTCTTCACGGCGCAGCCCGAAGGCGATGCCTCGCTCGGGCCCAACGGGGCGCAGGGCGTGCCGCTGACGCCGCTCGGCTCGATGGCGGT
>JBGSKI010000217.1:0-22554 GCA_041741315.1 Hyphomonas sp. | reverse complement strand
GGTGTCGACACCTCGCGCGTCGCCGTCGCCGGCGAAAGCGCCGGGGGCGGCCTCGCCGCATCGCTCGCCCTGCTCGTCCGGGACCGGAAGGAATTCTCCTTCTGTCACCAGCAGCTCATCTTTCCGATGATCGACGACCGCACCGCCATCCGGACAGACATATCCCCCATGTTCGGCGAATATGTCTGGACCAATGACAAGAACCATTTCGGCTGGAGCGCGATCCTCGGCCAAGAACCCGGCAAGGACGGCGTGTCGCCCTACGCCGCCGCTGCCCGCGCCACCGACCTGTCCGGCCTGCCGAACACCTTCATCTCCACCGGAGCCATGGATCTGTTCACGGAAGAAAACCTCGACTATGCTCGCCGCCTGATGGCAACCGGCATTCCGGTCGAACTGCACGTCTATCCCGGCGCCCCGCACGGCTTCATGTGGGCCGCCGATGCCCGCGTCACGAAACAATACGCACGGGATGCCTGGGATGCGCTCGCAAGGGGGATTGGGGCTGCGTGAACATGCGCTGATGCTTCGACTTCGTTCAGCATGAGCGCTCCGGGCCTGCGGCACTGAACCGAACTCATCCTGAGCAGAGTGACGCCACGGACCGGGACTCATCCTGAGCGAAGTCGAAGGATGACGTGGCAGGAGCCGCACGCTCCCCTAGCGTCTCACTCCTTCCTCAGGCCCAATTCCGCCAGAACTTCCTCCGTATGCTCACCGATCAGCGGCGCCGGCGCAATCGTGCGTTCCGGCGCTCCGACGAAGCGCACAGGCGGCTGGGTTTCCCAATAGCCGCCTTCGCTCGGATGCTCCCGGCGCTGGAAGAAGTTCACCGCCTTCAGGTGCGGATCGTCCTGCAGGTCCGCAAAATCATTCGCCCGCGCCGCCGGAATGTCGGCATCGGCAAGGACTTTCAGCCAATGCTCGGTCGGCTGGTTTTGGAAATAATGCTGCGTCCGCTCCATCATGTAATCCATGTTGAAATAGCGGCCCTTGCGATCTGAAATACGGGGGTCCTTCAGCTCGTCCGGCGCGCCGATCACGTCGAACAGTTTGACCCACCGCGCATCCACATAGGGCGCGATCACGACATAGCCGTTCGAGGTCTTGAGCGGCTGGCGGCACGGGTCGACCTGGCGCTGGTAGCAGAACGGACCGACCGGCGGATCGAACACGGCCTCGTAGAAATGCTCCTCCAGCAGGAAGTGCGTGATGCACTCGAACATCGGCACTTCGACATGCACCGCCTCGCCGGTCCGGTCGCGCTGGCGCAGCGCCGCAAGCGTCGCATAGACAGCGTGCAGGCCGGACACCTTGTCGGCAAAGGCAGTCGGAATGAAGCGCGGCTGCGGGTTGCCGTCGACGCGCGGCAACAGGCTGGTCGCCGCCGACAGGCCCTGGATCAGGTCGTCATAGGCCGGCCGGCCCGCATAGGGGCCTTCCGACCCGAAGCCCAGGCAATGGACATAAACAATGTCCGGCTTGATCGCCTTCACATCCTCGAAGGTCAGTCCCAGCCGCGCCACGGCGTCGGCACGAATATTGTGGATAAACACGTCACTGCGCTCGATCAGCGCCCGGATCGCCGCCTTTCCCTCGTCGGACTTCATGTCCCAGACGACCGACCGCTTGCCGCGATTGATCGTCAGGTGGCAGGGGCCCATGCTCCGGGTGTTCGCCGGCTTGCCGACATTGCGGAAATCGTCCCCCGCCTCCGGTTCGACCTTCACCACTTCGGCGCCCATGTCCGCCAGGGTCTGGGTACAATAGGGCCCGAAGATCACCGTGGTCATGTCGGCAATACGGATGTCGGACAGGACACTGGTTCCGGGCATGGTCACTCCTCTGGCGGTGCGGTTCCTTAAACCTGCCCGGCGCCCTGCTTGGCAAGGCCTGCCGCCGGGGAGTGCGTCAGCGACCTCCCGCCGCAACCTGCCAGATCCAGACCGCCGCGATGCCGAGCGACAGGAAAGGGCCGAACGGCACCTCGGCCTTCCCCTCCCGCGCGGCCTTCAGCGCCGGTACCAGCAGCAACCCGGCCAAAGCCCAGCCACTAGCCAGCATGACGATCATGGGAACCGGCATCCAACCGCACCAGGCTCCGCCAACAGCCAGCAGCTTTGCGTCACCCCGGCCGAGCCCGTCACGGGCCCGTAGCGCCCGGTAGGCTTTCTCAATGGCAACGAAGGCAAGATACCCCACGGCTGCCCCGATCGCCGCGTCCAGCACGCTGCCGGTGCGCAGCCAGGCCTGCAGCAATCCCAACAGGATGAGAGGAATCGTGAGCATGTCCGGAAGGCGGAAAGTGCGCGCATCGATCCAGGCCAGCGCCCCCAGTCCGGACAGCAGGACGGCCCCGCAAACAGCATCAACCCATGTCATGGCGACCAGCCCTAGCCTGCCCCGTCCCCAGGCTCAAGCAGCCAACAAAAAGCCGCCCGGGCAAAAGCACCCGGGCGGCCTCAAATCTGGTTGGCAGACCGCTCAGGAAGCGGAAATTGCCGGTCCTTTCAAGGTATAAACGTCCCGGCCGTACTCGACATCGAGCTGCAGGAAACCATTGGCATTGGCCGGAAGAACCGCCGGCAGCTTGCGTCCGGTGCCCTGCGCGACGGTTTCTCCGGAGGCTGTCACAATCGACCAGCCCACCAGCGAAGCGCCCTTGTCCTCAAGGTTCGCCGCTATGTTCATATTCGGCTGCGCTGTCGCCGGAAGGGGCGAGCGGAGCGACCCCTCAACCCGCGCAAACAACTGTACCACATACAGTTTGCCGTCGGCCTCAACCGCCGCAACACCGATATGATCGAAGTCGCGCCGCTCCATGTTGGCCTTGTTCGCCGGGTCCGCCAGCAACGCCGCCTGGATCTCATCCGCCGTCGCACCCGCCTTCAGGATCGCAATATTCGCCCCGAATGCACCGATCAGCTCCGTCCGGTCAAACATCCGCACCCGGTCCAGATGCGTACGGCCTTCAAGGTCGTCGTGGCCCACATAGCCACGCACAGCCATGTCATAAGCATGCGCCCGCGCCGCAAGCCGCAGCGACGCCATCGGCGTCAGCGCGTCATAATTGGCATCATCCCGCACCGCCGCCGCCTTGTTTAGCAACTGGTTTTCGATCCAGGTGTCTGCCGAAACGCCCACGAGACCTTCGAAACAGGCGTCAGCTTCCTGCTCGAAAGCCGCCGGAGTGATGGCGAAGCCGTCAGTCAGATCGCACGAAGGATCCGCGGATGCTGTCGCACCGAGTGCCGCAAAAGCCAGCACCGAGAGTGACATAATTTTGTAACGTGTTTGCAACATAACTGTCACACTACGCTTCGTGACAATTATGTGTCAAGTACATACATGTGTATGTATATTTCGCGTACTGCAGTATTTATTACAGATTGCGGGCTATTTACTCGGGCTGGCAGGCCGTAACACCAGACACCGGAATGAACACTTCCCAGCCATCTGCATTGGTCGTTGCGATTTGCGCCGCCGGGACCCGCTGCCCGCCATCAAGCTCTTCACCCGGCTGAAGCGACAGTCTGACGGTTCGTCCACTCGCGTCTGCAAAGGTCAGCTTTGTCATGAACTGCCCGAAGATGTCACCTGACTGTGCGGTCTGTTTCACTTCAATCGGTGCATCACCGATCGCGAGTTTCGCGACAGGTGATCCGGCTTCCTGGAAAAACACGAATCGCCGGGGATCATCCTGGGTCCACAGGAAGAGCCCACACGCGCCCGGTGCGAGCGTCTGAGCTGCCAGTTCTGTCACCTTCTCGTTCGCTGGTGTTTCCGCCTGGTTCGTGGAAGGGCCCTGGTCAGACTTGCCGGACCTGGAACTGGCACATCCACCAAGCGCCACGGCCAAAATCACGACTGCAATACGCTTCATGGGGCAACTCCACTCACAGACCGGGCCTGAATGTATACGAGGTCAGCGCCTTCAGGCGCAAACCCGGCTGACAGGATGGCTTCCCGCATATGCTCCGGAACTTTCGACAATCGCAGCGCGCCGGTTCCATCCTGGCTGGCCGTCAATTGCAGGTGCGTGCCGTCGGCGGCGTCACCTGCGAAGTCTCCGAACAGGACGCCGTTCCGGCATTCAAGCCGGCCGGAGAGTTGCGGCCAGGCGACCCCCAGCGAACTGGCTGCCTTTGCCAGCGCATCGGTCGAAAGCTGACCGCTCGCACTGACGCAGGATCGTCCGGCGAGCTCAACGCTTACCCCCTGAATACGCAGGACGGACTCAGTCGGCGCGAGACGGGACGACACCCGCGACGGGTCGATTTGCACTTCACCGCGTACATCAGAGAGGGAGACGGCAGTCGGCGTCAGGGATGCGCTTGCCGTTCCGCTGCCGAAGGGTGCGATCCAGGCGACGCGATTGCCCAGCCGTCCCTGCATGATCTGGGAGGGATCAAAACGGATATCGACAGCGCCCGCATCGCGTCCATTGATCCGCAGGCCTGTGACCTGGCCGCGCCACGCGGTCCCGCGCGCCTGTTGCCAGGATATTCCCTCACGCGCGACGCCTGACTGCCGCATTGCGAAAGACAGCGGCAACGATGCCGCTGCGGTACCGAGCAGAACAAACAGGAATGTCAGTCCAAGGAGCAGGACACGCATCAGACCGCTCCTCCGCGAAATTCGAAACTGGCTCGCACCATTCCGCCAGATTCGCCGGACAGTGTCGCCTCGAAGGGTTTGGCGCCGTACTGCTGCTCGACCCGGTCGAGCCAGGCAAAGATGAGGGCCGGTGACGCTGCATCGAACTGAACCACAACCTGGCCCTGATCACCCGCCTGCAGGCGCGATACCGCGAGCCCGCCACGGGCAGCAAGGTCGACCAATCCAGTACGCAACATTTCGGCCGACGCCGAACCGGACTGACCCGCAATCCCCGGCGACGACGCAGAAACACTCGCGGTGACCGCATCGAGTGTCCGTGTGGCCACCGCAAGATTGTTCCCCGCTTCAGTGCGCGCCACCAATGCAGGCCGGACCATCAGCAGGCTGACAAGCAGGAGTATCGTCAGCAGAGCCGAAACGCCGAGCAGTAGCTTCTCCCGCCCCGTACGTGTGTTCCAGAAAGCGTTCATCGCGGCATCTCCAGAATCAGGTCGCCGACAACGCGGCCACTTTCATAGCGTGTGTCGCCAAGGCGCGCGACAAGGCCGCGCGCTTCCAGTCCGGTCTTGAGGTTCTGGTCATCGCCGAAGGCGGGATAGACCAGCGAGGCGCGCAACTCTCCCAAGTCGCCATCATAACGCAAACTGGTCAGGCGGACCTGAGATGCATCCGCCAATGCCGAATAGAGCACCGCGCTCATGTCCCGGAAACTCGCTGAGGACGCCGACGGCGTACCGGCCTGGTCGCGCAGGGCCGCTGGCAGGTTCGCTGGCACAGGCTGACCGGGAAACGCAGCGGCGTAGATCTTGCGCGCCTCGTCCTGCAAGCCATCCGACAAGCGGTTGGTGTAATGGGTGCCCAGCATGGTCTGGGTCAGGCACGCGATGCCGAGACACGCAGCAAGGATACCTGAAAGCCGCAGGCGCGCCATGTTGGCGCCGGTTTCCTGCTTCTGCGCGAAGACACCCTGGCGCAGGTCGATACCGGTATGGCCCGCGGCCACCTGCCCCGCCAGCCAGAGCAGCGGTTCGCCGACCTTAACAGGCGGAGCCGCGATCAGCCCGGAAAGGGCCGAGCGGAGTTCCAGTGGCAGAGACGCGTCGATGGCAACCGGCCGCCCGGCGATCTGCGCAAGAATATGCGTTCCCAGATCGACGGCACCGGTGTCTGCCAAAAGGGAGACATCCGGAATGAGGCGCGCGCGCGGCAGGCCGGCTGTTTGCAGCTCTGCAATCCAATCCTTCATCCGGCTCGCGCTCACCGCGCATGTATCGGTTAGTCCGTCGGCACCGGCCTGTGCGGCGCAAGCGGCATGCAGCGTCTCGACAGGCGCACTCATCTCATCTTCCAGAGAGAACCGGGCCGCCCGAAGCCGGTCTGCCTGCCGGCCGGCGGAAAGCCGGATACGGTGCAAGATGACGTCAGTACCCGGCACGATGACCGTGCACAGGTCTCGCGGGCCTGCTCCGTCACCGGAACGGCACAAGCGAACGTTGCCGTTCTCCACACAGGCCATTTCCCAAGGCCGGCCCGGTGCAGGCAGGATGGTGACATAGTGCGCGCTCATGTCTCGTCTTTCTTCCGGAGGGAAAGCAGATCAACCGGCTTTTCCGTACCCGGACCATAGAGGGCGTCGTATTGCGTCAGGCTGACGGCCGACTGAATGCTGATAGCGACATCGAAATAGGTGGATACCAGGGCCACGGCCTGCGCATCGCGCACGTTTTCAGCAATGCGCTGGACGGGCGGTTCCGACTGGAATTCATCCATATCCGCCCAGCCGCCCGGCGGCCGGGACAGGATCAGCGCTTCCGCATCGTCCACCGAAAACTCCCCTGCATATAGGGCCACCAGCAGCGGGGCATCTTCCGCCGTCAGCGTGTTTAGATTGAGCGCCGTCTGAAGCCTGGATGGACGCACGCAAACAAGCCTGCCCAAGCGGGCGATCACATCTGGCGTATATTGGCTGACCGAGCGTAATTCCTCGATGCCGTTCATCAGCGTTCCCGGTGCGCGATGGGGCACGTTGAGACTGCGGTAATCTGAATCCTCCGCGCCAAGGCTGCGCGAGGAATTGTCGCTGTCGATCCAGTCGGCCAGCGTCTGTACCAGAGTCTCGGCGTCGCCATCGGTGAAGCCGGAGGCGATCAGCAGGTCGCGATAGGTTACGAGGTTGTCGTCATCGGGTTCGCCTGTCACCTGGTTCAGATTGAAGCAATTGGACCCTTCACGGGCTTGCAGCGACACGATGCTGTGACCGGCCGGTAGGACGACCGGATCAGCAAACAGGGGCGCACCGGCTGAGAGCGCGGTTCCGCTCTTGCTCACCAGTTCCCCCAACACGGCCTCACCCGCATCTGCCGCGGCAAGCGCCGTCCAATACGTGTCGGTTTGCGCCGCCGATGCCTTGGCGATGCTGACTGAGCGCGACAGTGCATCCGTCGCGGTGATGGCAGCCGCAGACATCACGAGCACGATGACCAGCACCGACAGGAGAGTCGCGCCGCGTTCTTTCCGGGAATCGCGCGTCGATATCATCCACCCGTCCCCACAAGGAAACGTTCTGTCAGCATATCATCCGCGCTGAAAGTTAGGCTGAGTTCGACGAGGCGCGGCATGTCGGACTGTGAATCAGGCCACTGCGCAAACCACTGGCCGTTTGCGCCATACCTGACCGCGACTTCTTCCAGACCCGAGACGAGCACACGGTCGGCATAAGGGGTCTGGTCAACCGGGTCCGGCCGCAGCCATGCGCGACGGATGATCTCGCCGTCCTTGAAGATGTACTCGATGCGTTGCTGGTCACCCCGCAGTTCGTCCGACCCGGACCGGCCCCAGCCGCCGCGCGTGAATTCGATAAACGGCCGACGTCCTTCGATTTCCCGGCCCACGAACACGGCGGCAAGCGCGAGTCCGTCGGTGCCCCTGCCAAGCCGGTTCTGGGCGTTGGCGAGATCATCCCGCAGCAGGCTGTGCGCAATATCCAGCACGCGGACGTCCGAGACGTGCGCCTGAAGACCACTGGAGGCGCGCAGCGTGCTTATCAGCAGGGAGGACCCGGCCAATGCGATCATTGAGGTGATGGCCAGTGCTACCAGCAACTCGATCAGCGTGAAGCCTGCATCGCGCCTCATTGCGTCACCGCAACGAGCGTCTGCTGTTCAACAAGCACTTGTCCGGAGCCTGGGTCCGACACGGTCACGCTGACCGACATCAGGCCGGCCTGGCTGGTCTGCTCGATACGGGTCTCATATTCGAGCGGACGGTGGCGCTGCACGGTGCGCCCGCGGTCGGTCGTTGGCTGCAGCTTGTCTGCGTCGGCTTCGGCAACGGCTTCCACGAGGCGATTGTCAGCCTCGATCTTGGCAAGCAGTCGCAATTCAGCATGACGGCCGCCAGCGACCGTTTCCGACACGAGGTGCCCCAGCGAAATCGCCGCCACGGAAAAGATGCCGAGCGCCACAAGCACTTCGACAAGGGTGAAGCCGCGCTCATTCATGGCGCACATGTCCGTCAATCTGGCCGTCGGGGCGAAACACGAGGCGCTCTTTCCG
The DNA here is from genome assembly GCA_041741315.1 of Hyphomonas sp. Lineage (GTDB taxonomy): Bacteria > Pseudomonadota > Alphaproteobacteria > Caulobacterales > Hyphomonadaceae > Hyphomonas. Next base: position 14,380 of record JBGSKI010000217.1, on the reverse strand, counting down.
CGATCCGCGCTCCAGCAGCAGTGCGGGCGCAGTCACGATGCCTGTCGCGTCTGCGATGATCTGCGGCAGGGCCGCCGCGTCGCTGGACGAGCGGCCTGACAGTTCCATTTGGGCTTTGACACCGCCGGAGAATTCGCCGTTGCCCTTGCTGACAGGAACCCAGTGGCCGCCCACCCGGTTGAACACTTGGTATCCGCGTTCATCGATCCGGATCGCCCTCGCCGTGCCGGTCGCAACGGCCTCATCCGCAATACGGGAAACGAGCATGGCAAGCGTGCCGGATTCCACTTCGAGCGGGTCCTTCCTGGCCGGGAGTGTCACCGCCAGCAACGAGGTCGCCAGCGCCATCACAAAGATGGCGACAAGCATCTCTGTCAGTGAGAAGCCAGACTCGGATTGAGGACGCGCACGCACGATCGCAGCCTAGTCCCAATTGCCGATATCGTCTTCATTGCCGGCCTCGCCATCAGGTCCGGAAGAGAACACGTCGAACGGCCCGCCGGACCGCGCACCCGGAATGACATAATTGTAGGCATTGCCCCACGGATCCGTGCGCAGGCGCTTGATGTAACCGCCGGGCCGGTAATTTCCTTGTGCATTGCCCGGTGCCGATTGCAGCGCAGCCAAGCCTGCTTCGGCAGGCGGATAATTGTACATGTCGAGGCTGTACATCTCGAGTGCGCTCTCGAAGGCGGAGATGTCGGCCCGCGCCTTGCCGACACGGGACTGTTCACCAAGCGGCGCGACGGTCACCGCAACGAGCGTTGCCAACAGGCCCATGATGAAGATGACGACCATCAGTTCGACCAGCGAAAAGCCGGCTTCGCGATCGGGTGCTTCCTGCGATGAGGTCAGTGTACGGAACATGTCGGTCTCCTACGAGATGGCAAGTGTATTGAGTTGAAGGATGGGTAGCATGATCGACAGGACGATAACGGCAACGATGCCGCCAAGCACGACAATGATTAGTGGCTCCGCGATCGACAAGAGGGTACCGGAGCCGGTTTCGAACTCGGAATCGAGAAAGTCCGCCGCGCGGGTCATCATGCCCGGCAGGTCGCGACCCATTTCGCCGCTGGCGACCATATGCACCATCATCGGCGGGAATACGCCCGTCGCTTTCAGTGCTTGAGCGAACGAGCCGCCTTCGCGAACGCGGACGGCGATCTGGTCGGCTGCATCCTCGAACATCCGGTTGCCGGCGGCCCCGCGCGCGCCGCCGAGCGCATCCAGCACCGTGGCACCTGATCCGGACAAAGTCGCGAACACGCGCGCGAACCTTGCCGCGCAGACGGTTTGCGTCAGGCTGCCCACCAGAGGCAGCTTCAGTGTCTGCGCGTCGATAACACGTCGAACGGCCGGCAGGCGCACAAAGCGCGCGCCGAAGAATACCGCGGCAATGATCGCTGCGGCGATCAGGATTCCATACTGCTGCAACCCGTTCGAGAGCGCGATAATCACGCGAGTCAGTAGCGGGAGCTTTGCACCGAAAAGATCGAACTGCTCCACAAGGCGCGGGACCACAACCAGCATCAATGCCGTCACCATCCCGAGCGCCATGATCGAAAGCAGGGCCGGATAGACGAGCGCGGCGCGGACTTTCTGCCGTAACTGATAGCTCCGTTCGAGATACGTCGCGAGCCGCTCCATCACATCGCCGAGCTGGCCGGACATTTCACCCGCCGCCGTCACCGAGCGAACGAGTGGTGAAAACGCCTCCGGAGCACGCTTCATCGCATCCGCCAGCCGCGCCCCTTCGGTCACGTCGGCCTTCACGGCGTGCACCGCTTTCTGGATATTCACCGAACTATCATCCCCCGCCGCAGCGGTCAGGGCCTGTTCGACAGCGAGACCCGATTTCAGAAGGACCGACAGCTGGCGGACCAGCATGACGCGGCTTTTCTCGCTGATGCGTCCGCGTACCGATGCCATTCGCGACTTGCGCTCCGCCATCGGCGTCACGTCGATCACCATCAGGTCCCGCAGACGCAATTCCTTCCGGGCCGAACGCGGACTATCGGCAGCGATGATGCCCTTCAGGCGCTTGCCCTCGGCGTCCATGGCAACATATTCGAAGGCAGCCATCAGCTGCCTCCCTTGCGGCACACGCGCAGCACTTCTGCTGCGCTTGTTTCGCCCGACGCTACGTAACGACGCGCATTGTCGAGCAGGCGGTCATGTGTCGCGAAGGCAACCTGATCGATCGCGTCTTCCGAAGCGCCAGCCCCCAGCAGGTCGCGAATATCGCGCTCCACCACCAGCAACTCATAGACGCCGATGCGCCCGTCGAAACCGGTCTGTCCGCAGGCGAGGCACCCTTGCGGGTCATGGACCGCAATCGAGTCCCGTTCCGGAAAGCCCAGCGCCTGCTTCTCGGCGACCGTTGCCGGGCGCGGCACCTTGCAGGAGGGGCACAGCCGCCGCACGAGGCGCTGGGCCATCACTGCCCGCAGGGTGGAGGACAGCATGTAGTCCTCGACGCCCATGTCCCGCAGGCGGGTGATCGCTCCGGAAGCACTGTTGGTGTGCAAGGTCGACAGCGCAAGGCGGCCGGTCGATGCAAACTCAAAGGCCACTTCCGCCGTTTCGGAGTCGCGGATTTCACCGACCATCACGACATTCGGATCCTGCCGCAGGATCGATCGCAGTGTCGCCGCAAAGGTCAGACCAACCTTGTGATCCATCTGCGTCTGGCTGATCCCGGGCAGCCCGTACTCGACCGGGTCTTCCAGGGTCATGATATTGTCACGGCCGGTATTGAGGCGCGACAACGCAGAATAAAGCGTGGTCGTCTTGCCCGAACCAACCGGGCCAGTCACGAGGATAACGCCGTTCGGCTGCGACAATGCATCCGAGAAGCGCGAAAGTGTTTCGGGATCCATGCCAAGATCGGCTAGATTCAGCAGCGCATGTTGAGTGTCCAGCAAGCGCAGCACGACCCGTTCGCCATACCGCGTCGGAAGCGTTGCAACGCGTACGTCAATCGATTTCCCGCCTGCCGAGAGCGATATCCGGCCATCCTGCGGCAGGCGCTTCTCGGCAATGTCGAGGCGCGACATAACCTTGATACGGGATACGATCGGCGCCGCGAGCTTACGCGGCGGCTTCAGCACTTCGATCAGGTCGCCGTCGATCCGATAACGGATCGACAGATTGTCCTCGAACGGATCAATGTGGATATCCGATGCCCGGCGCTTCATCGCTTCATGGATCAGACCGTTGATCAGCCGGATGACTGGAGCTTCGTCCTGTCCGTCGAGCAGGTCCGCTGTCTTCGGGATATCGTCTATCAGGCTTTCAAGCCCGCGCCGGGAATCGACAGCCGCATTGACATTGTCGTTGGCGAGCGCGTCGCGGGTGAAGGTTTCGGACAAGGCGCGGTCGTAGGATTCCCGGTCAAACGATTCCAGATGGAACGTCTCGCCTAATGCCCGGCGCGCCTCAAGCAGGACGAGCGGATCTGCCCCGGCCCGCACAGCAAGCGTTAGGGTCTCCCGCTCCGGCAGGACAAGCACACCTTTTTCCTTCGCGAAGGCATAGGTGAACTGACTGACGGCGGGTGAGGTCATTTCGGCGGCGGGCTTCCGAGTGTCTGAGTGATGAAATTGTCGAGCGACTCGGCACTGCTGCCCTGACCCTCCCACAATTCCTGTGCGCGAATATAGCGGTAGGAACGCTCAGTCGCTTCGCGCGCACCTTTGCGGTCGGTCACGATGGATGGCCGGATGAACACCATGAGATTGGTGCGCGACATCCCCTTGCCTTTGGACTTGAACAGGTTCCCTGCAAACGGGATGTCGCCAAGGAATGGCACCTTCTGTTCAGCCTTGTCTTCAGATTGCTGCACCAGGCCGCCGATGACGATGATCTCGCCGTCATCGGCGATCACTGTGGTTTCAATCTTGCGGGTGTTGAAGATCAGGTCCGGCGTGGCAACACCGATGGACCCTGCGATATTTGACACTTCCTGGCGGATATCGAGCTGGATGGTGCCGTCGTTCGAGATGCGTGGCGTAACGTCGAGGCCGACGCCGATTTCCTTGCGGTCAACCGTGCGAAACGGGTTTGAGTTTGCGTCTCCCAGGACTTCACCGGTCGAAATCGGCACTTCCTGGCCAACCAGCAATGACGACGTTCCATTGTCGAGCGTCATGTTGAAGGGTTTCGAGAGGATACGTGACTTGGTGTCGTTTTCGACGGCCGTCACCACCGCGCCAAATAGCGTGTCGCCGTCCTGGCCGCCCGCGCCGACCGTCAGCCCGGTCAGCCCAAGCAGGGAGTTGACCGCCGCCGTCGTGAATGGATTTGTGCCGCTGGTGCCTGTGCCTGACGAAAGCGGATTATCCGAGGACAGGGCTCCCGCCAGCGCCAGCAAGTTCGGTGCCGAGCGGGAGTAATTCGTCGATGCAAAGGGTATCGTAGAACTGCCGGTTCCGCTGAGCAGGAACTGCACACCCAGTTCGCGTGCCGTATCGTCCGACATCTCAACGATCACGGCCTCGACAAGCACTTGCGACCGTCGGTGATCGAGATCGGCAACGATGCGCTCAAGGCCAGCCAACGTATCTGCCGGCGCACTGATCACTAGCGAATTAGTCGGCGCGTGGTGGGCGATCGTGGTCGCCGGGTAATCCGTCGGGCCCGCCATCCGCCGCGTGTCCATCGCGAGCGCTATTTGCTGCAGGATCGGCACAATCTCTTCGGCCTTGGCATTATTCAGTGGAATGACGCGCAACGTGTCTTCGGCGCGATCGGTCGCATCAAGTTGCTGGCTGACAAAACGGGCGCGCTCCACGGCGGCCTGGTCACCATAGAGCACGATCGAGTTCCCGGTTTCGGACGCTACGGCTTTGAAATTGACGGCATAGCCGCTTTCGTTGGGCGATGCGGAAATATTGGTGAGGATGCCCGCCAGTTCCCTGGCCGGCATGTTCTTGAGGCTGATGGTTTCTGTTACCGACGGATCGACATCGATCTGCTTCACCATTTCGCGCAGGCGCGGCAGGTTGGAGGCATAATCCACGAGGACAATCGTATTTGACGAAATGTTCGCCACGATCTGTCCTTGGGCGTCGAGCATGGGCTTCAACACCTTGGCGGCTTCGAGCGCATTGGAATGCTTCAGCGCAATGATTTCGGTTGTGAAGCCATTTACGGATGCCGAGGTCAGGCCGGCTTCCGAGACCGCCGACTCTTCCGGCACAATGCGATAGGTGGAACGGCCGGCCGGAACCGCCGTGAAGCCATGCACGCGGAGCGCGGACAGGAAGACATCGAACACCTGATCCTTTGTCAGCGGCGTCGACGATGACACGGTGACCCGTTTCGTGCGGGCGTCCGGGTGGACGATGAAGGTGTAACCGGTGACTGTCGACACATCGGCAATCAGCGCGGAGAGCTCGACATCGTCGAAGTTCATCACGTGACGCGACGTATCGGCGGGCGCGTCCCCTGCAAGGGCGAATGCCGACGGCGCGGATGCGGCCAGCATCAGGGATGTCAGTGCGGTTCTGATTCTCATGGTCTACCTGGCCTCCGGGGGCGCGAAAGTCTGTTCGAGTACGCGGCCATCACGGTTGATCCGTAGCCGCAGCGATTTTGATGAAGCGAATTTCCGGGCAAGATCGCCCGGTGCAAGACTTTCGATCGGCGTGCCGTCGACGCCGACGACGATGTCGCCCGGCTCGATGCCGGTCCCGGTAAGAATGGCGGCATCCCCCCGCGCGGTAATTTCGTAGCCGACGAAAGCCTCGCCGGAATGCACCGGATTGATCACCAGGCTGGTCAGGAAATCCGTCAGGGCGGCATCGGCAACGATGGCACCCGCCCCGCTTGGCGCGATTCCGGCGGCCCCCGCCTTTGGTGCCTCACCCGGTACCGTAAGCACGGACAGGTGATCCATGCCGCTCGGCATCAGCAGCGCCTCGATCTGACCACTCTTGCGGAGCGTCACACGGTCCGCGAAGACACGTTCCAGCGTGACGTCGTCGAGGATGGCGTCGCCGACGCGAAAAGTCTGAGTGCGATTGTCGGGCAACACGATCATCGCTACGCCCGCCCCATTCTCGCCGGTCATCCTCAGTCCCCTCAGCTTGAGGTTCAGGGTGGTCTCCGGTGCGTCGGGGATTACTACTTCTGCCACTACTTCCGCACCAAACGGATTAGTGGTCGTCAGCAGCGTCACGTCACCATTCAAAGCCCTCAGGCTCTGGTCCGACGTCGCGCGGGCGGTCTGGCGCAGCGGTGCAACTTCCGAAACTGCACCGCCCGGCTCGACCAGGAGCCAACCAACTTTCGCCACCATGACAGCAAGGCCGGCCACAAGACCGACCTCGACCGCCAGAATGGCAGGTCCAGCAAAACGGACGAGCCCGCGACGCATGTTTTCCGCCGCGGACCCCTGGTTTAGCTTACTGGAGTTTAACCCAGTCAAGAAATCAGAACCTCCGTTTCAGGCCAACCTTGAATACGGTATCTTGCTTGTACGTATCCACGTAGACCTTGTCATCGGCATACTGCTGAAAGGCCTCGTAGCTTTCACCCAGGATGTTCTGGACATTGAGCGAGAATTCGTAGTTGGCATCGCCCATATTGAAGCCCTTGTTCCACACAAAGTCCACGGTCAGAGGCGGTTGTTCGAGGAAGGCGGGAACGCTACGGGCCAGAATTTCGCCTGACCGGATACGTTCTGACACATAATTAACGAGCAGGTTGAGTTCTGAGTCAGCATTTTCGTTCAGCAATCCGATCTGCAGGTTGAACAAGTGCTCCGACTGGCCCTGCAGACGGCGCCCGTCCTGAATCCGGCCACTTGCTTCGGCAACGCCGCGAACGGGATTGAGGTTGGTACCTATATTGATGGCCACTTCTCCGTTCGCATCGACGGAGGAGTCAGACCAAGTATAGTTGGCTTTCACCTGAAGATCACGATCCTGGAAAAACGCCATGCCGGTCCAGTCAAGCATCGGCAGGATTTGTTCATACTCGAACTCCACGCCGTAGAGCTCGGCCGCCGGTGCATTGAGGAAGCTGGTCTGCAGGGATTCTGCCGGAACGAGGATCTCTTCAATCGGGTTCGTGATGTCCTTGTAGAAAAGGCCAACCGTCGCGAACTGATTGCGGGCGAAATAGTACTCGGCACGAAGGTCGTAGTTCTTCAGCGAGGCATTCACGAGGTAGGGATTACCAAAGAAGGTGACGTCGGTGTCCGAGTTGTTGAATACAGCTGGTGACAGTTCGCGGAACTGGGGCCGCGTAACCGTTTCGGAGTAGCCGCCGCGAACCTGAAGATCCTCGATAGGGTTCCAGGTGAGGGTCACGGCCGGGAACCAGTCCTGTTCATTGATGACGCCTTCGACATAATTGGTCGAAAGGTCCATGCCGATGGACTGGGTATCGACGCCCTGGATCGCATCCTCGAAGCGGGCACCGATCGCCGCCCGGACAAACGGGGTGACCTGCGTGTCGATACCGACATAACCGGCGTCGATCTCGAGCGTGGCGAGATACAATTGCGGGAAACCGTCATTCTTGATCTCGGAGACCGATCCGACGCCGCCTGGTGCAAACAGGTACGCGTAGATATAGTCGAGCCGGTCGGTACCGACGACGCCGTTCTCGTCCCGCGCCCCGCCAACGCCGTTGATGTCATAGATGAAGCTGGTCGCCTTGCGGTCATTCTCGACGTAGCTGTAACCGGCCTTCACGTCCGTTTCGCAGAAGAGGAAGCAATCTCCATCCCGGGTAAACGGCATCGAGAGGTCGATCCCGAAATCCGTCGTGTCGTCGTCGATGCGGCTGAACTGGAACCGGTTTGCGCTTGGGCTGTTTGATAACTGGAGGCTGCCATCGCTGTTGATACGATAGATGTTGGACAGCTGGTAGGGCGCATCGCGAACGGCTTCAGAATACGATCCGCGCCACTCAACCTTGAGGTCATGCAGGTTCGGGAAGAAATGCTCGCCCTGGACCTGCGAGGACCACAATTGCTGTTCGATCCATTCGATTGAGTCGGTACGAAGTGTGGTGCCTTCGATGGTGAACCCATCGAGGCCGGTGCTGACAATGCGTCCTTCTTTTTCGCTCGACCGCGTAACGAGACCAGTAAACTTGATCTCGTGGTTGTCGAACAATTCGAAACCAATCGTCGCCAGAGCGTTGAGGCCGATCGTGTTCTGTGTCGAATCCCTCGTAAATTTCTGCGTCGCTTCCAGGCGGCCGGTACCGGCGTTGATCGATCCGAAATCCCGCGCGCCCTGTTTGGTCTGCCAGTCGTTCGAATAGCCGCCGGACAGCGTGTAGCCAAACGAGAGATCGTTGTTGATGTCAAACCGGTCACCACCAGCAAGGTCGAACCCGAAGTTCGGAGCAACTTCGCCTTCTTGCAGCACAAGAAGTGATGAATTGTTGGTCAGGGACTGACCGAATGCACGGTCAAGACCATTTTCCAGCGATGGCCTGTCGCGGGTGCCATCGTCGAATCCCGTCCAGTCTGTGTCGCTGCCGTCGTAGAGAAGACCGTTCTTGAGCGTCGTCTGCAGGTCATGCGAGGCGCTGATGCCAACCGTCAGAAATCCCTCATCGGGCACGCCCTTGGTGCGCAGGTCCACCGTGCCGCCACCGAACTCGCCGGGGAGATTCGGAGAATAGGTCTTCTGGACGAGCACGCTTTTCAGCGTCGATGTCGGAAACAGGTTCAATGGCACGACGCGGCGCAGCGGCGCGGGGCTTGGCAGCGGCGACCCGTTTAGAAGTGCGGTCGAGTAGCGTTCGTTCAGGCCGCGGACGTAGATGAACTCGTCTTCGGCGGTCGCGATCCCCGCCACGCGCGCAAGGGCAGCAGCAGCATCGCCGTCACCCTGAAGGGAGAAGTCTCCCTCATCGATCAACGCAGACACTTCGGACGTGTTGCGCTTTTCGTCCGGAATAAAAAGGCCGCGAACAACGACCGTTTGCTGACGGGCTTCGCCGTCAACCGCTTCTTCGGGAGCAGCCGGCTGTTCTTCGACAGAAGCCGCAGGGTCAGTGACTGCAGCGTCCTGGGCCATGGCGGGCGAGATCCACGCCAGGCAGGCGCTCGTCAGCAGGACGTAGCGGGCAGACATGAGACGTTTCATCTTGGTTTTCCTGAGTACGAGACTGTAGCGCTCGCCAAAAAGGTGACTGTGAATGCAATTCAGGTGGAGCAGCTGGTACGCGCTGCTCCACCCAATCGCCGAGGCTTCGACTAGTTGGTCGGAGCGGTCGTCAGGTTACCGGCCTGGTCAACCGACCAGCCCAGGAACCAGTTGTCATTGGCGTCCTCGACGGCGCCGATATAGGTCGTCGCTTCAAGATCGCCGATGCCGGTCACGTCGAACACAGGCACTGCATTCTCGTTGGCACCCGGAACGACCCCCGGACGGCCCTGGCGGAAAGCAAAACCGCTGGTCGTGATCGGTTGATCAAGGACCAGGTTATTTGCTGCCGTGAAGGTTGGTTCAGTCGCATCGGTTTGCAGGGCCTTGCCATTGCCGGAGATGAACCAGGACTGGATCTGCAGGCTGCCATCCGCAACGTTTGCAATGGTCGCCGTGTCGTCGACATCCAGGCCTGCGTTCGGCCATCCGAGGACGATTGTGTTGGCAACCGTGCCCTTCATGCCGCGGCGCAGCACGGCCCCGCTGTCAGAAGTCGGGTCGCCACCTGCGATGAGGGTCATGTTGGAGATGCGCGGAGTAGAGACGGGCGTTTTCGAGTTGGCGTTGTTCAGGTTGTCACCTTCGAAGCCTCGCGGATCGGAGGAGACACCACCGGTTGCAGAGGAGACGCCGCTGTATGCGATACCGTACTGGAGCGAACCCTGCCAGCCATCGGTCCAGTCGAACTGGTCATCGCCACAGCCAGTTGAAAGCATGTGCTTCGCGCTGACGGTGCCGCCGAACCATTCGAAACAGTCGTCCAGGTTGTTGTAGACCTGCACATATTCGACTTCCGTGCCGGAACCGACACCCTGGAACGCGATGCCGTTCAGTTCGTCTTCCGTCGTGAGCCGCACCCCGGCATGTTCGACCCGGGTGTAGAAAATCTGACCGGAGTCATCATTGGCAGATGCGCCCCCGAACAGACCCGAAGAGCCTTCTCCGGACTTTTCACAATCGATCGTGCCACCGACTGCCGCTGCATCTGCGCAAGCATTGATCGGCGCGCGGCCATTGATCACCACCCCGCCCCAGAGCCCCTTAGTGTCCTGATCGAGTGTTGCCGTGCCGGCCACTTTGCCCTTGGCCGTGAAGACAATTGGTCGTGACGCAGTACCATTCGCCAGGATTTTCGACCCGCGGGTAATGACGAGGTAATCGTCGTCACCTGCGGCTACGACGGTCACTCCGGCATCGATGGTGAGCTTTGCGCTGGCTGAGCCGCTCAGTGGTGCTGCAGGGTTCGGACCCTGATCGACACCGATGAACACCGGTCCAACCAATTCATAAATGAGTTGGTCGCCGTTGCTGAGCCGCAAATCGGAGGTGACCGCATTGGCGCCGCTGATCTGGCAAAGCTTCTTGCCGACCAGCGTACCGTTCTGCGTTGTGCCCGCCGGGCAGTTGGCGTCCGCGACCGGGAACAGCGTTCCCGGTTGAGCGAAGTTAGCCCAGCTGCTGGAAGTCGACTCTGTCGGGCCGAATGCACCGATATAATTGGTCGGCGTGAAGAAACTGTCGCCAGCGAGAGCCGTAGACACTGGCACAGCCAATTCCTGCTGGCCAGGGAAGAAGTCGTTGATCAACGTGTTGTTGGTCGAACGGATATTGGCTGACGGTGGGAACGTACTGGCCGTGTCGGAAGCGATATTGATCGTATTATCCAGCAAGAAGCTCTCGACAACCAGATCACCAGCGGCAGCGTTGTTGAATGTTTGGGTGCCGTCGAGGTCAAGACCGGTCGCAAAGCCATTCACGATGAAGTTGACCAGTTTGCCCTTGGTACCGCGGCGCAAAAGAATGCCTTGAAGGTTGCCGTCTGAACCAAGCAACGTCACGTTCGACAGGCTGGGATTGGAGAATGGCGTCGCTGCGTTCGCATTGTTCAGGTTGTCGGCTTCGACGCCGCGCGGATCTGAGGACGATGGAATGTTCGAACGGGTAGCCGCAAACTGCAGCTTGCCCGACCAACCATCGGTCCAGTCGATCGAATCGTCACCGGTGCCGGTTGCCACGAAGTATTTCACGTTGACCGTTCCACCGAACCATTCAACCGCATCGTCGAGGTTGTTGTGGACCTGGATGTGGTCGACCGTGGTGCCGTTGCCAACGCCCTGGAATGCAATGCCGTTGAGTTCGTCTTCAGTCGTCAGACGCGCTCCCGCATATTCAACCGAAACATACTGGAGGGTGCCCGAATTGTCGGCGGCATCAGCGCCGCCGAACAGGCCCGAAGACCCTTCACCTGATTTTTCGCATCCAGCAGTGCCGCCAGTGGCGGTTGCATCTGCGCAGGCGTTGATGGGCGCAAAGCCGTTGATGACGAGGCCGCCCCACTGGGCGTTCGTGGTTTCTTCCGTTATGGAAGAACCGGTCTCTTCGTCGTTGAGCGCTGCACGCGAGGTAAAGCGGATCGGGTTGGACTCGGTGCCAATGGCCACAATCTTGGAGCCGCGGGAGACGACCATGTAGTCGTCAGTTGCCGTGGCCGTACCGGACGCGGACGCGCCAAAGAAGCGAACGCCCTCTCCAACGGTCAGCGTCGCGGCGGTGCCACCGCCCTTGGTGTCGGAACCGATGAACACAGGGCCGCGGATCGCGACGGTCGTATTGGCTGGAATGGTCACGTTCGAAGTGACGACGGTCGAACCGCTCGCGCTACCGATGGTGCAAACCAGAACATCAGAGAAGCCATCTGCGGCAACTGCAGCAAAGGTCGTAGAAGTGGTGCCGGTCGGGCAGCCCGCGGCCGGAATCAGGTTGATCGTCGCTGAAGGGGGCGGCGGAGGCGGGGGGGGTGGAGGCGGCGGGCTGACAGGTGTTGTCGGAGCGCCGGGCGACGAGATCGTCGTGTCCGAGCAGGCGGCAAGCGTAAGGATGGCAAGGCTAGCCATCGTCGCGAGCTTCAAGGTGTTCCGGATTTTCATGAGTCTTCCCTCTAGGACCCCCTGCGGAGCCGCTGTGACTTGCGTTGGCGGCGCAAAGAAGAGCTGCGAAACCCCTCAGGATTCTCCCAGCGCCGAGGCGGCTTATGGCAGCGGCGTTTTACGGTTACGAAACGGTTTCGCTAAGTTTTTGTGACGGCACGGAGTTTCGAAGAAAACTCACCAACCCCCGCAAATAATTGCACTTCGCAAGCCCCGGAATTGATTGCGGATTCGTTAGACACGTCCTTGGAAGGGTCTTCGCGGACACTACATCAAATTATCTGTCAGTCGTAGCTCAGGGCGCGCCCGGCAGGGCCTTCAGAGCGGTTTTCAATTCGATTTGCATCAGAACGCCATCGCGTGAGAAAAACAGTGTCTTGCCGTCGCCGGAGAGGCCCGTGCCAAACTCGCTGTCCGCTGAATTGAGCGGCTCACCCGGATTTTGCGGTTGGCTCCACGAGCCGTCCGGCAGCCGTGTGCTGGTCCAGATATCGGTCGCACCGACTTTGGGACTGCGGTGTGAATAGAAGAACAAGCGGGTGCCGTCGGCGGTGATGACTGCGTGGTCGTCAGTCCGCATGTCGTTCAGATCGGTCAGGAAATGCGTAATTTTCCACGCGCCTGTTTCATCTTTGTGGGCCTCTCCCAGACCGTATCCGAAGCCGTCCATCTCCGGCCGGTTCGACACGAAGATCATCGTCCCGTCTGCGGCGACCGAGGCGATGGTTTCATTGGCGCCGGTGTTTACGTCGCCCTCGATCGGATGCGCCTCACCCCATGACGAGCCGGTCCATTCGACCCGCCAGATGTTCAAATCCTTGCCGCCGGTTGGCTCGGGCAATTCTGCATCCGTTGCGAAGAACAGCGAGCCGTCTTGCCGGTTGAAGCTCGCGCCCTTCAGCCTGAGCCGGCCCGGCAAGGTCATCCGCGCCGGTTCGGACCAAGTCTTGCCGGTCCGATGCATTTCGTACAGCCAGGCCTCTTCTCCGGCTTCCTGCGTGTAGATTCGGATCGTGCCATCCGGGCTTTCAGTCATTGAATAGGCGTGAGTCTGAACCGTCGGGGCCTCAGCATCCGGGAACATCGCGCGCGGGCCTGCGGGTTCAGGTTTCGAACACGCAGCAACCAAAATCAGGACGGCCGCCAGCGGCGGCAGAAAAATCGTCTTCATGGGAATCCTCACGTAAGCAGGCCGACCGGCACATCCAAGGCGTCTGCCAGGCGCCGGGCCGTCTTCAGGCCGAATGGCATGCCGCGTTCGATCGCGGAAATATGGTTGGGACGAATGCCGCAACGCTCGCCCAATTCCTTCTGCGTTAGCAGCCGGAACTGCCTGACGGCGCGCACGGGATGCTCGCCATGCTCGATCAGGTCGATCACGCTCCCCGGCACGCTGGGCGCATCGGCGGCGGACGAATCCGACACCAGCTTGGCCAGCGCGGCCTCCAGGGCACGTACCTTGTTTTCGAGATCAAGCACTTTGATCTCGAGCGCGTAGACGAGTTGAGGATCGTTGTTCATGAAACCCGGCCCGCTGTTTCAGCGCACCGATAGTCCGGGAATCAAACGGTTTGGTGTCGCTAGAATAAAGTTTATGTGACATTCGGCATCCAGGCCTCTGACCTGCGTCCGGCTTGTCCGCGGCGGTGCGCGATCAGGGCCGGCGCTGGGGCCCTGCGCCAAGCCCGGATTAACCGAATCGATCCTACCTTCCTGCGTGTTCTGAAGCAGGAGACCTCCATGGCGATCAAATGGGTGAAGCGACGTGCGCATCTCCGCCGGCTACCCTCCGGCAAGTGCGTCCAGGTCCAGCCGTCCTGGATCCCCGTGGAACCGAAGGACAACACAACGCGAAGCGCATCCTTCCATTCAGCCTGTCCGGTCTGCGACGCCCCGATCCTCAGTCTGCGCATGCCCAATGGCGGCTGGGTCCATTTCGAGCGCGGCATCGGGCTCAGCCGCCTGAAGCATCCGTGCTTCTACCTCGGTGAGGACATCGCCGAAAGCCGCGACGCACGAACCGGCGACCTGTTCAGCGCTACTGGCTAGAGCGCCGCGCGGTCACGCAGAATCAGAGATTCCCTGTTTGACGGGGTTGTGATTCACTTCTGTCAGGAGGTGGCTCATGGCTGAGGAGAGGTGGCTCGGGAATTCTGAACAGCGAGGTTAGGTGAGATTTCTGCCTGCAGATCGGCTATTTTGCCGAGCACAGGAGACGACCCATGCCCAGACGACCCCGCCGGAATCACAGTCCGGCTTTCAAAGCGAAGGTGG
>JBGSKI010000216.1:0-3537 GCA_041741315.1 Hyphomonas sp. | reverse complement strand
GCCGCCGCCAGCTGGTTGCCGAAGGCAAGCTGCCGCCCGAGGAAGCCCCGCCAGAGCCACCCCCTCCGGATGCCGGGCCACCAGTGCGCGTGTCTCAGGCTGCCCCCATCAAGGATCGGATGGCCGCGCGCGCCGAACGTGTCCGCCGCGCCAAGGAGCAGGGCAAGCTGTGATTTCATCTTGGACTGATTGGGTCGCATGGTCCGGCATTGTGTTGCCGTTGGCAGTTCTTGCCTTCTCTGCAGCGATTTATGTGCGCAATGAATCAGCCAAGTTAAGAAGCGAACGTTACAATAGATTTTGGGAAGTTATGAAAAGTGCAGGAAGCCAAGATGGGAACATCGCTTCGAAAATGGCAGCATTCTACGAGATGAGAAATTACCCTGAATATGGGGACGTCATAGTTCGGTTGTGTGAAGATACCACAGTGACGGGTTCGGAAGGGCAAATTCTCAAAGCCGAAATGCTGCGAACCGCTGAATTTTTAAAGAAGAAAGCATCATGACCAACCGCACTCCGTACACGATCAAGGGCGAAACCGGCGAGTGGGAACTCGTCATGGGGCTGGAAGTGCATGCCCAGGTTGCGTCGAATTCGAAACTGTTCTCCGGCGCATCGACGGCCTTCGGGGCCGACCCGAACTGCAACGTGTCGCTGGTCGATGCGGCGATGCCGGGCATGTTGCCGGTGATCAACCGGTTTTGCGTCGAGCAGGCGATCCGCACCGGGCTCGGCCTGAAGGCGCAGATCAATACCTGGAGCCGGTTCGACCGGAAGAACTATTTCTATCCGGACCTGCCGCAAGGCTACCAGATCAGCCAGTTCGCCCACCCGATCATCGGCGAGGGCGAAATCGAAGTGGATGTCGAGCCGGCGCATGGCGGTGAGGCGTACTCCTTCCCGTGCCGGATCGAACGGCTGCACCTCGAACAGGATGCCGGCAAGTCGATCCACGACATGGACCCGCACTCGACCTTCGTCGACCTCAACCGGTCCGGTGTGGCGCTGATGGAAATCGTCTCGAAGCCCGACGTGCGCACGCCCGCCGAGGCCGCCGCCTATGTCAAGAAGCTGCGGGCCATCGTGATCGCGCTCGGCACATGTGACGGCGACATGGAGAAAGGCAACCTGCGCGCCGACGTGAACGTGTCTGTTTGCCGCCCCGGCCAGTACGAGAAGTTCCGCGCGACGGGCGATTTCGGCCATCTCGGCACGCGCTGCGAGCTGAAGAACATGAACTCGTTCCGCTTCATCCAGCAGGCCATCGAATACGAGGCGCGCCGCCAGATCGACATTCTCGAGAGCGGCGGCACGGTCGACCAGGAGACGCGCCTGTTCGATCCGGTGAAAGGCGAGACCCGCTCCATGCGCTCGAAGGAAGACGCGCATGATTACCGCTATTTTCCGGACCCGGACCTTTTGCCGCTCGAATTCGAGCAGGCCTGGATCGAGGAGATCCGCAAGACGCTGCCGGAACTGCCGGATGAAAAGCGCGCGCGGTTCGAAACGGATTATGGCCTGTCGCGCTACGATGCCGGCGTGCTGACAGCGGACGCCGACAAGGCCGTGTTCTTCGAGGCGGTAGCCAGGGGGCGCGACGCCAAGCTCGCCGCCAACTGGGTGACGCAGGAATTGTTCGGCTACCTCAACAAGGAAGGCCTTGACCTCGCCCAGTCGCCGGTTTCTGCCGAGGCGCTCGGCGGGCTGATTGCCTTGATCAGTGACGAGACGATCAGTGGAAAGATCGCCAAGGACGTTTTCGCGCGCATGATCGCGGGCGAGGGCGACGCGGCGGCCATCGTCGAGAAACACGGCCTGAAGCAGGTGACAGATACCGGCGCCATCGAGAAGGTTGTCGACGAGATCATCGCGGCCAACCCGGAACAGGTCGAGAAGGTCAAAGAGAAGCCTCAGACGCTCGGCTGGTTCGTCGGCCAGGTGATGAAGGCGTCCGGTGGCAAAGCCAACCCGAAAGCCGTGAACGACATCCTGAAGGCGAAGCTGGGGCTTTAAGGGCCTAAAGCTCCGCCCGAATCCGCATCGCCAGCTTTTCCAGCTCACCCATATCTGCCATGCCGCCACCGCCATGCCGTCCGAGGGCCTTGCCTTCGGTGCGGGGGATAATGTGGAAGTGCAGGTGGAACACGGTCTGCCCGGCGGACGCGCCGTTGAACTGGGTGACGACGAGGCCGTCCGGCTCCAGCGCCCGCTCGACCGCGCGGGAGACCTTCTGTACACGTTGCATGTAGGAGCCGACACGGTCGCCCGGCAGGTCGAGGAAATTGCGCGCCTCGATGCCTTTCGGCACGACCAGCGTATGGCCTTCGCTCTGCGGGAAGACGTCCATGAAGGCGAGGGCGATTTCGTCTTCGTAGACTTTCACGCAGGGCATGTCGCCGCGCAGGATTTTCGCGAAGATATTGTCGGGATCGTAGGGGGCGTGGAGGGTCATTCGTCTTTCCTAAACGGCGTTCTATCCTGGAGATAGTCCAAATCCGCCTCGACGGCGGCGCGTTCGCGTTCGAGATAGTCGGCGACGGCGCCCCGCAGGCCCGGATGAGCGATCCAGTGGGCGGACCGGGTCAGTACCGGCACATAACCGCGTGCCAGCTTGTGGCCGCCCTGCGCGCCCGCCTCGACCACGCGCAGGCCATGGGCGATCGCATAGTCGATGGCCTGGTAATAGCAGGTCTCGAAATGCAGCATCGGGCGGGCATCGACAGTGCCCCAGTAGCGGCCATAGAGCGTGTCCGACCCGATCAGGTTCATTGCGCCGGCAATCGGCTCGCCGTCTTCCATGGCGAAGATGAAGAGCAGGTCGTCCGCCATCCGCTCGCGCAGCAGAGAGAAAGTCTTCCGGGTGAGATAGGGCGAGCCCCATTTGCGGCTGCCGGTGTCCATGTAGAATTCGAAGAACCGGTCGAGATGCGCCTCGGTGATGTCGGCACCGCGCAGGTGCACGAAGTCGAGCCCTTCCTGCGCTTTCGCCCGCTCCTTGCGCAGGTTCTTGCGCTTGGCGGAGGAGAGTTCGGCGAGGAAATCGTCGAAGCTGGCATAGCCCTGGTTGAACCAGTGGAATTGCTGGTCGGTGCGTACCAGCAAGCCGGTCAGCATCAGCAATTCGGACTCGTCCTCCTCAATGAAATTGATGTGCAGCGACGAGACCTGGTTCTGCCCGGCGAACTGGATGGCAGCCTGCAGCAGGGCAGCATGGATGGCGGCGCTGGCGGTGTCGATGGTGCTCTCCGGCTGTGCCGGGACTTCAGCCATCCGCGAACCCGAGTCGGTGCAAGCGGTCGACCGCGAGCGCTTTCTCGGTACCTGGTACATCATCGCCAACGTACCTTACTTCGCCGAGAAGGGAAAAGTCGCCACTCGTGTCGAGTACGTCAAGCGTAGCGATGGTCGGGTCGATGATCTGTTCTACTTTCGCCGTGCGCTCGACGAGCCGGAGCAACGCTGGAGCGGGGTTGCCTGGCCGATCGACGCCAGCAATGCGCGCTGGAAGGCGCGCTTCATCTGGCCGTTCACCACCGA
>JBGSKI010000215.1:0-1522 GCA_041741315.1 Hyphomonas sp. | reverse complement strand
TGCCGGACCGCGAGCCGGAAGACCAGCGCGCCGATCCCGGCCTGTTCGGCGAGGACCAGGGCCGCTACCTGATCGCGGCCAGCGAAGCGCAACGCCGCGAATGGGACTCGCGCGGCTTCATGCCTGCCACCCTCGGCACGTTCGGCGGCGACAGCATCATCCTCGAAACCGGCTGGGGCGTCGATGGCGTCACGTTTTCGTTGCCGCTCGACAAGCTGCGCGCCGCGCATGAAGGCTGGCTGCCGGACTACATGAATTCCGTCGGCTGAACGAAAAGCGCCCCTTCCCGCATAAGCAGGAAGGGGCGCAGGTCTGCCCGGAACGGAATCCGGGTCCACACCAGATCAGGCTAGAACTTGTAGCCCACGCCGAGCATCACGCCATTCGTGTCGGTGTCCTCGAACGCGTAATACGTATAGTCGCCCTTCAGGTACCAATTATCCGTCAGGTCATAGCTCAGGCCGGCGCCGAGGGCCGGGCCGTCTTCGGAGCCCTCCAGATCGATCGATGTGCCACCCGGCGTCGCGATCGAGGCATCGACGTCGATATAGGCATAGCCGGCGCGGGCATAGGCGCCGAGACGCTCCGTCAGCGGAACTTCGACCTTGCCGTAAACGCCGACCAGGTAGTTCAGGCCGATATCGCCCGACGCGGCGATCACGTCATTGAAATCCCCGTCATTATTGTCGTCGAGGTTGAACGAATCTTCATCCGTATTGTAGTCGAATTCGCCATCGTCCATGCCGGAAGCCAGTTCCGTCTCGATGCTGAAATTCGGGGTGAACTTGTAGCCGAGCCGTGCAGCGATGGCGTTCGAATCCACGCCGGAATCGGCGCCCTCGGGTTCGATCTCGAGATACTGGTAGCCGCCCTCGGCATAGAATCCCGTATCGCTCGATTGTGCGTTTGCCGACATGGCGAGGCCGGTCGCAGCGCTCGCCGCCAGAATGTATTTGAACATGGTTCTTCCTCTCAGAATGGGTTGCTCCCGCCAGAGTGGGCGAGACCAGTGCTGAACGGTGTCACATTTGGGGCGGTTCCCATGAAAAGACCGCAACCTGCAGCTGTTGCAGCAGCATCACACATTCCGGCGGATCGCAGTCTGGTGTGCTTAACGCTGTAACCACTTGAAACGCATGAGCAAACGGCTCCCGCGCCGGGGAGCCGTTACCGTCAGGTCTGTTCCGTAAGCGGATCGAATGACGGAAATGTCATTCGCCGGGGATCAGGAAGTCCCGCTTGCCAAGCACGACGCCCTGGTGGCGCAGCAGCGCATAGGCCGTCGCCGCATGGAAATGCAGGTTCGGCAGGACGAAGCCCGAGAGATAGGCGCGGCCTTCCATCGGCAGGGTGGCCTGCCCCATCGGGATTTGCAGCACGGTGGTCGCGCTCACGTCGATCGGCGCGCTGTCGGTGCCGGTGACATAGTCGAGCGCCGCCTGGCACCGCGCCTTCAGTTCACTGATCGTCGTTTCCGTATCGGGAAAGCTCGGCATGTCGGCGCCGGCAAGCCGGGCCGCGC
>JBGSKI010000214.1:0-1778 GCA_041741315.1 Hyphomonas sp. | reverse complement strand
CTTGCCCGCGCCGGGCTGGCCGAGGCGAGCCTGGCCGATCCCGATACGCGCATTCCTGTCGATGTCTTCCGGGCCCTGATGCGCGCCGGCAAGGACCTGTCGGGCGAGCCGGCGCTTGCCCTGATGTTCGGTGCCGATGTGCCGTTCGACCATCTCTCGATTGTCGGGCTGATCAGCCACGCCGCGCAGACCATGCCGGAGGCGTTCCATCAGATGAACCGGTATGGCCGGCTCATCATCGAGACCGATGCGCCCTCGCCCGGCGACCGGTTCGTCATCGTGCGCGAGGGCGCCCGCGCGTTCATCGTCGACACGAGGCACAATCCGAACGAATTTCCCGAACTTACCGAGTCGACCCTCGGCCGGTTCATCTGCAGCGTACGTCGCCATTTTCCGAACCTGACGATCTATGTGTCCGCCGAGGTCACTCACGCCGCGCCGCCTTATGCCGATGAGTACGAGCGCATCCTCGGCGTTCCGGTGACGTTCGGTGCCAGCCGGAATGCGATGGAGATCACCGACATTTTCTTCACGCTGCAGCTGCAGAAACATCCGCGCTACGTGTTCGGATCGCTCAGTGCGCGGGCGGATGAATTGATGAAATCGCTGTTAGCCTCGAAGACCGTCGCGGCGCGGGTCGAATCCCTGCTGCTGCCCGTGCTGCACACCGGAGAGATCAGCATGGACCGGGTCGCCGCCGAGATCGGCACAAGCCGGCAGACCCTGTATCGCCAGCTGAAGGCCGAAGGCACGAGTTTCGACGCGCTGCTCGATTCCCTCCGTCACCGGATGGCCCTGCATTACCTCTCCGGGGAGAAAGTTTCGGTCAACGAGACAGCCTACCTTGTCGGCTTCTCCGACCCCTCATCCTTCTCCCGCGCCTTCAAGCGTTGGACCGGCGAAAGTCCGGGGCGCGCCACGCGGAACTGATCGGCGGGAACCGCAGGGCACCCGGCACGTTGCACTCCCGTATCTTCACCCCTCCGGGAGCGCCCCATGTCCACATTCTTCCTCTACCTGATCGGCTTCACCATTTTTGTCGGGGGCCTTGCCTATGGCGCTTTCCTGCTCGGGCTGCAGCTTGTCTGGATCGCCACTGCCGCGATCACGCTGATGGGCCTCGGCATCGTCGTCGGGGTCGGCAAGACCCGCCAGAAGGACGCGCCGCCCGCCAGCGAGTGATCACCGGACGAAGTGCTGGCAGGTTCTGGCAGGGAACCCGCCGCGCTTCAGGCGGGCAGTGGCTGGCAGGGGCGCCTGGCGTCTTGCAGAACAGATGTCCAGGCCGCCTCCATGGACGCCGACCAGTCGCTGCCCGCCGCTTCTTTCGTAACGTCCCGGATGATCGCGAAGAATACTTCGAACATGCCCTCCGGCACATCATAGGCATCATGGTTCGCACGCTCTGCCGCGATGATGGTGTGCGCCAGGATGCCCGGCCCTTCGGCCAGGTCGATCAGGCACTCGAACGCCTGCGCCACCATCGACCCCCGCACCCCGCCATCCATATCCATGGAGAACAGCGCCTCCAGTTTCGGACAGGCCGCAAACAGGCGCGCATAAATCTCCGCAACCGGATCGCCGACGCGGCCGGCGAGGAGATCGAGGGATTGGAGAAGGGCTGAGTCACTCTTCAAGGCCGCGTTCCTCCATCAGGGCGAGGGCGCGGGCAAGGTTCCGGCTCGCCATGCCATGATAGTAAGGCACCCTCGCTTCTGTCCATTCCTCCAGCGCCAGCCGGCAGGCCTCGACAGCCCCGGCCATCGCCGCGTCGTCCC
>JBGSKI010000213.1:0-14410 GCA_041741315.1 Hyphomonas sp. | reverse complement strand
GCGTGGTGATCGCCGGCAAGACACAGCCGGCCGCCGCGCGCCTGTCGGAAGAGTTCGCGACGCGCCGGGCGAAGAAGACCTATCTCGCGATTGCCGGCGGGACGCTGCCAGAGTCGGATGAAGGCGAGATCCGTGCAGCGCTGGTCAAGGTCGAGGAGGCCGGCCGGCCGCGCATGCTGGTTGCCAAGCCCGGCCGGGCAGGGGCGATGGAGTCTTCGACAGCATGGAAGGTGCTCGCCCGGGCAAATGGATACGCCCTGATCGAGGCCAATCCGGCCACCGGACGGATGCACCAGATCCGGGTACACCTCGCGCATGTCGGCATGCCGATCCTCGGGGACCGCCTGTATGGCACAGGAACGGATTCCGCGAGCCGCCTGATGCTGCACGCCGCGCGCCTCGAGCTGCGCCATCCGGAGGGCAAGCCGGTCACCTTCAGAGCGCCGGTGCCGGAGGACTTTACCGGACTTGCCGCCACGCTCGGCCTCGCGGACGGACTTGCGCCCTGGCTCATCGCGGCAGACTGATCCGCGAGCGGAGCGTTTGACCTTCCGCGCAAAACAAAAGGCCTCCCGGTCATCCCGGGAGGCCTCACTGTTTTTGGGCAGGGCCCTAGCGTTCGCGAATGCGTGGGCCCATGGCCTGCATCTCGCCTGAATTGACTGCGCGCATGGTGCGCAGTTCTTCCAGGGCAATCTGCGTCTGCTTGTCGCCGGCAATTTCGGACAGGACCGAGACCGCGCGGACCGCTTCGGACGAGACGCCGAACATGTCCTCGAGGGCGTCGAAGCCGGTCTTGCGATGCGGGAAGTAGACGAGGCGCGGAGTGACATCGGCTTCGATGCCGCCGAGTTCCTTCGCCTTGTCGACCGCCGCCATGAAGCCGCCGATGCCATCGACGAGGCCGAGGCCGAGGGCGTCTTCGCCGCTCCAGACATGGCCGCGGGCAATCGCGTGCACTTCGTCATAGGTCATATGGCGGCCTTCGGCGACGAGACCGACGAAACGGTCATAGCCGCGCTTCAGCGAAGCCTTTACTTCGGCTTCCTGCGCCTGGGTGAAGGGCGACATGCCATAGGCGTCGGCGAATTCTCCGCCCACGGACACGGTGTCGAACGTCACGCCGAGCTTGTTGAAGCCGCCTTCGAGAGCAAACTTGCCGCCGAAGATGCCGATCGATCCGGTGATGGTCGAGCGGTTGGCCATGATATAGTCGGCGCCGGTGGAGACATAATAGCCTCCCGATGCGGCGAGCGAGCCCATCGACACGACGACGGGCTTGCCATTGGCCTGCACGTGCTCGATGGCATTCCAGATCTGGTCGGAGGCGGTCGGCGATCCTCCCGGACTGTCGACACGGAACACGATGGCCTTCACCTTCTCGTCTTCGCCGGCGTCGAGAATGGCGCGGGCAATCGTGTCGGAGGCAAAGCCCGGAGCGTTCTCGAAAGGCGAGCTGCTGCTCGAGCCGCCGGTGACGACCGCGCCTTCTCCGCCGATCACGGCGATGACCGGGGCCTTGGTCGGCAGACTCGGGGCGAAGTAGCCGGCGAGATCGACCAGTTCGGCATCCTTGCCGGCGCGTTCCTTGGCGGCGGCTTCGGCGTCTTCCGGATAACCGAGCTTGTCCATCAGCTTGAGTTCGATGACCTGCTCGGGCGTCTTCGGTCCGCTTTCCAGCGCGGCCTTGACGGCCTCGACGGTGAGGTTGCGGTCGGCGGCGATGTCGACCAGGGACTCATCCCACAGGGACTGGGCAAGGGCCAGCATCGCTTCCTTGTGGGGCTCCGTGTACGATGTTTCATTGTACGAGTTCGGAGCGTTCTTGTATTCGTAGAAGGGATAGATTTCGGGCTTCACGTCGATCTTGTCGAACAGGCCCTTGAGGAATTCGGTCTCGAAGGTGACGCCGGCGGCGAATACGTCCGAACCCGGCTGGATCCAGATCTCGTCGGCGGCCTCGATCGAGCGCAGGGCGGAGGGGCCGGTTGCGCCGAAGGTGCCCTGCGTGTGGGCGACCACGAACTTGCCGGCCTTGCGGAAGTCGTGGATCGCGGTGCGCAATTCTTCCGCACGCGAACTGCCGGTGCCCATCACCGAGCCGCGCAGGTAGAGGCCTTTGACATGGTCGTCGGTCTCTGCGGCCTTCAGTTTCTCGATGAGGTCGATGAAGCCGGGCGCTCCGGCGAAGGCGGCAAATCCGCTGGTCGGGCCCTGGTCGCTGAACTCGGTATTGAGGTCGAGAGAGAGGACGATGTTCGCCGGTTTGGGGGGGGCGGAACCTGCCGCGCCGATGATGAGGATCATCAGGAACCCGAAACAGAGGACGATGAAGACAATCATGGCGGCGAGGGCGCCGGCCATGGAAAGGAGGAAGGTTTTCATTTGGGGCGGGCTCCGCATCTGCCACGACGAGTCAGTCCGGACCATCTATTGTCGATTATCGATAAAATGTAAAGTGCGCCTGCTGGCCGCATCCCGGCCGGGTGGCGGATCGCGGGAAGTTGCACGGCGTGCTGCGAAACCCTGCGAAGGGGAGTTGCTTCCGTTTCAAAGAGTGGCTATCTCCGCGCCTTCGTTGGGGTGTCGCCAAGTGGTAAGGCATCGGTTTTTGGTACCGACATTCCCAGGTTCGAATCCTGGCACCCCAGCCACTCCTGCATGTGCAAATTTTTCGGCTGGATTCTGCGCTGAGGCGAGCGCGGGCTCCGCTGCGTAATAGTGTTGCGTTTGCGGGCACACCAGATATTTTTCTTACGAATCGTAAAGCCTTGTTGATCCCGGCGATGAGGGTTGTTAGCGTCGGAAATCGGGGGTAAGGGCTTCGCGGCTGCATTGCCTGAAGGCGGCTGCCGACAAGTCTACACATAAGAGAGCGCGTTCCAGCGCTCCGGGAACTCAGGGGAGATGTTGGGCGATCTTCGCCTTTCGGATCCAGACGACTAAGCCTCCCTTTGTGTGTCGGGGGCAAGGATACAGAACCGGGACGCCCTCGAAAGCCGGGGTGCCTGATTAGTCGGATTTCCCGCGCAATCCCTGCGCGACCGTTTGGAGAGTGAGAGGCAAACCTCATGAAGAAACTTATGTCACCAGCTCGCAGCGTTATCGCTGCAGCGCTTATTGTGGGACTGGGCATCCCGGCCCAGGCCCAGCTTCGAGAGGCGCTGAGCACAGGCGAGCAGGCCACGCGCAAGGCCGAGCAAGTCCAGGAGCAGATCAACCAGCTCGACGACGCGCGGACCGACATGGTGCGCGAGTACCGGACCCTGCTCCAGCGCCGCGACGCGGCAGAGCTCTATGCAAAGCAGCAGGCACTTGTCGTTGCCTCGCAGCGCGAGGAAATCGCCTCGCTCACCGAGCAGCTTGGCTCGATTGACGACATCACCGCACAAACGGTCCCGATGCTGCTCAGCATGATCGAAGACCTCAAGGCCTTCGTCGCTGCCGACCTGCCGTTCAAGGCGACCGACCGCCAGGCCCGCCTTGACGGCCTCGACTCCGTGATGACGCAGGCTGACGTGACCCCGGCCGAACAGTACCGCCTGATCATGGACGCCTACCAGGCTGAAATGGAATATGGCCGCACGATCAGCACCTGGCAGGAAGAAATCACCATCGACGGCAACCCGACGACGGTCGACATGTTCCTCTATGGCCGCGTCGCGCTGGTTTACATTTCTCCGAACGGCAAGACCGCGCGCTACAACCGGGCGTCCGGTGAGTGGGAAGCGCTGTCGGGCAAGTACGCCGCAGACATCCGCAAGGCGATCCGCGTCGGCCAGGCGAAAGCCCAGCAGGCCGTCCTGTTCGCTCCCGTCCAGAAGTTCTCGGTCCAGTAACGGCCACAGAGAGATCAAGAGGAAACCATTATGTTGAATTTCAAATCCTCGCTGAAAGCTCTGGGCGCAGCCTCGCTGCTCGGACTCAGCACTTTCGCGATTGCCGCACCGTCGGCGAACGCCCAATCCCTTGCCGACGTGCTCAAGCGCGTCCAGGCGGACTCCTCGCAGATGTCGGCGGAAGACGCCCAGCGCCTGAAGGAATTCCAACAGGACAAGAACGCGCAGGCGGCCAAGATGGCCGACGCGCAGAACGCTCTGAACGCTGCAGAAGGCAAGGGCCGCGCACTCGGCAACGAGTTCGATGCCAACGAAGCCGCACTCGGCGAACTCGAGGCCCAGGTCACCGCCCAGGCCGGCGACTTCCAGGAACTGCTCGGTCAGTTCCGTACGGCAGCTGGCGAGACCATGCCGGAAATCGCGAACTCGTTCGCGAACTTCGACTACAAGGACCGCGTCGATGGCATTGCCGAAATCGCCGAGGCCCGCACCCTGCCGAACCGCAGCCAGCTGGAGCGTCTTCCGAAGGCCATGCTGCAGGAAATGATCGCCCAATCGGAGGTCAAAACCTTCACGACGGTCGTTGACGGCATCGGTCCGGATGGCTCGAATGCCGAAGCCGAACTGATCCGCGTTGGCGTGTTCACGGCGGCGACCACGAAAGACAAGAAGTTCGTCGAAGTGAAACGCACCGGTACCGGGGAAACCTTCCTTCAGGCGTTCCCGACACAGCCCGGCGGCGCCTTTGCCTCCAGCATGTCTTCACTGATCAACGCTGGTCCGGACGAGATCGTGAAGGCCCCGGTCGACCCGTCCAAGGGCAACCTGTTCGGCATCCTCGGCGAACTGCCGAAGTTCAAGGATCGCCTGGCTCAGGGCGGTTCGGTCGGTGCGGTCATCGCCTTCCTCGCCGCGATTGGTATCGTGCTCGGCCTCTACAAGGTCTTCACCCTGATGGCGATGGGCGGTGCGATGCGCCGCACGGCAAAGACCAAGCAGGCGGGTGACGGAAACCCGCTGGCGCGACTGTTCGAAACCTATGAACAGAACCGCGGTGCCGATATCGAAACGCTCGAACTGCGTCTCGACGAACAGATCCTCGGCGAAAGCCCGCGCATCGAACGCTTCAACGACATCATCAAGGTGCTCGCTTCGGTGTCCCCGCTGCTCGGCCTTCTCGGTACCGTTGTCGGTATGATCATCACGTTCACCGCCATCACCATCTACGGTGCCGGCGACCCGAAACTGATGGCTGGCGGTATCTCGGTTGCTCTGATGACGACGGTTTTCGGTCTGGTCTCGGCCATTCCGCTTCTGCTGATCCACGCCATCGTGTCCTCCATGGCACGCGGCAACCAGCAGATCCTCGACGAACAGGCCGCCGGCCTGATCGCGGAGAAAGCCGAATCCCTGCGTGGAGTGGCGTAAGCCACTCCCCGTAGCCTCAACGAGGAGTAACCCGACATGGGTTTTACAGAGTTACAAAGCTTCCTCGACCGGGGTGGTCCCGTTCTGCTCGTCATCATGGGCGCAACCTTCTTCATGTGGGCACTGATCATGGAGCGGTTCTTCTACTTCCGCTTCGCCCACAAGCAGGTTGCGGCCGAGGCGATCGCCGAATGGCGTTCCCGCTCCGACAGGAAATCGACCCTGGCGCACTGGGTGCGTGACAAGATCGTCTCGGAAGTCCGTCAGAAGGCGGAACAGAACGTGCAGCTGACGAAGGCCATGGTTGCCCTCGCCCCGCTGCTCGGGCTGCTCGGCACGGTGACCGGCATGGTCAGCGTGTTCGACATCATGGCGATCACGAACGGTGCGGACGCAAAGGCCATGTCTGCCGGCGTGTCGCGCGCCACGATCCCGACCATGGCAGGCATGGTGGCGGCGCTTTCGGGCATCATCATCGTGGCGGGTCTCGACCGCCGGGTCCGCCGGTCGGTTCAACAAGTCGAAGATGCGCTGGAGATCGGCTGATGCGTGGACGTAGTTCAAGAGCCCCAGATACGGCGGAAGTCGATCTCACGCCCATGCTGGACGTGGTCTTCATCCTGCTGATCTTCTTCATCGTTACGTCGACCTTCGCCCAGGAAAAAGCGCTCGGCCTCGAGCCGCCGCCGCCCCCGAGCAGGGATGACACGCCGGAGAATACCGTTCCGGCCATCCTGATCTTCGTGGACGAGAGCAGTCTCATCACGGTGAACGGACGGCCGACCGATATCAGTTCCGTGCGAGCGAACATCGAACGCGTCCGGGCCGAAACGCCTGAAAGTTCGGTGATCATCCAGGTGCACCCCAATACGAAGAGCGGCGTTGTCGCCCTGATCCGGGATGCAGCTTACAATGCGGGCTACAAGGATCGTGTGAACCTTGTGCTGTCGCAAGTCGAGTAGGTTAGGAGAGCTGAATGGCACGCAAACGCACAGCATCCGGAGGCGACGGCGCTGGGGAGGCTACGGTCGACCTGACGCCAATGCTGGATGTGGTTTTCATCCTGCTGATCTTCTTCATCGTGACCGCGCAGTTCATCAAGGAGCCTGGCGTCACCGTCCTGCGTCCTGAAGTGGACAACAAGAGCGAGATCAAGCCGCTCGCCATTCTCATCGCCATCGACGAGAACAGCGACGTCTATATCGACAAGAGGCTGATCGCTCCGGCGGAAATCGGCTTCACGTTCAAGCAGCTCCGCGAAGACAACCCGAAAGGGGAAGTCGTGGTTCAGGCAGACGTGAACTCGCGGGCAGAAGTCCTCGTGGACGTCATGGAGACCATCAACAAGATCGATGGTGCCACCGTCATCAACATTTCGGCCCAGAAAGACTGAGGAGGGAAAGACATGTTCAATTCCACATTCACACGTTTCCTGGTCGGCATCGCGGTGGCAATCCCGGTTGTCTACATCATCTTCATCATGATGGCGAACCTGATCTCGGTGAAGGAAGTCGTGCTTGAAAAGGGCGCTCAAAGGGTGCTGACAGCGATTACCCCGCAGCAGCAGGATTCCGAAGTCCGGACCCGCCAACGGTCCAAGCCGAAGCGCATCGATTCCGCTGACAAGCCGCCTCCGCCGCCGAAAGTGTCGGCCACGAAGTCGAACATCAACCTGCCGACTCCTCGCATCGAGGGTGCGGCACCGACCGAACTGAACCTTGGCCGGATGAACTCGCTGGCCATCGACCCGGTCGCCATTTCCGACCGCGACGCCCAGCCCATCCGTCCGCCCACGCCGTCATACCCGCAGCGCGCCGCAGAGCGTGGCCTGGAAGGCACGTGCGAGGTCCGCTTCAACGTGGACACGCGCGGACGTCCTTACGACATCGTGGCAACCTGCAGCGACTCCGCCTTCAAGTCGGAAGCCGAACGGGCTGTCGGCAAGGTCGAATTCGCACCGAAGATTGTTCGCGGCAAGGCAGCCGAGCGCAAGAACGTGGTGTATCCGCTGGAGTTCAAACTCAACTAGCCGGCGGGAAATCGCTTATATTGAAAGGGGCGCTCCGAAGGGGCGCCCTTTTTGTTTGTGCCTCCGTGGTGTGTCCCTCATGGCTGCCGCGTGATCCTGTCCTTAAACGGGGAGTTGCAAGCCTTTATGTGATATGTTATAAAGTAACTTTCATAAGGGAGGTACGAATGATTCATTCCATGAGACCAGCCGCAGCCATCGGGGCCGGGCCGGGATACGGCGCAATTCCCGTCACAGGGCCAACGCACCGCAGGCTGCGCTCCCTTGCGGCGCTCGTGCCGGCGGCGATTGTTACCATTGGACTTTTTGCCGTCATGGGACGGCTGATCCAGGTCCGGGAATTCGATCCGCCCAAGAAGGAAACCCGGATTCTCGGGGTCGTGACGCCGACCTTCAAGGAAGACATCGTCCTGGACGATTGGCACAAACCGGAGCCGGTCAGGGACGTCGAACTTCCACCCCGGCCACCCATCCAGACGGTGCGCGGAGGAGATCTGGGCTTGCCGCCGGTCAGCCTGCCCGGGCATGCGCCGGACAAGATTCCCCTCCAGGTGATCAGCATGTCCGCACCGCCGCCTGTGCTCGAGCGCATTCCGACACCGATCCGGCCACCGGTGCCGTCCTATCCGAGCGCCGCCAGGAACGTGGAAGGGGACTGCACGGTGCGGTTCAGCCTGACCGCGCGGGGGCTGCCGTTCAACGTGGCCGCCACCTGCACCAGTCCGGTCTTCGAACGGGAGGCTGCGCGGGCGGTCGGAAAGGCGGAATTCCTGCCGCAGATCCGCGACGGCAAGGCCGTGGAATCGCACAACCTGATCTATCCGCTCGAATTCAGGCTCCAGTGAGCGACATGGCACCGAATTATCCGCCCGTTCGTGCGCAACGGCATTGACGAAAGGCCCGCGTCCGAACCATATCAACGCAAACGCCGGTGGTGCCGGCAATGGCCTGACGCGCGTCCAGAAAAAGCATTCATAAGCGCGCCGAAGTCCTTGATCATCCCGGGCAATTCCGGTTGATTGGACCAAATTCCGCCCCCAGCGGACAGGAGAGGAAATATGGGAATCAAATCTGCTCTCACGGGCGCCGTCTTTGCGGGTGTTTTCGCGACGTTCGGCGCGGGTTCTGCGGTCGCCCAGGTGGCCTGCGACCAGACCGAGTTCAGCGCCAAGACGGGCGCTGTTTACCTGGAGGCGGAGACTGCCGCCCTGCAGAACAAGGACTTCGCCACAGCCGCGACGAAACTGGCGCAGCTCAAGTCGATGGCACTGAACTGTTACGAAGAGGGCTCGGTGCTCAAGCTCTCGGCGTACATCAACATCGAGAACGGCAACCGCAAGGCAGCCGTCCAGGACCTGCTGACCGCGCTGAGCAAGGGCTACATCCCGGCCAAGGATTCGGCATCGACGTATTACAATATCGCGCAGATCTACCTGCAGGACGAGGACATCACCAAGACCCTCGAATACATGACCAAATGGCAGCAGGCCGGCGGCAAGCCGGACCGTGGCCAGAAATGGCAACTCGCCGTGCTGTACCAGCGCGTCGACAATTTCAAGGAAGCCATCAAGTGGGCCGAACAGGTCAAGACCGAGGACGGCTCGACCTACAAGCAGGAACTCTATGACCTGCTGATCTTCCTGTACAACCAGGTCGACGACAAGGCGAAGCTCGCCTCGACGCTGGAAGAAGTGCTGGTTCGCAACCCGACCGAGCGCAAGTACTGGGACGCGATCGCCGGTAACTATTTTGCCGCGAACGAAGAGCGCAAGGCGTTCGAAGTCCAGAAGGCCATGTATCTCGCCGGTCTCCTGACCAAGGAAGAAGAGATCATGCGGATCGTGAACTTCTACAACCGCTTCAACGCGCCCTACCAGGCCGCCAAGGTGCTCGAGAAGGAAATGAACGCGGGCCGCATCACCAAGACGCTGGAGCATCTCGAACTGCTCGCCAACCTGTACCAGGTGGCGCGTGAGCACGAGAAGGCGATCCCTGTGATCCGTGCGGCAGCAGACGCCGGCGGTGGTGGCCCGATGTACGAGCGCCTCGGCCGGTCCTATGCCGACCTCCAGAAGTGGAAGGAAGCAGAAGACGCGCTGACCAAGGCGATCAGCATGGGCGGCCTGAAGGACAAGGGTAACGACTATGTCCAGATCGGCCAGTCGCGCTACGAGCGTGGCGACCGCGCCGGTGCCCGTGAAGCCTTCCGCCAGGCCGGCAACCGCGCGGGTGCCAGCTGGCTCGACTTCATGAAATCGGAAGAAGACACGGCTGCGGCCCTGAAGTGCTTCGAAGTGAAGTCCGAATACATGAACCTCGAAAACGAGCAGAAGATCTGCAAGAAGCTCGCGGTGCTTGGAGAAGACCAGATCACCGACAACTGCAAAACGGTGAAGGAACGCATGGATGCGTCCATCGCCAAGGTCAACGCGACGCCGGAATGCAAGGACCAGCAGATCTGATCTGCGCCTGACAGAACACGAAAAGCCCCGGTCCTTGCGGCCGGGGCTTTTTGATTCCAGGGGCAACGCGCCGGTGGGTCAGGAATAGGCGCTGAGCACTTCGTCGACGGCGCGTTCAAGGTCTTTCAGGGTCGCGACGTGGCTGACCTGCGCACAGAAGGGGCGGTAGCGCAGCAACACGCTGTCGCCGGTGCCCCACAGGGCCGGGCCTTCCGGGTTGAGCCAGATGACACGCTTGGCGCGCCCGGCGAATTCGCGGAACAGGTCGATGCGCGGGTCGCCGTAATTGGAACGCGCGTCGCCGAGCACCATGATGGTCGTGCGCCGGTCTATCACGGATTCATGGGAGACCTTCATGTCCGACCAGGCCTGGCCATAGCTGGTCGAGCCCATGCCGTACTCGCGCAGGATCTGGGCCATGGCGGTTTCGAAGTCGCGATTCTCCAGCGTCTCATCGACGGCGCCGAGCCGGTGCGAGAACGCGAAAGCGTGGATGTCCGGCACCTCGTCCTTCATCGACCAGAGCAGCAGCAACAGGAACCGTACATATTGCGCGACCGAGCCCGAGACGTCGCAGATGACGACGATCTTCGGCCGGTCGCGGCGCTTCTGGCGCCAGATGACGTTGAAGGGCACGCCGTCGAGGCCGGCATTGGCGCGCATCGTGCGGCGGACATCGAGCTGGCCGCGGTTCTTCTTGCGGCGGCGGCGCGAATGTTTCACGGCGAGGCGTTTGGCGACCTTGGCGATCAGGCGCTTCATCCGCTCCATGTCGACCCGGTCGATGGCGGAGAGAGACTTGCTGGCGGCATAGTCGTCGCGGAACTGTTGCGTCTGCCCGGCTCCGAACACGTCGAAGGCTTTCTCGGCGCGTTCGCGGGCGCGCAGGGTCAGTTCACGGCGGATATCGATCAGGCGGTTCGCCTCGGCCTCGGCATCCGGACCGCGTCCCTGCAGGGCTTCGAGCAGGCGGGCCTGCAGGCGTTCGCCGCCCATCTGGCGCACCATTTGCTGGGCAAAATAGGCGACCTGGGTGGAGAAACGGATCTCGTCGACTCCGGCGGCCTCGGCGGCGCGTTCGATGGCCACGGACATCGCGCCTTCATCGCCGGACTCGACCAGGCTGACAGGATCGCCAACTTCGGCGTCCGGACTGTCTTCGCTGGTGGTGCCGTCCTCCTCGTCCGGAGCCTTGTCTTGCGGGCGGGAGAAATAGAGGTCGAACAGGGTGTCGAAGGTCTGCTTTTCGGTCGGGGATTTGGCGAGGACGCAGCCAAGCGAATCCTTCAGGAATTGCCGGTCGGAATAGCCGACCAGCTTCACGGCGCGGGCCGCATCGAGCGCTTCGCCGGTGGACACCTGAACATCGGACGATCTCAGTGCCCGGATGAAATTGGTGATCTGGCGCTCCACGGCGCGCCCCTAGTCGAGGGCCGGATAGCCGGACGCAGACCGTTCGCCCGGACGGGTTTTCGACGATTCCCGCAACAGTTTCGGGATGTCGGGCGAGATCGCCGCAATGTCGCTCTCATGCTTGAGGAGCACGTTCAGCGTGTCGCGGACGAAAGTTTCGTCAAGCGTTCCGGCATGCAGGAGGAGCAGGGTGCGGGCCCAGTCCACGGTCTCGGCGATCGACGGACGCTTCTTGATATCCACTTCGCGCACCGACTGGACAAAGCCGACGAGTTGGTCGAGCAGGGCATCGGAAATGCCGTCGACCCGTGCACGGACGATCCGGCGCTCGCGGGCATGGTCGGGGAAGCCGATGTGCAGGTGCAGGCAGCGGCGCTTCAGGGCATCGCCGAGTTCGCGCACATTGTTGGACGTCAGGATCACAACCGGCGGCACATTGGCGCGGATCGTGCCGATCTCCGGCACGGTCACCTGGTAGTCCGACAGGACTTCGAGCAGAAAGGCCTCGAACTCCTCATCCGACTTGTCGATTTCGTCGATCAGGAGGACCGAGCCCGCCGGTTGCTGCATCGCGGTCAGGAGGGGGCGGGATTCGAGGAATTGTTCCGAGAAGAACAGGTCCTCGAACGAGCTGAGCTTGCCGAGCGAGGCTTCCAGCGTCGGCGCGTCGCCGATCACGTCGTTGAGTTTTTCCTTGAGAATCTGGGTGTAGAGCAATTGCTTGCCGTATTTCCACTCGTACAGCGCCTTGCCCTCGTCGAGGCCTTCATAGCATTGCAGGCGCAGCAGGGGCACGTCGAGCCAGCGGGCCATCGAGGCGGCGAGATCGGTCTTGCCAACGCCTGCCGGGCCTTCGATCAGGATCGGCTTGCGCAGGCCATGGGCGAGGAAAACGGCGGTCGAAATCTGGCGCGTCGAGATATAGCCGACGCCTTCGAGGCCCGCGCTGATTGCGTCGACGGAGGTCAGGGCTTCGTAGCCGGTGTGCAGGTCTTTTGCCATGCCTGAAGGGGTAGGGGGCGGCGGCGGGACTGGCAAGCGCTGACGCCGGGGGAAGCTGTGCCGTCTGCAATCCGTGTTGCCAAGCGGCAGGCGAAGCCTACCATTGGACCGTGACGCACCCCGAGTCCCTCCCGACCGCGCCCCCGCCGTCTTCGCCCTTCGGGGTGCCGATCTTCCGGGATGTCTGGATCGCCAACCTCGTGTCGAATTTCGGACGTCTGGTGCAGGGCGTGGGCGCGGCCTGGCTGATGACTCTGCTGTCGACGTCGCCGCGGGATGTGGCGCTGGTGCAGGCGTCGACGGCGCTGCCGGTGATGCTGTTCTCGCTCTGGGCCGGGGCGATGGCCGACAATATGGACCGGCGCGTGCTGATGCTGGTCACGCAGACATTCATGCTGCTAGTCTCGGCGGCCCTGACCGTGTGCGCGTGGTCGAATGTGATGACGCCGGCGCTGCTCCTGTTGTTCACGTTCCTGATCGGGTGTGGCACCGCGTTCAACAATCCGGCCTGGCAGGCCTCGGTGGGCGACATGGTGCCGAGGCCGCTGTTGCCGAGCGCGGTGGCGCTGAACTCCATGGGTTTCAACATTGCGCGCAGTGTCGGGCCGGGGATTGGCGGGTTGATCCTGGCGACGGCCGGGGCGGCGGCGGCGTTCCTCGTCAACACGATCAGTTATATCGGCCTGATCGTGGTGCTGTTGCGGTGGAAGCCGCCGGAGGAGGCGCATCCTTTGCCGCGGGAGCGGACGTCGATCGCGATCATGGCGGGCCTGCGCTATGTGGCGCTGTCGCCGAAGATACAGATCACGCTGGTCAGGGCCTTCATCTTTTCGGTGGCGGCGAGCGCGGTCATGGCGCTGATGCCGCTGGTGGCGCGGCACCTGATTGCGGGCGGGCCGGTGACCTATGGCATCCTACTGGGCGGGTTCGGGATTGGCGCGGTGATCGGGGCGTTTTCGAGCCGCCGGCTGAGGGCGCGCCTGTCGACGGACGGGATCGTGCGCCTGTCCGCCGGGGCGCTGATGGCGGGCGTTGCCGTGACGGCGCTCAGCAGCTCGGCCTGGATCAGCGTACCGGCCCTGATGGTGGGGGGCGCTGGCTGGGTTCTGGCCCTGTCGACATTCAATGTTGCGGTCCAGATGTCGGCTCCGCGCTGGGTTGTGGCCCGCACGCTGTCGCTGTTCCAGGTGACCGTGTTCGGCGGCATGGCGCTCGGCAGCGCGGGGTTTGGCTATGTCTCGGAGCACCATGGCGTGTCGGAGGCCCTGTTGGCGGCGGCAGGCCTGCAGGGGGTGGGGATCGTCATTGGCCTGTTCCTCAAATTACCGCAGCTGGAAGATGTGGATCTCGATCCGCTCGGCCGGTGGAAGGAGCCGGACGTCGCGGTTCCGATCGAGGCGCGCAGCGGGCCGGTCGTGATCACGGTGGAATACCGGGTCGATGCCGGCAATATTCCGGCCTTCCTTGTCTCGATGCGGGACCGGCGGCGGATCTGCCGGAGGGATGGGGCGTACCGGTGGACGTTGCTGCGCGACCTCAGCGAGGCCGACCGGTGGGTGGAGCGGTATCACTTCCCGACCTGGACCGATTATGTCCGTAGCAGCCAGCGGCGGACCAAGGCCGATGCGGCGGTCGGCGAGACACTGCGCGGCGTGATCCGGCCGGGCACCACGCCTGTCGTGAAGCGGATGATCGAGCGGCAGGTGACGGGCAGCATCTCGTCGCGGGTGCTGGGCGATGAGGATACGTGACCCGTGAGGTTCCCGGTGCATGGGAGGTTCGACAGGCGCGGAACGAGGCGGTAGGCATTCAGGCATGCCTGTCGCCCGGATTCTTTTCCCGCTGCCTTTGCCGGAGCCGTTCGATTATACGGTGCCGGAGGGCCTTGCGGTGGAGCCGGGCTCATATGTGGCGGCGCCGCTGGGGAAGTATGAGCGGCTTGGGCTGGTGGTCGAGGTGCTGGGCGATGAGGCCGGTGCCGGGCGGACGTTGAAGGCGATTTCCGATGTCTATCCGACGCCGGCCATGCCGGCGCCGATGCGGGAATTCCTGGCCTGGGCGGCGCGTTATACAGTGTCGAATGCGGGCCATGTGCTTGGCATGACGCTCCGCGCGCGGTCGGCCCTGCTGCCGTCGCCGACGGAGACGGTCTATGTGGTGACCGGGGAGGAGCCGCCCCGGCAGACCGGGGCCCGTGTGCGGGTGCTGGATTCGGCGCGGGAGATCGGCCCCTCCAG
>JBGSKI010000212.1:0-2549 GCA_041741315.1 Hyphomonas sp. | reverse complement strand
AGCACCTCGTCCAGCGCCGCCAGCCGCAGGTCCGCATGCGCCACCAGCGCCGCGATATACGGCCCGCCCTGCGCCTTCATCGCCTCCGCCGCCGCCGTCACGAACTCGGTCTCGCCGACCGGTTTCAGGTGCTCCGGCCCGTCCTTGCGATAGGCCGCGCCGCATTCCATGAACACGGTCTGCACCACATTGTGCCCGCTCGTCAGGTCGCCCAGCAACTCCTTGACATTATAGCCCATTTCGGCGCCCGGCCACAGGTGATGGTGCGGATCGACAATCTCCCGCGCCGGCTCGATCGCCGCCTCGGCATGCTTTGCCAGCCAGTCCGAATTATTGAAAACCACGCGCGCCTCCTCCTCGTTCTTTTCCGGGGAGTGTGGCCACAAATCGCATCGAAGGCCAGCCGCCCGGCGGGCCTCACGTGGGGTCAGGCATAAAAGGGAAGCCTAGAAATCGATTTCCGCGCCGACCAGTTCGGGCAACTGCAGCACGATGATCAGGTCGCGCATTTCCTGCCGCGCCGCCACATGGCTCATCGTGAAATTCACGTTCGAGCCCTTCTCGGTCAGGTCGAGCAGGGTCAGGCCCGACGGGAACAGTTCACGATAAATCACCCGCTCCGACAGGCCCGGTGCCAGCCGGAAGCCGATCCGCTTGGACAGGTTGTCGAGCGCCTCGCCGACGCGTTCCTTGTTCTTCGCCGCCAGCGGCGACATCCGGTTACGCATCACGATCCAGTCGATCGGCCGGCGCGAAGTCTGCGCCTTCTTCTTGCGGCACGACCAGACCATTTCGGAATAGAAGCTCGGCCGCACCACTTCCAGCGTCTGCGGGTTGACGTCGCCGAGAAGGTCGAAGTCGACAAAGCTGTCATTCAGCGGTGTGATCAGCGTATCGGAATGCACATGCGCAAGGCGCGACAGGAACGTGTCGCCGCCCGGCGCATCGATGATCACGAAGTCGCAGGATTTCTTCAGGCGCTGCAGGCTGGTGACGAAGCGGTTGGTCTCTTCGGCTTCGGCCTTGTCGAGGTCACGCTCCGTGGACGCATCGACCCGGATGATCTCCGGCATCGGCAGGCGTGCGCCGGTCGACTGGGTCCAGCGGGTGCGGTTTTCGAGATAGCGCGTCAGGGTGCGCTGGCGCACGTCGAGGTCGACCACACCGACGCGCTTGCCCATGCGCAACAGGGCAATCGTCAGGTGCATCGAAACGGTGGACTTGCCGGCCCCGCCCTTTTCATTGCCGACCACAATGACGCGTGCGTCCTTGTGCGGCCCACCGAGATCCGGCCCACCCACGAGAGCGGAAGGGGCGAATCCGTCAGGCATGAAAGGCGACTCCAGAACTCAGAACAAAACTTTGGGTGCGTCAGGCGACGCGGGAAATCTCGTGCACGTCAATGCTGGCCGGGCGCAGGCCGGGCATGTCTTCGAACAGGTCCGCATCGTCGGCCAGGATGCCGAAGTGGACCGGCATCGGTTCGCCGTCGAACAGCATGGCGTCGGATTCGAGCGGCCCGAAGGACACGTTCACATTGTGCTGTTCGATGATCGGTGCGTGTGCCGCGATCTGCGTGAGCACCGAGCGCAGGCCGGTGAGCGCCGCCGAGACACGTGCGGTCTCCCGGGAGTACATCGAGGCGAGCTCCGTCACCGGGCGACCGTCAATGTCGAACATCCACTCGTCGATATCGTTCACCGAGTCGAGGTGACGAATAACCGGTTCGGGCGAAACCGCCTCTTCGCGGGCGTCCCGGATGCCGGCACGCAGGGCCGCAGCGAGGACGAAAGTCTTGAGGGAGTGAAGGATGCGCTGTGTCATGCTTTGAAATTCCTCCGAACGGGTTAACAAGGCGTTTACACAAGCGGCAGAACGGGCGTTTTGAAAGTGAATTCCACGACAGGCAGGGTTACCGCGACCGTCCGGACACGGGCGGCGCTTCTCCATCAGGTGGCGGCGTGGAAGCAGGCCGGCGAGTCAGTGGGCTTCGTGCCTACCATGGGGGCCCTGCATTCCGGCCACCTGTCGCTCGTTGAAAAAGCACGGGAAAAGGCCACGAAAATCGTCGTCAGCATCTTCGTGAATCCGACCCAGTTTGCCCCCGGCGAAGACTTCGAAACCTATCCGCGAAACGAGGATGCCGACCTCGCCAAACTTTCCGGTGCCGGGTGCGATCTCTGTTATTTGCCGAGTGTTGCAGAAATGTATCCTGAAGGATCGGCGACCAACGTCCGCGTCGAATCACTTTCGGACCTTCTGGACGGGGTTTACCGGCCGCATTTCTTCTATGGCGTCACCACCGTGGTCGCCCGGCTCTTCCTGCACGCCCAGCCGGATGTCGCGGTGTTCGGCGAGAAGGACTACCAGCAGCTCCAGATCATCCGCCGCATGGTCCGCGACCTCGGCTTCCCGGTCGAGATCATCGGCGCGCCGACTGCCCGCGATGCCGACGGCCTCGCCCAGTCCTCCCGCAACCTCTATCTCTCCGCCGACGAGCGCCGCAATGCCGGGGCCCTGCAGGCCGCGCTGCACCGCGCCGCCATGCG
>JBGSKI010000211.1:0-31226 GCA_041741315.1 Hyphomonas sp. | reverse complement strand
TCTTCCCAGAGGATTTTCAGCTGCAGTTCGGCAAGGCGGTTGCCAACGCAGCGGTGGATGCCGAAGCCGAAGGAAAGGTGCTGGCGGGCATTCTTGCGCTCGATGTCGAAGAGTTCCGGGTCTTCCTTCCAGAAGTTCGTGTCGCGATTGCCCGAGACATACCACATGGCGACCTGCTCGCCCTTTTTGATCGTCTTGTCACGGATGGTCACGTCTTCAAGCGCGGTGCGGCGCATGAAGGAGAGCGGCGTCTGCCAGCGGATTGCTTCCGACACCATGTTCGGGATCAGGCTCTCGTCGGCCTTCAGCTTGGCATACTGTTCCGGGTACTTGTTCAGCGCATAGACCGAGGCGGTCATCGTGTTGCGGCTCGTGTCATTGCCGCCGACGATCAGCAGGATGACGTTGCCGAGCAGTTCCATCGGCGTCATGTTCTTGGTCTTGTCGCCATGCGCGAGCAGGCTGATCAGGTCGCCGGTGTCCGGGCCGGCGCCGCGTTCCTGGAAGATGCCCATGAACGTGGTCAGGCATTGCATCATTTCCTGTTTCCACTGGACTTCGCCGCCCGGGCAGATGTCAGGATTGTGCATGTTGGTGGCGATATCGGACCAGCGGGTCAGTTCGCGGCGGCGCTCCTGCGGATAGCCGAAGAGGGTCGCCAGCATCATGCCGGTGAGTTCGATCGAGACGCGGTCGACCCAGTCGAACGGCTCGCCGACCGGAAGGCCGTCGAGCACGGCCTGCGTGCGCGAGCGGATCAGCGGCTCGTAATCCTTCAGCATGTTCGGCGCGACGGCCGGCTGGACCGTCTTGCGCTGTTCGGAGTGGCGCGGCTCGTCCATGGCGATGAACATTGGCATCTCGAAGTCTTCGAGCGGCGGGCCAAGGGTTATGCCGCCATGCTCCCAGCTTGACGAGAAACGCTTGTGGTCGGTGTCGATCGCCATGATGTCTTCATGGCGCGTGACAGACCAGTAGGGGCCTACAAAGGAATCGGGCGTGAAATGGACAGGGTCCTCGTTGCGAAGGCGTTCGAACCGGTCCCAGTAGGCACCCTGACGCCAGATTTCCGGATCGACGATATCCATCGTCTCGATATCCAGGCTGCTCGCCGGCGGCACTTCGTCGCCGACGTGCAGGTATCCCGGGTGCATCGGTTCGCGCGGCGTGACCTTGGGACGCTTGAGTGCGGGATGGTCAATCTGGCGGATAGTGTCAGCAGCCATTCGGGATCCTCCATGGACAGGCCTTGTCGGCCATTATTGCAGTCTGAAGTTCCTTATATCATGGGATGGATGGAAAAACTATGACGCCTGCGTCATTTTTTTCAGACGGGATGGCGTTCGGCCGCGGCCACTTTCAATGCCCGGGCAAGGGATGCGCGTTCGCCCGCCGTGAGGAAGCGGCCGATGACGTACCCGGTCCGCCCATGCTCGATCCGGAGGTCGGGGTCCTGGTGGCCCGATTCGCCGAGTTCAACGCGGGTGAACCCGGCTGGCAGATCGACCAGCCGCTCCACGCCTTTCGCGTTGCGGTGGTGCATGGTCAGTTTGCTGGCCGTGACGCGGATCCGGGTCTGTTGCTGCTGGGCCCGGAAGGACCAGCGGAAGGCCAGCCAGATGGCCAGCGCATCCAGTCCGAAGAAACCGAGCACGGGCAGGGCGCCCATCGACAGGAATGCCATTCCGGTCACGAAACTGACCGCGCCGACAAGCACCATAAGCCACGCAAAGCCCCGTTCGCTGAGCGACTGGTTGGGACTGAGTACAGCGTCGAAGTAGACTGTTTCGTCGGTGTCCGGCATGAGGCGACCCTAGCACTTTGAATGAAGCCGGGAAGATGGAAGGGCAGTTCTGAGCGATGGCGGCGACCGGAAAAGCGAATCGCAAGCGCGCGCCGCGGACACTGGGCAAAGAAAAGGCATCTGCCATCTTTGCGGCGCTCGCCCAGGACCGGCCGGATCCGCACACGGAACTGACATTTACCAATCCGTTCACGCTTGTTGTGGCCGTGGCGCTTTCGGCGCAGGCGACGGATGTCGGCGTGAACAAGGCGACTAAGTCCCTGTTCGCGATCGCAGATACGCCGGACAAGATGCTTGCGCTCGGGGAGGCAGGCGTCGCGGACCATATCAAGACCATCGGCCTGTGGCGGAACAAGGCGAAGAACGTGATCGCGCTCAGCCGGATGCTGATCGACGAGTTTGCAGGTCAGGTGCCGGAAACGCGCGAAGAGCTTGTCAGGCTGCCCGGCGTCGGCAGGAAGACGGCGAATGTCGTGCTCAACGAGGCCTTCGGTCATCCGACGATTGCCGTCGATACGCATATCTTCCGGGTCAGCAACCGGACCGGGCTTGCTCCCGGCAAGACGCCCGAAGAAGTCGAGGCGGGGCTGGAAAGGGTCACACCTGAGACCTGGAAGAAAGGCGCTCACCACTGGCTGATTCTTCACGGCCGGTACGTATGCAAGGCGCGCAAGCCTGAATGCTGGCACTGCGCCATCGCCGAGTGGTGCAAATTCGTGCCCAAAACACCGGCACCCCGAACTGGGTCCGCACTGGTGCCACGTATTTTTTGACCGTGCCGCCAGTCCGCCCCAATTTCGCAATCGTCTTGCCGCCTGGAAGGAACACCCGTCGCGGCCCAATACAGGAGTAGAATATGAAACCTGCAATCCTTACAGCAGCGGCACTGATTGTTGCTCAGATCGCGAGCGCAGATTCGACGGCAGATGACCGGCCCGATGGCTGGACAGGTGAAGGTGCACTGAGCGGCGGCATCACGCGGGGAAATACGAATTCAAGCGAAGCCGGTCTGCGGTTCGATGTGGACCGGATTGCCGGCAAGTGGAGTACCGGCCTGGAAGGCTCCGTCGACTATGGCCAGCAAGAGGGCGTGGACAGCAAAAACCGCGCGTTTGTGGGCATGGACCTTGATCGCGATTTCAACGACCGCGCCTTCACCTTCACCCGCGGCTCTTACGAAGTGGACCAGTTCACCGGCTTCGACAGCCGCGCCTTCATTGGCGGCGGCATCGGCTACCGGGTGTTCGAGAGCGAGACCCTGAAGTTCGTTGTCCGCGGCGGCCCGGGGGCCAAGATCGATAATGTGAAGCGGCAGATCACGACGGATGAAAACGGTGCCGCCCTGATCATTCCGGCAACGCAGGAAGTGAATGTTGGTGCCGTAGCCAAGTCGGAGTTCGATTGGGCGATCAACGACAAGGTCACCTTCTCCAACAACGCAGATGTCATCTACAGTGCGGACTCGACCCAGCTAACCACCGGCTTTGCCCTGACGGCGGCCCTCGCAGGTCCACTCGCTGCGCGGGTCTCGGTCGATACGCGATACGACACAAGCGCCCTGGACGGGTTCAAGTCGACGGACACGGCGTCCCGCATCGCACTGGTTTACACTCTGGGGAAATAGGCCTGCGGTCTATTTGATGCGCCGCGCAACGGCGTCAGCCATCCTTTGGCCCAGTTCGGGGCCTTGCAGCGGGTAAAGGTATGGCTCCGTCACTTCGACTTCCATAAGACGGAGCCTGTCACCTGAGCGGACCATGTCGACACGTGCGTAAAGCGGATGGGCGTCGACCAGATCGATGATCGATTGTGCGGCCGCCAGATCGGCCGGCGACGGCGTGATGGTCACCTCAGTGCCGCCATAGGAAGACTGGATGCGATAGTCGCCGCCCGTGGGCCGCTTCAGGAGGGCATGGCTGAACGCACCGTCAATAAAGATGAAGCTGTATTCGCCCTCTGTGCGGATGGCCGGGAGGAAGGCCTGCACCATCATGGGGTGGGGCATGTCGGGCAGGGCGTCGGACGGACCGAGGCGGTGCTGGCCATGTGCACCGGCGCCGACCTGCCGCTTCAGGACGATGTCGTCCGAGCCGAGCGAAATACGAGCATCGGCGAGAGCCTCCGGCGTTACCCGGTCGAGCCACGCAGTGGGTATTGTGGGGGCGCCCCGGCTTTCCAGTTCGCGCAAATAGGTCTTCCGGATATTCCAGCGCACCACGTCCACGGGGTTGAACAGGTAGGTTTCCGTGCCGATCCGCTCCAGCGTGGCGAGGAATTCGTCGAGCCGGTCCCAATAGTCCCAGGTGGTGCCGATGATGGCTGCGCCGAAGTCTGACCATCTGGCATCGGCATCATCCCAGGCCACATCGACTACGTCCATGCCGAGGTCTGCGAAGGCTGGCTGGAGCGCCTGCATGGTAAAATCGTGTTCATGGGCATCGGTCCGCCGTTCGGCAGAGCCGGGAAGGGTGACGCGGGAGGCAAGGTAGGCGATACGCATGGAGCGGGCGTTTAACACGTCCCGTGGTTGCGTCCAGTGGCGCGGTCTGGCAATGCGCCGGTTTCGCGGGAGAATTCGCATGACGGAAATTCGATTCGATGTTGTCGGTCTGGGCAACGCAATTGTCGACGTGCTGGCCCCGGCGGATGACGCCTTTCTTGCGGCCTGGGGCATCAACAAGAATGCGATGAACCTGATCGACGAACCGCGCGCGCACGAACTGACCCGGGAGGCGAAGAATCCGCTGCTGACGTCCGGCGGAAGCGGCGCCAACACGATCGCAGGACTGGCGAGCTTTGGCGCGACGGCGGCTTATATTGGAAAGGTCGCCGACGACGAACTTGGCCGCCAATTCACGCAGGAAATGGAATCCACCGGTGTGCCGTTCCGGACGTCGCCGCTGGTCGGCGGACCGGCAACCGCCCGAAGCATTATCTTCGTCACGGAAGACGGCGACCGGAGCATGAACACGTTCCTTGGCGCGTCGGTTCTGTTCGGCAGGGCGGATGTGGATGCGGACGTCGTGCGAGCGGGCGGAATTCTCTACCTCGAAGGGTACCTGTTTGACCGGGACGAAGCGAAAGAGGCCTTCATCCATGCCGCCGAAATCGCGAAGGCGGCCGGTCGCAAGGTGGCGCTGACCCTGTCGGACAGTTTTTGCGTGGCTCGCCATCGGGCGAGCTTCCTGCAACTGGTCAGGAACAATGTCGATATCCTGTTCGCCAACGAGGAAGAGCTCCTCTCGCTCTACGAAACGCGGGACTTCGATGCGGCGCTCAACGCCTTGCAGGCGGACACGGCGGTTGCCGCAGTGACCCGTAGCGAAAAAGGCTCTGTGGTTATCGGTGCCGGCTCGCCCATCGCGGTGGCGGCTGTGCCAGTCAAGAAAGTTGTCGATACGACTGGCGCGGGGGACCAGTACGCCGCCGGATTCCTGTTCGGAATTTCGCGGGGAGTGCCCCTCGCAACATGTGCCCGGCTCGGTCACATCGCCGCCGCTGAAGTGATCAGCCATTTCGGGCCGCGGCCCAACGTCTCCTACAAGGTTCTCGCCGAGGCCGCCGGCATTTACGCCTGAGCCATCAGGGCTTCCTCGGCATAGTCTAGCCGGTCGTGGCCGAAAAACATGTCGCTTCCGACAAAGAAGGTTGGCGCGCCGAAGGCGCCTCTTGCCAGCGCCGTATCGGTGTTTGCCTTCATGGCCGCCTTTGCCGCCTCGCTCTCGCCCAGGGCCTGAATCTCGGCAAAATCAAAGCCCTCGGCGGCGCACATGGCGGCGACCGACGTGTCGTCGCCGGGGTTCAGCGGCTCCGGAGTGGCCCACATGTGCTTGAAACAGGCGTCCATGAAGGCCTGCTGGCGTTCTCGGTCGCCATCCATGGCGCAGGTGGCACGCAGAAGGCCGCGCGTATTCACCATCGGGAAATAGGGGTTCATGCGAAGCGTAATACCGTAGCGCTTCGTGCACCTGGCCAAGTCCGCCATCATGTAGGCCGCCTTGGCCGCCACTGTTCCGGGAGGGCGGTTGCCGGTTCCCTGCATCACGGCTCCGAGAAACATGGGCCGGACAGCGAGCGTTGCACCAGTGCGCGCCACGACCTGCTTCACGGCAGCGTTAGCGACATGCGAGAAGGGGCTGATATAATCGAAATAGAATTCCAGGGTGCCCGGCATTTTGTTCCTCGCGCAGGTAAGTTTTGTTTTGGAACTATGGCAAATCAGTCTAGGCTTGTCAGCATGAAATGGACGGATCTTTCAGAGAACTGGTGCCCGGTCGCGCGCACCTTGTCGGTTGTCGGTGACCGGTGGACCCTGCTCATCCTGCGGGACTGCTTTCTCGGACTGTCTCGGTTCGACCAGTTCATCGAATCGAGCGGCATGACCCGGCACATCTTGGCCGAGCGCCTGAGGCGCCTCGTCGAGGCAGGAATCCTTGAACGGAAGGCCTATTCGAAGGCACCCGTGCGGTACGATTATGTTCTGAC
The DNA here is from genome assembly GCA_041741315.1 of Hyphomonas sp. Classification (GTDB taxonomy): domain Bacteria; phylum Pseudomonadota; class Alphaproteobacteria; order Caulobacterales; family Hyphomonadaceae; genus Hyphomonas. The sequence continues at coordinate 24,937 of JBGSKI010000211.1, read as the reverse complement.
AGAGCGGGGGCAGGAACTCGCGCCGGCGCTCATGACGCTGCGCGATTGGGGCAAGAAGAACATGCCGGTGCGCCGCGCGACGAGCGGCTGATTAATTCAGTTCTCGAACAATTTCTCGGCCTGTGTCTTGACCGCACCGTAGTCGATCTTTCCGGTTCCGAGAACCGGAATTGCCCCCACATGGTAGACCCGGCGGGGAACCGATATCTCTGGCACACCATGGCGCTGGGCCCAGGCAAGGATTTCCTCCCGGTTACAGGCAGGCGTATCGCTGAGCAGGATCACCTGCTCGCCCTTGCGCGGATCGGGCATGGCAACCGCCGCGTGCAGTCCATCCGGCCAGACGGCAGAGGCGCAGTTTTCGACCACGGCGAGGGACACCATCTCCCCGCCGATCTTGGCGAACCGCTTGACCCGCCCCATGATGCGGATGAAGCCTTCCTCGTCGATCGCGACAATGTCGCCCGTATCATGCCAGCCACCGTCCGGGCGTTCCAGAATGCCGGGGCGAGACGGACGCAGGTACCCCATCATGATGTTCGGCCCACGAATGTGCAGGCGTCCGCCATCCAGGATGCCATCCACCGCAACCAGACGCGACTCCATGTCGGACATCAACAACCCGACCGTGCCCGGACGGTTTCGTTCCCACTGGTTGGCGGCAACGACAGGCGAAGCTTCGGTGGCACCATAGCCTTCGAGGATTTCAATATCGAACTTGCGGCGGACCAGGGCCCGGGTTTCGTCCTTCACCCGTTCGGCGCCGCAAACGGCAAGGCGGATGGAGTCCATGTCCCCGTCGGCGCCAATGCGCGCGTACTGGGAGATGAACGTGTCCGTCGCCAGAAGGATAGTCGAGCCGGAGGCGCGGATGCGTTTGACGATATCCCGTGGCTGAAGCGGTGTCGGATGGAACAGGACGGTGATGCCGGCGATCAGCGGCAGGATGGCGCCGACCGTCAGGCCAAAGCAGTGAAAGGTCGGAAGCGGGTTGAACAGCTTGTCCGTATCCGGACTGAGTCCGATATGGGCGCGCACCTGTTCGACGTTCGAAAGCACGTTCTCGTGGCTGAGCACAACGCCCTTCGGTTCGCCCTCGGTTCCGGAGGTGAACAGGATCACGCCTTCCGACTTGTACCGTGCGGCCCGCCGGACGAGGCTGGGCGCTATGGGGCCGATGATCGCCGTGAGCTTGTTCCGTAGCGAGAGGTTCTCGCGGACATCTTCGAGATAGATAATCTCCGCCGCGCTTTCAAGTTCGGAAATCAGGGTTTCGAGGCCGCCCAGTTCGACGAACTTCCGGGCCGTGACGATCTTGGTCACCTTCGCGGCCCGCATCGCGGCCTTGAGGTTTCGCGATCCCGCCGTGAAATTCAGCATGGCCGGCACGCGGCCGTGGGCCGTCAGAGCGAAGAAGCCGACTACGGCGCCGGCGCCGGTGGGCAGCATCAGACCGACGTTCTCGCCGGATTTGGTCCGGGAGGCCAAAGCCGATCCAAGCCCGAACGCGCCCCGGATGATCTCCTTGTAGGTGATCTCGCGTTCGTCGCCGTCGACCACGATAACCTTGTCCTTGCCGAATTCGCCTGCAGCGCGAAGCAGGGATGCGAACATGTCGGTGCGCGTGCGCGCGGGACGATACGGCAGGGGAGCCGGGATCGGATGGGGGTTCATTTGACGCTCTGGTTTCCTCGAGGCTTGCGCCTCACGTTTTGTAACATTTTGTCACGTAGCAACCCGAGCGCAACCGATATTGCAAGTTTGCATATGCAGGCTGCACTGCATATGGCTTGAGTTCGGAGGCGGCTGCAGCCATGTTCCGGCCATGGCCAACCTGATCGATCTCAAATCCAATTCCCCCCGCCCCCGGCACCCGGAAAAGCAGTCCCGGCCGGACACGCCGGTCCTGCGCAAGCCGGACTGGATCCGTGTCAAGGCGCCGGTCTCGAAGGGCTATGCCGAAACGCGGGAAATCGTGAAGTCCAAAGGTCTTGTGACGGTTTGCGAGGAAGCAGGCTGCCCGAATATCGGAGAGTGCTGGGACAAGAAGCACGCCACGATGATGATTCTCGGGGAAATCTGCACCCGGGCCTGCAGCTTCTGCAACGTCTCGACCGGCAAGCCGAAGCCGGGCGTGGATGCAGACGAGCCCCGGCGAGTGGCGGAGGCGGTGGCCGAAATGGGACTCACCCATGTCGTGATCACGTCGGTGGACCGGGACGACCTGGAAGATGGCGGGGCGATGCATTTCGTCCATGTGATCGAGGCGATCCGCGAAATGTCGCCGGGCACGACCATCGAGATCCTGACCCCGGACTTCCTGCGCAAGGACGGCTGGGAGAACCGGGTCATCGACGCTCGCCCCGACGTATTCAATCACAACCTTGAAACGATTCCGCGCCTCTATCTGACGATCCGTCCCGGCGCGCGCTATTTCCACTCTCTCCGGCTGCTGCAGAAGGTGAAGGACCGCGATCCGTCGCAATTCACCAAGTCCGGCCTGATGGTCGGTCTGGGCGAGACCAAGGAAGAAGTCATGCAGGTGATGGACGACATGCGGTCGGCCGGCGTCGACTTCCTGACCATCGGCCAGTACCTGCAGCCAACCCGGAAACATGCCGCGATCGACCGGTTCGTCACGCCGGAAGAATTCAAGACGCTTGAAGATATTGCGCGGGCCAAAGGGTTCCTGATGGTGTCATCTTCTCCTCTGACCCGGTCGTCGCACCATGCCGGCGAGGACTTCGCGCGCCTGCGTGCAGCAAGGGAAGCGTTCCTGGCTTCGCAGAATACCTAGGCGCACATGGCGCATTTCTCGAAATCCGTTCGCGTCCCGTATACGCCTGAACAGGCCTTCGACCTCGTATCGGATATTGCGAAATATCCGGATTTCATCCGCTGGATCACTGCGATGCGGGTGACTGATGTCCGGATTGGCGAGGACGGTGTTCGGGAGTGTACCGGTGACGCTGCGGTAGGCTTCAAGGGATTTGTCGAGCGCTTTTCCACGCGCGTCGTTGCGCAACCGGCAGAGGGGAGAACGGTCGCGACCCTGATCAGGGGACCGTTCCGCAAACTGCGCGCCGAATGGCTGATCACGCCGCTCGAGCGGGGCTGCGACATCCGCCTCGAGATCGAGTATGATTTCAGGAACCCGTTTATCGGCATGCTCGCGGCGGCAAACCACACGGTGGCCGTCGACCGGATCCTCGGCGCGTTCCTGCAAGAAGCCCAGCGCCGGTATGGCCAACCCGCCTAGGCGAGCTGCATCTGGATCAGCTTGAGCGCGCATTCGACGGCGGCCATACGGACCTCATGCCGGCCGATATCGCCGACCTGTAGCATCTCGTGGATAACCGCCCGGTTTTCGCGGGCACAGGCCACATGGACCGTGCCGACCGGCTTCATCCGAGTACCGCCGCCCGGACCGGCGACGCCGGTGATCGCGACGGCAATATTTGCCCGGCTGGCCTCGAGCGCGCCTTCGGCCATCATTCTGGCGACCGGTTCGGACACGGCGCCATAGTCGGCCAGGACATCTCCCGGGACACCCAGCATCTCTTCCTTCGCCCGGTTCGAATAAACGACAAAGCCGCGATCGAATGCGTTGGACGAGCCGGGGATATCGGTGAACAAGGCTGCCACCAAGCCTCCCGTACAGCTTTCGGCAGTCGAAATTCTCAATCGCGCCTGCTCGGCATCATCGAGGATGAGCATGGCGAGACTTCGGAGTCGTTCTGGAAACATGGAACTCACGTTAGGCCCTCCTCATTGGCCCGTGAAGGCCGGATCGCGCTTTTCGAGGAAGGCGGCTGCGCTCTCCTTGGCGTCACCGGTCTTCATCAGCCGCCGGATCTCGGTTATGGCCATCAGGCCGACGGCGCGCCAGTCGGGATCCACTGTCTGCCGCAGGCCTGCCTTGAGGGCCCGGACGGCTTGTGGAGGATTTGCGGCAATTTTCCGGGCAATGCCCATTGCGGCGTCGATCAGGTCCACATGGGGCACCACGCGCGAAACGAGGCCGATCTCCTTGGCCGTTGCGGCGTCAATGATGTCACCGGTGAACAGAAGCTCGCAGGCGGTTTCGCGACCGACAATCTGGACCAACCGACCGAAGCCCGGCGCATCGCAGCACAGGCCGCGTTTGACGAAGATTTCGCCGAAGCGCGCCTTCTCCGACGCCACCCGGATGTCCGCCATCAGGGCGAGTTCCATGCCCCAACCAAGCGCGAAGCCGTTGACGGCGGCGATGACGGGGATGTCGGTGCCGAGCAGGGCGTCGGCGGCAGGGGTCAGGCCGCCGGTGCGCTTCGCCCGTTCCGCCATTTCCGGCGTCGACGGGGCTCCCTTCGACAGTATCTGCTTGACGTCATCACCCGAGCAAAAGGCCCGGTCGCCGGCTCCCGTGATCACGATGGCGCGGGCGTCGGAGCCCCGGACGGCGTCCTCAAGGGCGGCATAGAGGGCATAGTCGAGGGCATTCATGGCCTCTGGCCGGTCGAGGGTCAGAATGGTTACGTGTCCGTCGTGTTCGATGCGCAATCCGTTCGCCATTGCCTTGTTCCTCCGCTTTTCGGGAAGGGGAGCACGCGCACGCGGTTTTGCAAGTGGAGTCCCGGCGTCAAGCCAGTGGCACCAGCACCGCGACGGCTTCGGCCGCGATGCCTTCGCGGCGGCCGGTGAATCCGAGGCCTTCGGTGGTGGTTGCCTTGACGCTGACCGCGTCGAGGGGAAGACAGGTCAGGCTGGCCGTAGAAGATCGCATAGCTTCCCGGTGAGGCTTCACCTTCGGCGCTTCGCAGATGATGGTGATGTCGCAACTCGTCAGGCGGTACCCGGCCTCTTCGGCGAGGCGGATGGCCTCTTTCAGGAATATCGCGCTATCGGCATCTTTCCAGCGGGGGTCTGACGGCGGGAAGTGGTCGCCGATATCGCCGAGCGCCGCGGCACCAAGGATCGCATCCGTCAACGCGTGCCAGGCCGCATCGGCATCTGAATGACCCTGAAGTTTTGCCGTGTGGGGGATGCGGACGCCGCAAAGGGTAACGTGATCGCCGGGTTCGAACGCGTGGACGTCGAAGCCCTTTCCAACGCGCGGCACGGAATTCAAGGGGGACAGGAGCCTGCTCAGCACATCGAAATCCTCCTTGTAGGTGATCTTGTGCAGCCGCAGCGAGCCGGAGACCAGCGCCACGGAACCGCCCTGTGCCTCAATTGCCTCAAGGTCGTCGACGAATGAGGTTGCCGTGTCCGAAAGGGCCGACCGGATGGTTCCCAGACGAAAAGCCTGCGGAGTCTGAACCCGGTGCAGTCGATCGCGGGGGACGGTCACGAGGAGGCCGTTGTCCCGCTTCTTGAGCGCATCTGAGACCGGAAGGGACGGCGCGGCGGCGTCATGGGAGTCGAGCGCTTCAAGAAGGGCCTCTATGGTCGCCGCATCAAGGCCGGGACGAGCGGCATCATGGATCAGCACCGGTGCCTCTGCGGGTAACGTGACCGCGGCAAGTCCAGCCCGGACGGATTCGGTGCGGTTACCACCACCGCGCACCAGCTTCGCGGTTTCCGGAAAGCCATCCACGACTGCGGGGTCATCCAGCACCACGATGAGTTCCTTCAGGCCAGAATGCTGCATGAATGCAGCCACAGACCAGTCAATCACCCGCCGCCCGAGCAGGGTTTCCCACTGCTTGGGGCGCGCCGTACCGGCCCGAAGTCCCTGTCCTCCGGCGACAATGATTGCTGCGAATCCCGTCATGCGCGGGTTGTAAGCCACGATTCCTCGGAACTCCATGCGCGATCTGACAACTGCAATTGCAATGGATGCACATGATTTGTGCGCTTGCGAAGATTCGAAAAAGACGAAAGATGAAGATATGGTCACTTTTGAGGCACCCAAAGTCTGGTTGGCGCCCATGTCGGGCGCGACGGATGCGCCAATGCGGCGCCAGGCGGTCCGATTCGGCGCGCCTGCGGTGGTCTCGGAAATGGTCGCCGGGGAAATGCTGGCAGCCGCCCGTCCTGACGTCGTCCGCCGGACCTGCCGACACGAAGGTGGAGGGCCTTGGATCGTCCAGCTGGCCGCTCGCCGGCCCGAAGACATGCTCGCTGGTGCCAGCCTGATGGCGGAAAGCGGTGTTGACGTAATTGACATCAATATGGGCTGCCCGGCGCGCAAGGTAACCGGAGGTCAGTCGGGTTCGGCCTTGATGAAAGATGTACCACTCGCCACGGAAATCATCGAAGCAGCCTTACAGGGTGCAGCCGGACGGCCGGTGACGCTGAAAATGCGGCTCGGCTGGGACGACCAGAACCTCAATGCCCCGGCGCTCGCAGAAATCGCGGAATCCAAAGGCATCGCGATGCTGACCGTCCATGGGCGGACGCGGTGCCAGTTCTACACCGGCAAGGCCGACTGGGCGGCTGTCCGTCCCGTTGTCGAGGCCGTATCGGTCCCGGTTATCGTCAACGGCGATATCTGTTCGCCGGCCGACGCAGCGCAAGCGCTGGAATTGTCCGGTGCACATGGCGTGATGGTCGGACGGGGCGCGATGGGGCGGCCCTGGCTGCCTGCGCAAATCGACGCGGCCCTTGCTGCCCGCGCCTGGACCGCACCAACCAAGCGGGAACAGGCCGGCTCGCTTGCCGAACAGGTCATGGATTCCATCGATCTCTATGGCCAGCGCCTTGGCCTCCTGACCGTCCGCAAACACGTCGCAGCGGCCATCGACTGGCTGGAGGCGGACATGTCGCTCGAAGTGCGCCGCCGCCTCAGGTCGGAGCTCTGCCAGATTGGATCTCCCACGCAACTCGTGGAGCGACTGCAGGAAGTCTTCCTCCGGGCGAAAGTAGAGGAGTTTGCCTGAGATGCGGGCAAGGGGGGATGATGTGCTGGAAGTCCATACTTTAGCAGACCTTGCGCCGATTGCGCTTCTGGTCACCGATGGCAGGCGGAAAATTCTCGATACCAATCCGGCCGGAGAGGCGCTGTTCCAGGTGTCGCGACGAACCCTTGCCGGCAAACCGCTGAGCGAGTTCGTCTTTCATGACTCGGTCCTGTTCGAATTGCTGGACCGTGCGCAGCGCCAGGTGGGTGACATCATGTCGCCCGGCACGCCGATCACCGGCCCGACAATCCCGTCGCGCCTAGTATGCGATATCTGGATACGGACGACCGGCGATGACGGCTTCGTCATCGCACTGAGTGAAAGCGCCGTGCGCGAAGGCAATGAGTCCGCAGCCGGTGTGGCGGGGTTCGGCAGGATCCTCGGTCACGAAGTGAAGAATCCTCTCGGCGGCATCATCGGCGCCGCGCAATTGCTTGCCCGCCAGAATGTCGAAGGCCAGACCGAACTCATCGAAATCATCAAGGAAGAGGCGCGCCGTATCGAACGGCTGGTCAACAGATTGTCCGCCTTCGAACTGTTTTCGGCCCCGCGGATGGAAGAGTGCAACATCCACGCGCTGCTCGACCGTGTGCTGGCATCGGAACGCGCGGCCATGGGTTCGGCCGTGGAATTCCGCCGGGATTTCGATCCCTCTCTACCCGACATTTCCGGGGATGCCGACCATCTGCAACAGGCCTTCCAGAACATTATCCGCAATGCCGCCGAAGCATCCGAAGGCGGCACGGGTCGGGGCGTGGTCACCGTGCGCACATCCTATGCAGCCGGACTGGCCTTCAAGCGGTCCCGCTTCGGTGTCGGGCTGCAGCGCGCCATGCTGGTCACCATCGAGGATAACGGCAAAGGCATCCCGCGCGAACGCCTGTCGCGGATTTTCGACGTGTTTCAAAGTTCAAAGTCCGGGGCTCGCGGCCTTGGGCTTTCGATCGTCAAGGAAGTAATCACCGCCCATGGCGGTCAGATCCGGGTGGACAGCGAACCAGGCGCGACGCGATTCACGGTTCTGTTGCCATTGCCGGCAGGAGGACAGAATGGCTGACAAGACAGTACTTCTTGCGGAAGATGACGCGAGCATCCGGTTGATCGTGAACCAGACGCTGGTGGCGGCCGGTTTCGAAGTGCGGGCGACGAGTTCGCCGGAAGCGCTGGAGCGCTGGGTGCGCAATGGGGAAGGGGATGTCGTCGTCTCCGACGTCTACCTCGGCGACGCCTCCATCTTCGACTTACTGCCGTCGTTCCGTCTCGCGCGCCCTGACCTGCCGGTCATCGTGATGAGCGGGCAGAACACGATCCTGACAGCCGCTTCGGCCGCCCAGCATGGCGCCTACGACTACCTCCCGAAGCCCTTCGATATCGATGTCCTGACCAGTCTCGTCCAACGGGCGCTCAAGGCGCCTCCGAAACTGTCGACACGCGCCATCAATCCGGAATCCCAGAAGGCGATCAGCGATGCCGGCCTGCCCCTGATCGGCCGGTCCGACGCGATGCAGGAAGTCTACCGGATCATCGCCAAGGTGATGAACACCGATCTGACTGTCCTGATCGAAGGCGAAAGCGGCACCGGCAAGGAACTGGCGGCGCGGGCCATCCACCAGTTGGGAACGGCCAAGAACGGGAAGTTCATGGCGCTCGACCTGGCGGCGCTGCCGGCCTCCGAAATCAATCGCCAGCTGTTCGGAGCCAATGGTGAACCCGGGGCCGTCCAGCAGACCGGCGGAACGCTCTACCTCGATGAAATCGGCGACCTTCCCGCCGAGGCGCAGACCCAACTCGTCAAGTTCATGCGGGACGCGGCAGGAGCGCGCCTCATCGCTTCGACGCGGCGCAACTTGGGCCGCTTGGTCGAAGAAGGCACGTTCCGGGAAGATCTCTACTACCGGCTGAATGTCGTCCGCCTTGCCATGCCGGCGCTGCGGCTGCGCAAGGAGGACATCCCCGAGCTCGCGCGGGCCTTCCTGATCCGTGCCCAGCGTCAGGGTCTCTCGGCCAAAAGTTTCGACAAGTCGGCGATCGACCTGATCACGGCCTATGACTGGCCCGGCAACGTTCGGGAACTCGAGAATCTTGTCCTCAGGCTGGCGGTTCTGAGTCCAGATGAAATCATCTCGCTCCGGGATGTCGAGCGTGAACTCCGCGCAGGGGTCAGCGAGCAGAAGGGCGGCGATTCCGGGTTCGAGAAGGAAGTTGAAACGCTGCTGCACCGGCACATCATGGGCGACCTGATTTCCAGCGCCGACGACGAAAATGCATCGGTCTATGCGCGGGTCATCGACCAGGTGGAGCGGCCGCTCATCCGGCTCGCCTTGTCGGTCACGGCGGGCAACAAGGTGAAGGCGGCGCAGCTGCTCGGCATGAACAGGAACACGCTGCGAGCCAAGATCAACTCGCTCGGTATTGCAGAAGACTGATTGACGAAACGACGAACTGTGCTTTTACTGCACCAGTGTTGCGCCATAGACACCACAGTGTGACTAACGCGCAACGGGCCGGGGTGGCCTGAGTAGAGCGTGGTCGTTTGTCTAGTCCGCTGAGCCAGCAAGCAACAAAGGCAAGCTGGGCCCTTTTCGAAGGGCTCTTCATCATCGCTGCGCTCGTGGCCGTGTTTGCAACCTTTATTGCGATTGCAGGGGTGAACCCGGACAACCCGTCGGCCGGTGCAACGCCATGGCTGCTGGGCCTCAATTTCATCCTCATCATAGTTCTCGCCGTGATCGTGATCCGTGAATACCTGTCCATCCGGGGCGGTGCAGGGGATGCCGGGCAGGGGCGGTTGGCCCGCCGTTTCGTCATGCTGTTCGGCTTTTCAGCTCTGGTGCCCGCCATGATTGTGGCGGTTTTTCTCGGCGCCGTGGTCACGCGCGGTCTCGACAACTGGCTTGGCGAACGAGCCGAAGCGGTCATGGAGAAGAACAAACAGATATTCCAGGATTATGTCGACAACTTCAATTCCGGTTTCGATATCGACGTCCGGCTTGCCGCGCTCGACGTGGAGAACTTCGCGCGGGAAGTTCAGAAGTCGATGGAAGGGGGCGGCGCCGGCAAGGAGTTGAGCGCCAGCGATCTGGCCTCCGATGCCTCGCTCGCATTGTCTGAAGGACTGCGCTCAACACTCGCCTACCGGGAATTCCTGACGATTGCTGTTCTCGGCAAGGATGGCGTAGAGTTCATTGCGGAAGAGAGCGTCGACACGCCCATCCTGATCCCGCCACCGGAAGATGCCTTCCAGGAAGCGAAAGCCGGCGAGATCGGAACGACGCTTTATGAAAGCCAAGGGTTTGGCACCGCGCTGATCCGCATATCCGAGCCTGTCGATGGATATGTCTATGTGGTGAAGCGGTTTGACCGGAACCTCTTCGCCATGCTGCGCGACGCCGAAGACCAGTTGGCGCAATACACCAATGCCAAGAAGCGCAGCGGACGGCTGCAGACGATTTTTGCAATCGGATACGCACAGATCACCGCACTGATCCTGCTGCTCGCCGGGCGCCTCGGCCTCGAAGCCGCGGGCAGGATCACCGGCCCGATCGGGCGCCTTGCGTCAGCGGCACTTACGGTGCGCGACGGCGATCTATCCGTGCGCGTTCCTGTGACCGGACCGAAGGATGAAGTCTACGCCCTGAGCCAGTCATTCAATACGATGACGGAACAATTGTCCGAGCAGCGAAACGCGCTGGTCCGGGCGCGCGAGGACGCCGAGGATCGGCGCCAGTTTGTCGAGACCTTGTTAGCCGAAGTCAGCGCTGGCGTCATCCGAACGGATGGCAACATGGTGATCACGCTTGCCAATCGTTCTGCCGGCGAACTGTTGGGGCTGGAGGAAATATCGCCCGGTTCGGACGTCGAAACGGTCGCGCCGGAATTTGAGACTTATGTGCGCGAGACTCTGGAGCGGGCGGCGCCTGTAGATGCCTCTATGGACCTGACCAGAAGCGGGGAAGTCCGTCACATCCGTCTGAAGACGGCACCCGATCCGGCAGGGGGCTGTGTGCTGACATTCGACGACACGACGAGCCTTGTCGCGGCGCAGCGCCAGATCGCCTGGCGGGACGTGGCGCGCCGCATCGCGCACGAGATTCGCAACCCGCTCACCCCGATCATGCTATCGACCGAGCGTCTCAAACGGCGTTATTCCGACAAGATCGACGACACTGATGGCGTGTTCGCCAAGTGTATCGAAACCATCCTGCGTCAGGTGGGTGACATTGGCCGGATGGTCGAGGAATTCTCGTCCTTCGCCCGGATGCCGAAGCCAAGCGTCGCACCATTCAATATGCGCAATCTCCTCCAGGAAGCTGCCTTCGCGCAAAGCGTCGTGACGCCGGAGATCGATGTCGAAGTTGTCTCCGAAAATACAGAAGCCGCCTTTGTTGGCGACGAACGCTTGTTGGGGCAGGCGATTGGAAACTTGCTGAAGAACGCCGCCGAAGCCATCGGCGGCCTGCCGGAAGACTCGGATGTCTCTGGAACGATCCGGCTCAGACTTGAGGCCGATGATCGCGGCATGGAAATCATCATCGAGGACAACGGCCCGGGCTTTCCGCAGGACGTTAGGACCCGCCTGCTTGAGCCCTACGTGACAACCCGCGAGAAGGGCACGGGCCTCGGCCTCGCCATCGTCAATCGCATCATTGCCGACCATGGCGGCTCGATCTCGCTTCAGAACCGGCTCGACGGCCTGCGGGGCGCGCGCGTCCGCATCTGGCTGCCCGCTCAGGAGGCCGGTTCGTTTGACCTGAGCAAGCCCGGCGAAACGGAAGAGACCCATTCCCCCATGAATTTACAGTCTGTACGTGTAGAGGAGCCAACGTCATGGCGTTAGATATTCTGGTCGTGGACGATGAACCCGATATCCGGGAACTGATTGCTGGCGTCCTCGGAGACGAGGGCTATTCTGTCCGCACCGCGGAAACGGCGGAGCGGGCGCTTGAGGAAGTCCGTACACGGACGCCGCGGCTCGTGATACTTGATGTCTGGCTGCAGGGCAGCGGCATGGACGGCCTTTCGCTCCTCAAATACCTAAAGTCTATCGATCCACTCCTTCCGGTGATCGTGATCAGCGGCCACGGCAATATCGAAACAGCCGTCGCGGCGATCCGGCGCGGCGCCTATGACTTCATCGAGAAGCCGTTCAAGACCGACCGTCTGCTGCACTTGATCGAGCGGGCCATCGAATCCGCCGCACTGAAATACGAGAATGCCGCCTTGAAGAACCGGGCCGGCGACGACGAACGCTGGATCGGCAACAGCCAGGCGGCGGCGAACCTCCGGGCGTCGATCGAAAAGGTCGCGCCGACCAATTCCCGCGTCATGATCACCGGCCCGGCGGGCGTCGGCAAGGAACTTGCCGGACGGTTGATCCATCGCCAGTCCCTGCGGGCAACCGGTCCGTTTGTGGTCGTCAATGCCGCAACCATCGCGCCGGACCAGATGGAGTCCGCCCTGTTCGGCGAAGAAGACAGTCAGGGCCGCACGCTGCGCGTTGGCCTGTTCGAAAAGGCCCACAATGGAACCCTGTTGCTGGACGAAGTGGCAGACATGCCGCTCGGCACGCAGAACAAGATCCTGCGGGTCCTGACCGAGCAGAGCTTCCAGCGTGTCGGCGGCCGGTCCGATGTCAACGTCGACGTCCGAGTGATGTCGGCAACGACGAAGAACCTCAAGCAGGAGATCGAAGCAGGCCGGTTCCGCGAGGACCTGTTCTACCGCCTCAGCGTTGTGCCCCTGCGCATTCCGTCCCTTTCAGAGCGGCGGGACGATATTGCCGACCTGGTGGCGTACTTCATCGAACGGATCGCCGACTCGTCCGGCCTCACCCCCCGCACGTTCTCGGCGGAGGCGATGGCGGTCCTGCAGTCGATGGACTGGCCCGGAAACGTGCGCCAGTTGCGCAACATCGTCGAACGGATACTCATCCTGTCGCCATCGGAGGCCAATCGCGCCGTCAGCGTCGACGAATTGCCACGAGACCCCTCCAGCGCCGCGAGCGCCGCGTCTGCGGGCTCTGTCGACCTCGTCGGCCTTTCCCTGAGAGATGCGCGGGAACAATTCGAACGGGAATATCTCGTCCTGCAGATCACCCGGTTTAACGGCAACATATCGCGGACGGCAGAATTCATCGGAATGGAACGCTCTGCGTTGCATAGAAAATTAAAGGCCTTGGGTGTAGCGTCCGGCCTTCGGCAAGACGGGTGATTCCCCGCGGAAGGCTGGAAGAATGCGTGTCCTGATCTGCGGAGCTGGCCGGGTTGGCCATGGCATCGCTCGCCGCCTTGCGCGGGAAAAGCATGACATCACCATCATCGACGAGAATCCGGACCTGGTTGATCAGGTGTCAACCGATCTCGACGTGCGCGGTTTCACCGGCCACGGCGCGCATCCGGATGTGCTGAAACGCGCCGGTGCTGCCGATTGCGAAATGATCATCGCGGTGACCCATTTCGACGAAATCAACATGGTGATCTGCCAGATCGCCCACACGATTTTCTCGGTCCCTTACAAAATCGCGCGCGTCCGCGACCAGTCCTATATCGACCCCGCATGGAAGAACATTTTCTCCCGCGACGGGCTCAACATCGACATGGTGATCTCACCGGAAGTCGAAGTCGGTGAGGCGATCCTGCAGCGGCTGAGAACGCCAGGGGCGCTGATGAGTGCCACGTTCGGCCGGGGGCGGGTGCGCCTCCTGGGCCTTGAAATCGCCGAGAACAACCCGTTGCTCGACACAGCCGTCGATCAGATGCGCGGACTGTTTCCGGACTTGTCGGCCCGCATCGTCGGCATCGGGCGCGCAGACACCGTGCGGGCTCCCCGCGGCAATGACGTTCTGAAGCCTGGCGATCGCGCCTATATTGCCGTCCTCGATACGCATGCAGACCGTCTGACGTCGATCTTCAATCGCGCCGGCGAGAAGTCGGAGCACATTGTCATCGTGGGGGGCGGAAATGTTGGCCTCTACGTCGCACAGGCCCTTGAGCGCGAAAGCAGCAAGCGTATCCGCCTGATCGAGAACAACCCGGCAAGGGCAAACGCCGCTGTCGCCGGTGTCAAGCGATCCATCGTGATTCAGGGCGACGGCCTGAACCCGGATATCCTCGCCGAGGCGGGTGCCGCCAAGGCGGATTTCGTCATCGCCATCACCAATGACGACAAGACCAACCTCTTGATCTGCAACCTCGCCAAGCGTGCAGGGGCGCAGCGCACGCTGGCCCTGGTCAACGCGACCGAACTGGCCGGCGTCGCACGTGACCTGCGCGTCGATGTCGTGCTGGACCCCCGCGCCCTGACCGTTTCGCAAATCCTGCTCCGCATGCGCCGTGGACGCATCCTCGGTCTGCAATCCATCGAGGACGGCATGGCAGAGGTCGCCGAAGGCGTGACCCTCGAATCCTCGTCACTGATCGGCAAGCCGCTGGGCTATGACGATTTGCCGGACGGCATTGCGGCAGCAGCAATCGTTCGCGGAAACGACGTTCTTATCGCAGGCCCGGAAACCATTGTTCGAACTGAAGACCGGCTGATCGTATTCTACGAAGAAGAAATGGTCCGGAAGGTTGAGAAGTTCTTCCGGGTCAGCCCGGACTTCTTCTAGCAGATGAACTACGCGTCGGTCGTTCGGGTTCTGTCGCTGATGATGCTGATGCTGGCTGCGTCGAGCGCCCCGGCAATCGTCACCGCGCTGATGCTCCGGGAAAGCGCGCAGGTGTTTGCCCTGACGACCATGGCACTTGGAATAGGTGTCCTGGCCAGCAGCGTCCTGTTCCTGACACCGAAGCCTGCACACAAGGCCCGGCCGTCGGATGGCCTCGCGGTGGTGATCCTGTGGTGGTTCCTGTCGCCTGTCGCGGCGTTCCTGCCGTTTCTCATCGGCGTCGAGAACGATTCCGTGCTGGCCGCCATGCACGAAGCGGCCGCCTGTCTGACCACGACCGGGCAGAGCGTGATTGCCGTGCAGGGGGATGACTGGCCGGCAAGCCTGATCGTCTGGCGGGGATGCCTGCATGCACTGGGCGCATGCGCGTCGCTGGTCACTGCGGCAACAGTCCTCGCGGCCCTCAACCTCGGCGGACCCGGCATCCACCGCACGATCCTGTTTACGCTGCCCGAGAGCAGCTTCTTCGACGCAGTTCCGAAAGTGGTGCGAGCGGTCCTGATTTTCATGCTCGTCAGCATGACCCTAGTGTCGCTGGCGCTGATGCTGACCGGCTTGGAGGCGCCCGACGCCATATCCTACTCGCTGAGCGCGTGGACTACAGGAATGGTCAATCCGCACGCAGTGAGCGAGCCGGTCTTCGGGGCCGCAAGGTCCATCATTATCTCTCTCGGGCTTATTTCTGGTGCTTTGGGCCTGGCGCTCGCCCTGCCGCTTCGGGACAGGAAGTTCCGCTCGGCGCTGACGGACCCCGAAACGGTCACCTTTGGCGGGCTGGTCCTTCTGTTCGCGGCTCTAGCGGTCTGGGCCGGGCTTGGCGGCGGACATGCCCTCGGCTGGTCGATTTCTGCCATGTCGACATCCGGCCTGCCCCTGGGCGGAATCGGCACCGACGACATCGTGCCTTTGCCACTGTACGTATTACCGGCGCTGATCGGTGGATCTGCACTGTCTGCTGCAGGCGGCGTCAAGGTCGCGCGGCTGATCGTGCTGTCGCGGCGTGCTGTCCAGGAGTTCCGGCAGCTCGGCTACCGCCGCTCGGTCCTCGGCTTCGAATTCCGGGAGCGGGAACTCGACGAACGCAGCGTCATTGGCGTCTGGGTCTACCTGATCGCCTATATTCTTGCGGTCTTCTTTATCATGGCGCTGTTCAGCGGCACGGGGCAGACCATTGAGGCCTCGATCCGGCTGGCCATCGGCTGCCTGACCAATTCCGGTGGCCTGGTTGCGGGTCACACCTCGGGAATGACGGACACTGCCTCCTTATTGGCCATTTTCTCGATGGTACTGGGCAGGTTGGAGGTTCTGGCGCTGATTCCTGCACTTTCTATCAGTTTCTGGCGGGGCTGACTCTCCTTCGCACTTGCGAAAGGGCCGCAATCCCGCTAGCCCGCGATCATAACGAGAACAACAGGAATGCTCCGATGACCGCAGAAAAGAAACAGAACCTTCAGGACGCGTTCCTGAATGCGGTTCGCAAATCGCGCACACCCTTGACGGTTTTCCTTGTGAATGGTGTGAAACTTCAGGGCGTCGTGACCTGGTTTGACAATTTCTGCGTGCTCCTGCGCGGGGACGGACGTCCGCCGCAACTGGTCTACAAACACGCCATTTCAACCATCGCTCCCAGCGCACCTGTGCAACTCTTCGACGAAGAGATGGACAAGGAATAGGTCACTTTGGCCGAAAAATTCATAGACCGGGACCCGCCTCCGGAAATTGCTGGCGCCATCATTCCCTGGTTTACGCCGCCCAACCGCCCGTCTGCGGACCGGCTGGAGGAGACGGCTGGTCTGGTTGAGGCCCTGGGCTGCGAACTCGCCTTCCTGCGTGCTGAACACGTCCGGACCCCCAATTCCGCGCAATTGCTGTCCGGAGGGATACTGCAGCGGCTGGCGGATGATCTCAAGGAGCACGGTTGCACGCTCGCCGTCGTGGATGGCGCGCTGACACCGGTCCAGCAGCGCAACCTCGAAGAAAAACTCGAGATCAAGGTGATCGACCGCACTGGCCTCATTCTAGAGATATTCGGTCTGCGCGCCCGTACCAGGGAAGGCCGCCTTCAGGTCGAACTGGCCCGCATCCTCTACGAGCGCTCGCGCCTCGTCCGGACATGGACCCACCTTGAGCGCCAGCGCGGCGGCGGCGGCTTCCTGTCCGGCCCCGGCGAAAGCCAGCTGGAGGCGGACCGGCGGATGCTCGACGACCGGATCGTCAAGCTGAAGGAAGACCTTCAGGACGTGCGCCGGACCCGCGCAGTCCAGCGGTCCGGCCGGCAGAAGTCCGGCAAGCCGGTGATTGCGCTGGTCGGCTACACGAACTCCGGCAAGTCGACCCTGTTCAACCGTCTGACCGGTGCCGACGTTCTCGCCAAGGACATGCCGTTTGCGACACTTGACCCGACCATCCGGCGCCTCGACCTTCCGACGCTCGGTGAAGCGGCTCTGATCGATACTGTCGGCTTCATTTCCGATCTGCCGACCCACCTGATCGACAGTTTTCAGGCCACGCTGGAGGAGGCGATGCAGGCGGACCTGCTCGTCCATGTGCGTGACCGCTCCAGCCGGTCCGACACCGATCAGGCCCATGACGTCGCCCGGGTGCTGGAACGCCTCGAGCAGGAAACCGGGTTGCCGCTGCCCCCGATGATCGAGGCATGGAACAAGGCGGACCGTCTGCCGGCTGAACGCGCCGAGTCCCTGGCCAGCGCGGCGCGCGAAGGAGACGACCGTCCCGCCGTGCTGATTTCGGCGCTGACCGGGCAGGGGATGGGCGAACTCTCGTCCGCGATAGAACTCGCGCTGGTCAGGAAGTACAGGGAACTGGCATTTGACTTGGCCCCCGCGGATGGCCGGGCGCTCGCATGGCTGCACGAGAACGGCAATATACGAAGCGAAGAGACATTGCCGGACGGAACGATCCGCCTCGTGGTGCGGCTTTCCGAAGAGCACGCTGGCCGGTTCCGGACCGAATTTCCGTCGATCAGGCCGGTCTGATTGGTCTCCGCTAGGGGTTGTCAGCCGCCAGCCTTTTCCGTCGTCTTCACTTGCTGCCAGAGGGCTTCCTGCGTATCGAGGTCGAGCGAGCCGAAATCCACGCCTTCGACCCTTGCCAGCGCTTCCATCGAACGAAACCGTCGTTCGAATTTTGCATTGGCGCGTCGCAGGGCAGTCTCCGGATCGACGTTGAGCCTGCGCGCCAGGTTGGCGACGACGAACAGGACATCCCCCATTTCTTCTTCCACTTGCTCCACAGACGCGCTTGCAAGCGCCTCCCGGAGTTCCCGCACTTCCTCGTCGAGCTTGTCGAAAATCGGTTCCGGTTCCGTCCAGTCGAAGCCCGTACGGGCGGCGCGCTTCTGCAGCTTTTCGGCGCGCATTAGGGATGGCAGGGCCAGAGCCACGCCATCCAGGGCGCTGGGCTCAGCCTCCGATGCGCCTTTCGCCGCGCGCTCCTCCGCCTTCATCACTTCCCAGGCCACCACCTGATCGTCAGCGGAGCGGCCATCGACCGTCTCGAATACATGCGGATGACGCCGCTCCATCTTCTCGCAGATTGTGGACGCCACATCGGCTGCCGTGAAATATCCCGCTTCCGCTGCCATCTGGCTATGGAATGCTACCTGGAACAGGAGGTCGCCGAGTTCCTCGCGCAGGTCAGGCATGTTGCCCCGCTGGATCGCGTCCGCGACCTCGTAGGCTTCTTCGATCGTGTAGGGGGCAATGGTCGAGAAGTCCTGTTCGAGATCCCATGGGCAGCCCGTCTCCGGTGTCCGGAGGGTCGCCATGATCCGCAGCAGGCGCTCGAATTCCTTGGCTGCCTGCGTTCCGGTTGTCTCTGGTAAGCCTGTCATGGGTCCGCTTCAGTCCTGAATATCCTGTGCGCTCCGGAATGGATTGACTTTCCACGCGGTGCAAGAGACGTGAGGGCATGAGAATATACAGACCTGCACCATTCCCCCTGTCCGGTTGGTGCTTACCATGAGCGACAAGACGGTTCTGATCGGCGTCGATTGGGGCTCATCCAGCTTCCGGGCGTGGGCATTCGACTCCGAGGGCGAAATCATCGCCGAAACGCGCGCGGCGGATGGCCTGCTGACGCATGCTGGCGATCCGTTATCCCGGTTGCGGTTTCACCTCGGCGAATGGCTGGGCGAATGGCCGAAATGCCCAATCATTGCCTGCGGCGCGGCTGGAAGCGCCGAAGGGCTGTTCCGGACCGAGTATCTTCCGGTCCCGCTGATGCTCTCGGATATATCCCGCCAACTGGTGGCCTGGAACGGCATCCACATCGTGCCCGGCCTGAAGCAGGTCTCTCCCCCGGACGTGATGCGGGGCGAGGAGACCAAGCTCGTCGGCCTCGCCGACGTCACTGGCCGGCTCTGCCTTCCCGGCACACACACCAAGCACGTCACGCTTGAGCACGGCCGGGCGATCGACTTCACGACGGAAATGACCGGCGAAATGCGCGCGCTGCTCCTTAGCAGCGGTGGCCTGAAGCCGCCGGCGGGAATCGAGCAGGTCTTTGACGCGCGGGTCTTCCGGGACTGGGTCGAACGGTCGCTCGACACCGATGACGCGGCTTCCCCCTTTGCCGTGCGCGCGGCGCGAATGACCGGGGCGCTCGATCCGCATCACCATGTGGCCGCGCTCTCGGGCCTGCTGGTCGGTGCTGACATTGCGGCACACTATGATCCGGGCGATGAAGTCGTACTCGTTGCCGATGGAGACCTGCTTGTGGCTTACCGCATCGCTCTGGATGCCCTTGGCGCTGACTTCTATGAGATGTCAGCCGAAGAAGCCACGCAGGACGGATTGTTCGAACTTGCAGAAGAGGCGGGACTGCTGGGGTGATAACTTTCGACAAAGCTTTCCAGACACTGCCGCTGATCGCCATCCTCCGGGGGATCGAACCGGTTGAGGCGGAAGATGTCTGCCGCGCGCTGGTCGATGCCGGGTTGACGCTGATCGAAGTGCCTTTGAATTCTCCGGACGCGTTCCGATCGATCGAGCGGATGGCGGCTGTCGCAGGGCAGACCACGCTGATCGGGGCTGGCACCGTCTTCACCGCCGGCGAACTCGTCAACCTTGCCGCCGTGGGTGGCCGGTTTGCCGTTTCGCCGCACACCGATCCCGAATTGCTGGACGCGGCCCGGAGGATCGGGCTGGACACATTTCCCGGCGCGGCGACGGCGAGCGAAATCGCCGCCGCCCTGCGGCACGGTGCAGCGGCGGTGAAACTGTTCCCCGGGGAAGCCATTCCGGTACCGGCCCTGAAGGCCTTGCGGGCGGTCTACCCACCGGCCGTTCGCCTTTGTCCTGTTGGTGGCGTGAACCTCGACAACATGGCGTCCTGGTGGACCGCCGGCGCCAGCGGGTTCGGCATCGGCAGCGGGCTCTACAAACCCGGGATGAAGGCGCAGGACATAGGCCGGCTCGCGTCGCAATATGTCAGTCGCCTGAAGGAATTGAAGGCTTCAGCATGATGATGTCGCCGGAATGTGTTGCGCCCACCGGTTGCCTGCTCGGGGAAGGGCCTCTTTGGAGCGAGCGGGACGGTTTCCTCTGGTGGGTCGATATCAAGCGGGCCAAGCTGCACCGGTATAATCCGCGCACCGGCAATACGCGCCGTTACGACCTGCCCATCCGAGCAAGCGCCATCGCCTTTCACGAGCGCGGCTTCCTGATGACTGGCGACCGCGAGATCGGCGTCTATGATCCGTCGACGGAATTTTACGAACGCCTCGCCAGCATTGAGGAAGAGCCCGACGGCAACCGGACGAATGATGGCGGCGTCGCCCCGGACGGTTCGTTCTGGTTCGGCACGATGGACGATTCCGAAAAGGAAGCGCGCGGCGCCTATTACCGCTTTGGAGCGGACGGCGCCGTCTCGCAACTCCGCCTGCCGTCAGTGATGGTCACCAACACGATGCAGTTCTCGCCGGATGGCCGGATCTTCTACACCTGCGACAGTGCCGAACAGGAAATCCTTGCCTACGATCACGATCTGGACACCGGCGTTCTTTCTGGCCGGCGTGTGCTCGCGTCGACATATGATTTCGGCGGTTATCCGGACGGCTCAGCGGTCGATTCCGAAGGCTGTCTGTGGACGTGCCTGTGGGATGCATCGCGAGTCGTGCGGCACACACCCGATGGCCAAGTCGATCAGGTGATCATTCTCGCTGCCCCACGCCCGACCAGCTGTGCCTTCGGCGGGCCGGACATGCGGACCCTGTTCATCACAAGTGCCCGTATCGGCATGACCTTCCCGCAACTGGATGCCCGGCCGCTGTCGGGCAGCCTGTTTGCCACGCAGGTCGATGTACCCGGCCTGCCACCGAGGATTTTCGGCCACCCGTCATGAAACTCGGCTGTTGCTACTATCCGGAGCATTGGCCGGAGAGCATGTGGGTAGACGATGCCCGTCGGATGAAAGCGCTCGGCCTGTCGCTTGTGCGCATCGGGGAATTCGCATGGAGCAGGATCGAGCCGGACCCCGGCCGGTATGACTGGCCCTGGCTGGACCGGGCCATTCAGGTCCTGGCCGATGCCGGACTCAAGATCATTCTCGGAACCCCCACGGCGACTCCGCCGAAATGGCTGGTCGATGCCCACCCCGATATCCTGCCGCTCGATCCGCACGGTCATCCGCGCACTTTCGCCTCCCGGAGACACTATTGTTTCTCCAGCAAGACCTACCTGGAGGAATCGAAACGGATCACGACCGCTCTGGCGGAACGCTATGGCGCGCATCCGGCCGTCGTGATGTGGCAGACCGACAACGAGTTCGGATGCCACGACACGGTCATCAGCTATTCGGATGACGCCCGCGCCGCCTTCCGGGTCTGGCTCGAAGATCGCTATGGAGACGTGCGTACCCTGAACGAGGCATGGGGAAATGTCTTCTGGAGCATGGAATACCGTTCGTTCGACGAGGTCGATCCGCCTGCTGCGACAGTGACAGAACCGAACCCCGCGCATGTCATGGCTTGGCGCCGGTTTTCGTCCGGGCAGGTGCGCCGGTTTCACGACGTTCAGGCCGCCATCATCCGCCGCCTGTCGCCGGGCCGGGACATTACTCACAATTTCATGGGGCATTTCACCGAATTCGATCACCACGCCTTTGCGAAAGATGCGATCGATCTGGCGACCTGGGACAGCTATCCGCTCGGGTTTCTTGAGCAGGCCTGGTGGCCTGAGGCAGACAAGGTCCGCTTCGCCCGGACCGGCCATCCGGATTTTGCTGCTTTCCACCACGACCTGTACCGCGGAATCGGGCGGGGCCGCTGGGGCATCATGGAGCAACAACCGGGCCCGGTGAACTGGGGCGCGTATAATCCGGCACCGTTGCCGGGAATGGTCGCGCTCTGGACGCTCGAGGCTGCGGCGCACGGCGCTGAATTCGTCAGCTACTTCCGCTGGCGTCAGGCCCCCTTCGCGCAGGAACAGATGCATGCCGGCCTGAACCGGCCAGACAATTTGCCGGATACAGCCTCCGAAGAGGCCGCGAACGTGCTCCAGACCCTGGCCAAATGCGGCGATCTTTCTGCTCGAAAGCAGGCCGAAGTGGCGCTGGTCTACGACTACGAAGCCGAGTGGGCGACGAATATCCAGCCGCAGGGTAGGCGCTACAATTATTCGGAACTGGCCTTCCTGTTCTACGAAGGGCTGCGGCGGTTTGGGGCCAATATCGATATCGTTGGGCCGCAAGACGTCCTGACGGGCTATCGTCTGGTTGTGTTGCCCGGGAATACGATGTGCCCAGGCGTGAAAGCCGATAACGCAGCGCAGATCGTGCTCGGCCCCCGTACGGGGTCAAAAACTGCAGAGTTCAGCATCCCGGAGGGCCTCGCCCCCGGCACGCTTGCGGAAGAGGCCGGTCTGCGGGTGCGCCGGGTGGAAAGCCTCCGGCCCGGATTGACTGTCGCAGGGTCCATCGCGGGCGAGCGCTTTGAAGCGCCGCGGTGGCGCGAGTTCATCGAGTCGGACTTGCCGCCCATTGCAACTTTCGACGACGGGGAAGGGGCGGTATTCCGGAACGGGCAAGTCACCTACATTGCGTGCTGGCCGGATTGCACAACGCTCACCCATGCGCTCGCCGGTGCTTTCGATGCAGCTGGGCTGGTGCGTGCCGACGTGCCGGAAGCTGTCCGGATCCGCAGGACTGGCGACCTGACCTTCGCGTTCAACTATGGTGAGAATATTGACCTGCAGGCCGCCGGACTTATCCCCGAAGGCGCGAGGATCGTTTCCGGTTCGGTCCGCCCCGGTCCGGCCGGCGTTACGGTCTGGACAATCTGACCGGCGGCCCCTTGCGTCCCCGGGCGCCGCTTATCACATACGCCTTTGCTGCAACCGGTGCAGTTTACCGTGGACGGGACGGCACAAAAACGCTAACCCGCCACTTTTCCGAGAGAATATCCGAATGGCCGAGAAGGCAAAGAAGAAGCGAGTCGGTCCGATCACATTCCTCCGCCAGGTTCGCGCGGAAGGAAACAAGGTGTCGTGGACGACCCGGCAGGAGACCCGTCAAGCGACGATTTTCGTCATGATCATGTCGGTTGTCATCGCGCTCTTCCTGTTCCTGACGGATACGCTTATCAACCTCGTCGTCAAATTCATCACGGGCCTTTAAGGCTCTGAAGCATACAACTCCAGGAGTGCGCTGGCCCCATGGCTGAAGCGAAATGGTACATCGTCCACGCCTACTCGAACTTCGAAAAGAAGGTCGCGGCATCGATTATTGAACAGGCGGAACGCAAGGGCCTGTCGGCGCTGGTGGAAGACATTCAGGTTCCGACCGAAGAGGTCGTCGAAGTCGCCCGCGGCAAGAAGAAGACCGTCGAGAAGCGGCACTTCCCCGGTTATGTGCTGCTGAAGGCCCAGATGACCGACGATGTCTATCACCTCGTCAAGGACACGCCGAAAGTGTCGGGTTTCCTCGGTGCGGAAGGCGGCAAGAAGCCCCTGCCGGTGCGCCAGCGGGAAGTCGACCGCATCCTCGGGACGGCAAGTGATTCGACCGCCGAGCGGCCGCGTCCCAAGATCTCGTTCGAGATCGGGGAGCAGGTGCAGGTCAATGACGGCCCGTTCCAGGGCTTCGAAGGCGCTGTCGAGGAAATCGACGAACCAAATGGCCGCCTGAAGGTCACGGTCACCATCTTTGGTCGCGGCACGCCTGTCGACCTCGAGTTCGATCAGGTCGTAAAAGTCTGATCCAACCTCTTCGCCGGCCGTCCCAGACGGCTTGAAACATAATGAATTGGGCTGTATCTGCCTGAATTCGTGCCGCCTTAGCTCAGTTGGTTAGAGCGCTGGTTTGTGGAACCAGAGGTCCCCCGTTCAAGCCGGGGAGGCGGTACCATTTTTTTCCATTCGTCCGGAACCTTATTCTGTCTTGAGCGTAATGCATTTGACGCAAACATTCTGTTGCAAATGGGCCGCGGTCGTTGAAAAATACCTATGGTTCCGGGGTTAAACAGTTCGTTATGGCTCGCGGCACGAATGAAAAGCGTTTATCAGGGTTAAATCGGGTGAGTCCCGAACTGAACCTGCGGCCGAGGACAATCCCGTCTCCGGCACACAAAAGGGAATTGGTATGAAGAAAACTCTTATGTGCGCGACAGCCGCGGCCGCGTTTGCGTCTGCTGGTCTCGCTGCTCACGCAGAAGATGGCTGGTACGCCCGCGGCGACCTGCAATATGGCTTCGCCGGTGAGCTCGATCACGATCCGACCGTCGAAGACACCGCCGGTGTGCTGGAAGGGTCTTCTGATTCCGATGAGATGCTGGGCGGCCAGCTTGGTCTCGGCTACGGCTTCGCAAACGGCTTCCGCCTTGAAGGCGACATCGGTCACCTGAGCGGCGAACTGAGCGTTCCGGCCGAATTCGGTCCGGGCCTCGTCGGCGTTTCGTCCAGCCCGTCGGGTTACATGCAGGCAACCACTGCCATGCTGAACGGTCTTTACGACTTCAACACCGCTGGCGCTCTGCAGCCATATGTCGGTTTGGGTATCGGCTATGGCCGCTTCAATACCAAAGCCAACAACCTGAACTACACGGCAGGTGGTGCTTCGGCCAATGGCTTCAGCGACACCGACACCGCATTCGCTTACCAGGGCCTGCTCGGCTTCGGCTACAAGCTCAGCGAACGCATGACGATGGACGTCGGCTACAAGTATTTCGTTGCCCCTGAGCTTGAGCTCAACGGCAACCATGCTGGCATCGACTACAAAGGCGACTACAGCGCGCATGTCGGCTCGATCGGTCTGCGTTACGCCTTCGGTGCAACGCCGGCATCGCCGCCGCCGCCACCCCCTCCGCCACCGCCACCTCCGCCGCCACCCCCTCCGCCACCTCCTCCTCCGCCACCGCCGGCTCCGCCGACCG
>JBGSKI010000210.1:0-1841 GCA_041741315.1 Hyphomonas sp. | reverse complement strand
ACCGCGAAGGCGAGGCGGCGAGCGACGAGGCCGCCGATGACGAACTGCTCGGCGGCCCCGACGAGTGAGTCCGGCCATGAAGACGTACACCAATCCCGTTCGGCTCTCCCTGATCGGCGCCGCAGCCTTGGCGCTGCTCGGTGCCTGCGCGACGCCGCCGCCCTACCAGGTCGTTGCGCCGGCACCGGGGGCCTATGAGCCTGTCACCACTTCCGCCGCCCTGATGGAAGAGACCGCATCGCAGGTGAACCAGTGGGGCGGCATCATACCGGACGCCAAGCCGACCGTTCCGGTCGACGATGGCGGCCTCGGCGAACTCTCCGAACCCAACTAGGACGCTCATGCACCACTTCGCCTATCGCAACGGGCGTCTCCATTGTGAAGACGCCGACCTTGGCCGCATCGCGGACGAAGTGGGCACGCCCGTCTATGTCTATTCCTCGGCCACGCTGATCCGGCATGCCAGGGTGATCGCCGAAGCCTTCGAGGGCCAGGACTGCCTGATTGCCTATTCGGTGAAGGCAAATGGCAATCTTGCCGTCCTGTCGACCCTTGCCCGTGAAGGGTGCGGGGCCGACGTGGTCAGCGGCGGCGAATTGCGCCGCGCCCTCAGCGCCGGAATTCCGGCCAGCCGGATCGTGTTTTCCGGCGTCGGCAAGACGCCCTGGGAAATGCAGCTCGCGCTCGAATGCGGCATCCACCAGTTCAATGTCGAAAGCGCTGGCGAGTTGCGCGTCCTGTCGGGCGTTGCCGCCAGCATGGGCAAGACCGCCTCCATCGCGCTGCGTGTCAATCCGGACGTCGCGGCGGGCGGCCATCCGAACATCTCCACCGGCAAGAAGGGCGACAAGTTCGGCGTGCCGTGGAGCGAGGCGGAGGCATTGTATGCCGAAGCAGGCACCCTTCCGGGCATCGACGTGGCGGGCGTCGATGTCCATATCGGCAGCCAGATCGGCGACCTCGTGCCGATGCGCGCCGCCTTCGAACGCGTGGTCGGCCTGACCCAGCGCCTGCGCGCCGCAGGCCACAATATCCGCCGGCTGGACCTCGGCGGCGGGCTCGGCATTCCCTACAGGGCGGGCGACGACCCGGCCTCGCCCTCGGCCTATGCCGCCATGATCGCCGATGTAACCGCAGGCCTTGGCGTGCAGGTGATTCTCGAGCCCGGCCGGGTCATCGTTGGCAATGCCGGCGTGCTGATCACCACCGCCCTCTATGAAAAGAAGGCACCGGACCGCACCTTCCTGATCGTCGATGCCGGGATGAACGACTTGATGCGCCCGGCTCTCTACGGCGCGCACCATGACCTGCTTCCCGTGGTCGAACCGACCGAGGACGCGGCGACGACCATCTATGACGTGGTCGGCCCGATCTGCGAGTCGACCGACAAGTTCGCCTCGGCCCGCGAGATGGCGGATGTTGCCCCCGGCGACCGTCTGGCCTTCATGTCTGCAGGTGCCTATGGCGCGGTTCTGTCTTCTGCCTACAATACGAGACCGCTGGTGCCGGAAGTCCTGGTTTCCGGAGCGGCCTTCGACGTGGTGCGCCGGCGCCCGACATTCGAGGAAATGGTGGAGTTGGAGAGAGTCCCTGCTTGGCTGATGCGGACGGCATAGGCGCCCTCAAGGCGAAGGTTTCCGCCACCCACCGGCGGATGCGCCTGCTCGCCCTCGCGCAGGCCTGGTGGCCGCTCGCCGTTTTCGTGATCGCCTTCCTGGCGCTCGCCCTGTCGGGCCTGACCGACAGCCTGCCGCGCCCCGTCGCCGCGATGATGACGCTGGTCTTCCTCGCGGGCGGCATGATCTTCCTGATCCGGGGCTCGCGCCGCTATAGCAAGGTCA
>JBGSKI010000209.1:0-1695 GCA_041741315.1 Hyphomonas sp. | reverse complement strand
GCCGAACAGGGCGCAGGCGACCGCTGCGGCTGCCGTGCCGACGCCGGCACCGGACACGGCAAGGCCGATCAGGTCCGGCTGGTCCTCGGTTGCCTCAAAGCCATAGGCGATGGTCGCGGCACATTCCTTTTCGGACATGGCGGCGGTGTCTGCGATGCTGGGAGTGGGCTGGTCGAGCGCCAGTTCGAACACGCGGATCGAGGCGCCCGCCTGCGTGGCTATGGCCGAGAGCGGTGCGCGGCCTTCCCGAAGGGCGTCGACATGGGCACGCGTGTCCTTGTTGGAGGACAGGGATACGCCTTCCTCCATCAGACCGTGAGAGCCCGCGAAAATCGCCATCAGGGGCTTCTCGACGCGCGGCGGATAGCGGCGCTGGCAATTCGCCAGCCACTCGGCAGCCTCGCCGAGCCGGCCGAAATCGCCTTCCCGGCCCATTGTGAGCAGGGTCTCGTGCACATGCCGTCCCGGTTCTGTCGGGAGCGGAGGCGCACTGAGAATCAGGGCGCGAATGTCAGCCAGGGGGGCCGCGTCGCGGGCGGGCTCAGTCAAGATAGGTCTCCATCCCCCCGGTGGCGGGGGCGTTCATGCTGTTCTAGCAACTTCAACAGCCGATGCATGACAAGGATTTGTTACCATCCTCCTGCCACTCTTGGCCCCGCAGCCTGCTTTCGCTACACGGTATATTGATGACACGCGAACCCATAAAGTCCCCTTGCATGAAGGTTTGTGCAGTCGACGCCTCGACGGGCTGGTGTCTGGGCTGTGGGCGGACGCTGAAAGAGATCGGACAATGGATCGGGATGGGCGAAGTGGCGCGGGAATCCGTGCTCGGCGCCCTGCCCGCCCGGATCGGCCGGCTCGAAGCCTTGGGGAAACGTTAGGCGATGCTGGGACGGCATATCTTCCCAATGATCCTTGCCGCAGTCGCCATTGCGACAACGGTCACGGTGTTTCTCGCTCCGAAGGTCGAACCGGTGGAGGTGACGCCCGCCGTCGCCTCGGCCCGCCCTGTCAGCGAAGCAGCGACCGCGCCAACCCCCGTTCAGAAGACCGGCAACCGGGCTGCGATCATCGATCGCGCCGATGACGGTCATTACTGGACCCGCGCCGATGTCGGCGGAACGGAAGTGAAATTCATGGTCGATACCGGGGCCAGCATCGTCGCGCTGACCAGGGTGGACGCCCAGCGCATCGGCCTGCATCCCGAAACGCTGGACTTCGACAACGAGATCCGCACGGCCGGCGGCGTGACCTATGGCGCGTTCGTGATACTCGACTCGATCCGGATCGGCGGCGTCGAGATCGAGGATGTTAGCGCCATGGTGCTCGACGAGGGGCTCGACCAGTCTCTGCTCGGCATGACGTTCCTGGGCGAACTTTATTCCTACGAGTTCAAGAAGAACACGCTGATCATCCACCAGTGACCGGCTTGAGGCCCTCGCCCTTGCCGACGCCGACTTCCCAGGCAAACCGGTTCTCGTCTCCCGACCAGCGCGCGTAAGCGACCCGGCCTTGCAGGCCTGCGGCCTGCATCAGGTCGCGGTACCAGTTCACGGCGGCCGCATTGAGGCGCTGCGGATGGACGCCCCAGAGCAGGCAGGCCTGGCGGAGGCGCTGTTCGTCGAGCGATCCGTACAGGATCGGCGCAGCGCCACGGACGCGGGAGAACCGCGCCAGCCGGTCGAAGTCCCCGGT
>JBGSKI010000208.1:0-2447 GCA_041741315.1 Hyphomonas sp. | reverse complement strand
GGTCGGGTTCACCGCCTTGTCGGTCGAGATGAACACCATCGCGATGGTACCGACCGTGCGCGCCGCATCGGCCACGATGCGGGTGCCGAGCGCATTGGTCAGCAGCCCCTCCAGCGGATCGTTCTCGACCATCGGCACGTGCTTCAGCGCGGCGGCATGGATCACCAGTTCCGGCTGGGCGCGGTGGAAGATGTCGCGCAGGCGCGCCGCGTCGCGGACATCGCCGAGCCGGGCGATGACAGCCGACGGGGGCAGGACCTGTTTCAGTTCGAGGTCGATGGAATAGAGATTGAATTCGCCGGAATCCACGATGGTCAGGCCTGCCGGGCGGAAGCCGGCGACCTGGCGCGATAGTTCCGCGCCGATCGTGCCACCGCCGCCGGTGACGAGGACGCGGGAATTCTCGACGATGCTGCGCACCGGTTCCATGTCGAGCCTGCGTTCCTTCCGGGCCAGCAGGTCCGCCGGGCGGATGCGCTCGAGCGCCTGCGTCGCCGGGTCCTTGCTGAGCGCCATGATCTCGGCGCCATGGTCGGAGGCGACCTCGAGGACTTGCAGCATCATGTCGCGCTCGCGGGCGGCACCGGTGACGGCCACCCAGGGCACGGTCTTGTAGCGGACGGTGAGGATCTCGATCACCGAGGCAAGCTCGGCGAGGCCGCCGAGGACGGGGATGCCGCGAATGGCCCGGCCGGTTTCGTGGCCTTCGGTATCGATCAGGCCGAGCAGGCGGATCTTGCTGGCCTGCTGGGTGCTTTCGAGGCGGCGGACGACTTCGACGCAATTCGGCCCGTCGCCGACCAGCAGCACGGGCTGGGCGTTCCTGGCGACCGGGCTGAAAATCTGCATCGGCTGGTGGGTGGATTTCGACAGCGCGTACATGCGCATCGCGAACAGGCCGACGGTCCAGAACAGGAGGGCGGTCAGCAGGACCGTCCAGGGGACGGCCATCGCGCCGCTCGAAATGCCGGTGAACAGGAGGTAGATCAGCAGGTAGATCAGGCCGGAGAGGCCGACGGCCTGGATGATCCGCACGGCATCCGGCCAGCCGATATGGCGCCAGACCTGGGTATGGATGCGCACGACCAGGAAGCTTGCCGTCATGGCGGTGACGAACAGCACGGTGCTGAGCATGGCGGCGGCGAGCGGGAAGTCGCCGTGCCCCTTGTCGGACCACCAGACGACGAGATTCGACAGGACCATGGCGATCGCGGCCGAGACGATGTCGGCGCTGAGGGTGAGGGCCATGGCCCGGCGGGCCGCGTTCTGGGGGGTCATTCCGCGGTCTCCTTCACGAAGGCCCAGCGGATGCAGTTCGGCGGCTGGCGGCCGTCGCTGTTGGGATCTGCATAGCCGGCGATGACGATCTGTTCGGGACGTTCGACATTGCCCCGGCCGAGATAGGCCGAGCGCTCGAGATGGGCGCCTTCATGGCTGGTCCGGAAGCGCCAGACCTCGCCATTGCTGCAGACCAGGCGGATGGCTTCGCGGCTGGTCATGGCGGTAACGGTCGGGTGCAGGTGGAAACGGATCTCGAAATTGATGAACTTGCGCTCCTCCGAAGGCGGCTGGGAAATCGGCCGGACCAGCGAGTCCTCGCCGGCCAGCCGGTGACCGTCGCCGGACATGAACAGGCGGCGGCGGTGCAGCAGGCCGCAGGAGGATTTGTAGCCGCCATGCTGGGCGTCGAGCCAGATCTCGTCGGCCTCTTCCAGGCGCTTGGCGGAAATTCCGTCCGGGCCGCTGGCCGAGAGAAGGCGGGTGTCGTCGTTCATGTCGAACGAACCGGAATCGCGGCCATTCAGGACGAGCGTCGAATGCGCCCCGGTGCGGCGCACGGCGGCCTGCCAGTCGACATTCACTTCGGCGCTGAATCCGCAGGATGTCACCATGCGCGAGGTTCCGGCCGAAAGTTCAAAACCAAGCGCTCCTGCGTGGGCATAGTCGCCGAACGGGCGGCCCGGCGCCTCACCGCAGTCGAGGATAAGCCGAAGCCCGTTTTTTTCCAGCTTCTGGAAGCCGGATTTTGGCGCGAAGGTGAATCGTCTCGGCGGGGCGGGCAGGCGGGCGAGGGCGGCGTTGACCGCCTCTGCGCGCGACTCGTCGCCGTCATTGAACACATTGAGCGCGCCGTCGCCGGCCTGGAAGAAGGCGAGCATGGCGCCCATCCGGGGAATGATCCGGGTCAGGAATTCGGGGGTTGCTCGTCCGGTGCGCTGCAACAGGTCCTGCAGGGTCAGCAGTTCGAACAGGGCCGCGAGGAGCCGGGACGGGGAGCGGCTGACATGGCCGCCATCCGGCAGGATCTGCGCCGTGCATTCCGATTCGAGCCGGGCGAGGGCGTCGTCGGGCAGGGCGATCCCGGTGAGGCACAGGCTGCAGGCGGCGATGGTGACCGCGCAGGCCCAGCGCGATTCCGGGTCGGGCGCCGTGTCGACGGTGTCGGC
>JBGSKI010000207.1:0-4040 GCA_041741315.1 Hyphomonas sp. | reverse complement strand
TTCGCCCGCCTGCGCGGCGGCGCGGGCGAGTTCGAGTGCACGGGACATGGGAGACAGGGCAGCGGTCATGGCTACCGTGTAATGTCTTCACCGGTCGCGAGGAAGTCTTTCATCGCGGCCATCGCGCTGTCGGCATTCAGGACGGCGTGAAAGCCGTGCTGTTCCTCACGCGTGCCGGCCTCAAGGCCCCAGGTGAGGGCGCCGCGCACCAGGCGCTTGGCGTGGGCGAGACCTTCGGCGCCTCGCGCGGAGAGCTCCTCCGCGATAGCCAGCGCTTCTGTGACGGCATCTGCCGCGACAGCGTTCACGATGCCAAGCGCTACCGCGCCTTCGGCGTCGACCGTCTGACCACGGAGGACGAACTCCAGCGCCCGGGCCTCGCCGATCATGCGCGGCAGGCGCTGGGTACCGCCGCCGCCGGGGAAAATGCCGATGCGGGTTTCCGGCAGGCCGATCAGCGGTACTTGAGTTTGCGCGATCCGCAGGTCGCACGCGAGCGCAAGCTCGAACCCGCCTCCCATACAGACGCCGTTGATGGCGGCGATGACGGGCTTCGGCGCGTCGGACACAGCGCTAATCATGTCGGCAAAGCCGCCGCGCTCGAAGTCTTCCGGCTTCAGCTGCCCGGCCCGCACCGCCTCACCAACCGCGACGATCTCAGCAACATCATAGTGGCGCACGAAAACGCCTTCGGTGCCGGTCAGCACCAGCACGCGGATGGCGGGATCGGCCACAGCGGCCTCCACAGCGGCCTCCACAGCCGCGAGAACCAGGCCCGCGCCCACGGCGGTCATGTAGTGCCTTGGAGGATTGGCATAGCGGATCAGGCGGGTGGCGCTGTGGGTTTCGGTGGTGACTTCGGCCATTGCGTGCCTCCTGACTGTAAAGAGAGTGCGCTGCGAGGCCGCGCAAGGCAAGGCTGTGCGCCGTTGTGAGCCGTGCTAAAGCGCGCGCGACCATCAACCGGAACTCTCCTATGCGCATCATCGCCGGAACCCATAAAGGCCGCAACCTAATCGCTCCCAGTGGCATGGGCACCCGGCCGACCAGTGACCGCACGCGCGAGAGCCTGTTCAACGTGATCGTCCATGCCGACTGGGCGCCGCCGCTGGAGGGGGCGCGGGTGATCGACCTGTTTGCAGGCTCCGGCGCATTGGGGCTTGAGGCGATGAGCCGCGGTGCGGCTTTCTGCCTGTTCGTCGAGACTGACCATGCGGCGCGTGGCGCGATCCGGGACAATATCGAGGCGCTGGGACTGTTCGGGACCACCCGCCTCCACCGCAGGTCGGCCACGGACCTCGGCGAAAAGCCAGCCGGCGTCGGCCTGCCATTCACGCTCGCCTTGCTGGATCCACCCTACCACAAAGACCTCGTCCGGCCGGCGCTTGACGGTCTCGTGGCCGGAAACTGGCTGGATCCGGGGGCGGTGGCGGTGGTCGAAACCGGCGTGGACGAGACGATTGCCCCGCCGGGATGGGACATCCTCGACATTCGCGACTATGGCGCTGCACGGGTGTGGTTCCTGACGCGTCCCCTGTGATACAGGTTTCCGGATGAACCGCCCCTACCAGCTTGTCGTTTTCGACTTCGACGGAACCCTTGCGGATTCCTTCGACTGGTTCCTAGACATTTTCGACGTTGTGGCAGAGCGGTTCAACCTCCTGCCGTTCGACCAGAGCGACCTTGACGCACTGCGCAATATGGGGCCTCGGGAAATCATGGCGCGCCAGCGTGTGCCGGCCTGGAAACTTCCGCTGATCGCCAAGCACGTGCGGCGCCTGCAGGCCGGGCACATGCACAAGATCCAGCTGTTCGAAGGCATTGAGGATGTGCTCCGCACACTGAAGGCGTCCGGCATTCGGGTGGCGGTTGTGTCGTCGAATGCGCGCAGCAATATCGAGGCCGCGCTTGGAGCAGAGTTAACGGCACTGATCGATCACTTCGCCTGCGGCGCCGGCGTGTTCGGAAAGGCCCACAAGTTCCGTGCGCTGTGCCGCAAGCTTGGCGTACCGCCAGGCGCGGTGCTGTCGGTCGGGGACGAGGTCCGGGACATCGATTCTGCCCGGCAGGTCGGCCTGAAGACCGGCGCGGTCAGCTGGGGCTTTGCCACGCCCGGCCGTCTAAAGCAGGAAAGCCCGGACCATTTCTTCTCGCACCCGAGGGAAATATTGTCCGCCGCCGGACTGGTCCCGGCAGCATAGGACGCATCGGCGTTTCCTAGAAATCCAGGAATTCCTTCCGCACATCGACATTCGACTGCTTCGTGCCGACCAGTCTTGCATCGTTGGCGAGCCAGTGTTCCGCAGCCGCCCGGCCCATGTCGCGCAGACGGGTGAGAAAGGGCCAGCTCGTATCGTACTTGCTGCTGAGGCCGAGACTGATGAGGTCGTCGCCGCCCCGGATCGCGTGCAGGTTCAGCCTGCGGTACTTTTTCATCACGGTCTCTTTCAGCATGCCGTCATCGATCAGACGCTGCACGAAGGCGATGGCGCGCAGTTCGCCAATCAGGGCCGCATTGAAGCTGATCTCGTTGAGGCGCTCGGCAATGTCGCCGGCACGCTTCGGCACGCCAGCCCGCGCGATCGGGTTCAACATCACCAGCAGCACATCTTTCGGTGCCCCGCCATAGATCAGCGGGAACAGGCTTGGGTTGCCCATGTAGCCGCCATCCCAATAGGAATTGCCACCAATCGTGACGGCCTGGAAGGTCTGCGGCAGGCAGGCCGAAGCGAGCACGGAATCGAGGGAAATCTCCCCGTCCGAAAACACTTTCACATGGCCCGATTCGACATTCGTCGCGCAGATGAAGAGCTGGATTTTCGAGTCGCGTACGCGGTCGAAATCGACCTCGGCCTCCAGTACATCCCTCAGTGGGTTCAGGTTGAAGGGATTGAGGTCGTAGGGGCTGGCAACGCTGGTCAGCGCGGTAGCGAAAGCGAAGGAGAACGGGTTGAGCATCTTCATGTCGCTGAAACCGCCAGATGACTTGGAGACACCCCGCCACAGCGCCTCCATCCTCATCTTCGCACCGGCGGCACCGTCCTCAGTAAATCCGGCTGCGAAGGCCGCCGCATTGAGCGCTCCGGCCGAAGTGGCTGATATTGCCTTGATTTCAAGGCTTTCCTCGTCCGCGAGCCGGTCGAGCACGCCCCATGTATAGGCACCGTGCGCACCGCCGCCCTGCAGGGCGAGGCTGATCGGCTTGCGGCTGAGCTTGGCCATCCGGGCTCCTTTCGGGAATCACCCCATGGTGCTAACCCGGTACGATCAGGACGAACAGGTCTGCAGGGGGATGACAGCTATGCCACGGCAGGTGCCCAGCCAGGAAATCGACGTCGTGCTCGAACGGCTCGGCTCCAGGGGCGATGGCCAGTACCGGGATGGCGACCAGTGGATTTCCGTGTCGCTGGCCTTGCCCGGTGAGCGTGTGCGTATCCGGCAGTCCGGCGACCGGGGGCAATTGCTGGACGTCCTGTCGCCTTCCCCGCACCGGGTGACGCCGCCTTGCCCGCATTTCGGCACCTGCGGCGGGTGCAGCCTGCAACACCTTGCGGCCGCACCTTATCGCGATTTCAAGCGCAATCTGGTCGTAAATGCCCTGAAGTCGCGCGGCCTCGACGCCGAGGTGGAAGAGGCATGGATCACGCCACCCGGCTCCCGCCGCCGGATCACGCTGGCCGCGCGCCTGACCAAGCAGGGCCTGCGGTTCGGATTCCACCGCCGGAGCAGCGAGGACATTGTCGATATCACAACCTGCCCGGTGGCTTCCCCGGAAATCCTCCGCAAGCTCGGCCCGCTGAAGGAAATCATCGCGCCGCTGGCCCCGGTGAAGGGCGACCTCGCCATCCTGATCACCTCGCTGCCGAACGGGCTCGACCTGCACCTGACGGGTGTGGCGATGTTCGCGGCGCCACATGACCTGATGATGGCGGGAGCAAAGGCGCTGGCGGCCGGCTTCATCCGGGTGTCGATCGGACGCGAAGTGCCGCTGGCGCAGGTCCAACCGGAAGCGCAGGTCGGCCGCGCCAGCCTGCAACCGC
>JBGSKI010000206.1:0-1707 GCA_041741315.1 Hyphomonas sp. | reverse complement strand
TGTGGCGGCGCTGCTCGCCTCGGCGGAGGACTGGCTGCTGCCGGCGCTGAAGCGGATTGGCGCGCAGGTGCCGAAGGATCATCAGGTGCGCGAGGCGCTGGTCGCATCGCTCGACTGGCCGGTACAGGAGGCGCTGCGCCGGGAGGCACCGCTCAGTCTTGAATTGCCATCCGGCCAGAGCACGCGGGTGGATTATCTCGATCCGCGCGCACCGCTCGTTTCGGCCCGGGCGCAGGCTTTCTGGGGGTGTGCGGAGCATCTGAGAGTGGCGGGGGCCCGCGTGCCGGTGACGGTCGAGATGCTGTCGCCGGGCATGAAGCCGGTAGCGACGACGCGTGACCTGCCGGCCTTCTGGACCGGCGGCTATCGCGACATGGCGAAAGACATGCGCGGGCGCTATCCGCGGCATGACTGGCCGGACGACCCGGCAAATGCCGCAGCACACGCCGGCAAGACGAAGAAGCGGCTGTAGGCGGCTTAGTTCGGGCGGCGCTCGTTGCCCCAGTCCATGCCCATGTTCTTCTTCATCCAGTCGGAGAAGGTGGCCGGTTTCTGCAGGGATTTCGGGTCGAGCGAGCCGTAGGAGACGAGGGGGCCGTCGCGGCCCTCGAGGCGGATGCCGCGCATGCGCGAGGTGAGCGTGTCATGGTCATAGCTGCCGAAGCCGGGATCGAGGAGCAGCATCACCTGCGTGCCGCCGCGGCCCTGCTCGTCGCGGCCGAAGACGAGGCCGTAGAGTTTCTCGCGGCCCCACAGGCCCTTGCTGGCGGCCTGGCGCTTGCCGTCGAGCAGGACTTCGTCCCAGAGCAGGTTGCGGCGCCATTGCAGCACATGCATCCGCTCGCCATTGACGATCTTGATGTCGACATGGTGCTGCGACAGGCGGACGATTTCGGCACTCAGCATGGCGGGCTCCGTGATTATCGAAAAACGATAATTCGATAATCGTGCCGGGTCAAGCTGGATCGAGGAGGGCCGGATCGAAGGGGGCCGGGGAAGAGAGGGTCAGGCGTTCGCCGGTGGCCGGGTGGTCGAAGGCGAGGGCGCTGGCGTGGAGGCGCAGGCGCCCGGCGGCGTTCCGGGCCTGTTCGTGGGCATAGAGATCGTCACCCAGAATGGGATGGCCGATTTCGGCGAGGTGGACGCGCAGCTGGTGCGAGCGGCCGGTCAGCGGCGTCAGCAGAAGGCGGGCGCTGTGCGGACCGGTTTCCAGAGTCTCGAACCGCGTGCGGCTCGGCTTGCCGGTGGCGTGGTCGACTTTCTGGCGCGGGCGGTTTGGCCAGTCGGTGATCAGCGGCAGGTCGATCTCGCCGGAGCCAGGGTCCGGGTGCCCCCAGACATCGGCGACATAGTGTTTGGCAACCGCGCCGCGCTCGAACAGGACGGACAGCGCCGCCTGCATCTGCTTGTTCCGGGCAAGGATCAATAGCCCGCTGGTTGCCATGTCGAGCCGGTGGACGGTCAGCGCGCCGGGATAGTCGGCGTCTACACGCGACACGGCACAGTCGGCCTTGCCTTCGCCCCGTCCGGGGACGGACAGAAGGCCGGAGGGCTTGTCGATGACGATCAGGTGCGGGTCGACATGGACATAGGCGACCGGCCCTTGCGGCGGCGCATAGTCCGTCACATCGCGAGCCCCGGCAGGACGAGCCGGAACGTGGTGCCCGTCGAGCCTGTATCGGCCAGCAGCAGGTCGCCGCCCATGCC
>JBGSKI010000205.1:0-3036 GCA_041741315.1 Hyphomonas sp. | reverse complement strand
GGCTCGGCGCGCGGCTGACGGCGGAATCCCTGCGCCATGTGCCGGCGCAGTTCTCGCTCTCGCCGCTCGACAATACGGCAGTCTTCAACCTCTACCGGGCAAGCGGGTTCACGCTTGCGGCGAGCCCGGACGAAATCCGCGCGCATTGCGACGAGGAATGGCAATTCCTGTCGGACTTCCGCGACACCGATGGCATCCTGACCTTCACCCGCGAGAGCACGACGCGCGGCGCAAGCCGAAGGCGGCTGGTGTTCTGGTATACGGACCCGGCCCGGACGGACGAAACAGGCTTGACCGGCGGACAGGCAGAAGGAAGGCCCTCATGACCCTCACGCTCTATTATCATCCGTTCTCGTCCTATTGCCAGAAGGCGGTGACGGCGCTGTACGAGAAGGGACTTGCCTGGGAGGGCAGGCTGGTCGATGGCAGCGAGCCGGTGGCGAGCGAGTTCGCGGCGCTGTGGCCGATCGGGAAGATGCCAGTCCTGTCGCACGAAGGGCGGGTCATCTTCGAAGCGACGGCGATCATCGAATATCTCGACGCGCGCTTCCCGGAGACGGTGCGGCTGATCCCGGCGGACCCGGTGCTGGCAGCAGAGGCGCGCATGTGGGAGCGCTTCTTCGACAATTACATCGCCTATCCGCAATGGCGCCTGTTCGGTCCCGTGATCGGGCGGGAAGTGGACGATGGCGGGGAAAAGTGGCGCGCCATGGCGGACACGGCCTTCGAGGTGCTGGACCGGCGGATGGCGGGGCGCGAATGGGTGGCCGGCGACGTGTTCAGCATCGCCGATTGCGCCGCCGCGCCGCACCTCCTCTATATCGACTGGTGCTACCCGATCCCGGAACGGTTCACTCATCTATGGGCCTATCGCACCCGCCTGATCGAACGGCCGGGTTATGCCCGTGCGCTCGACGAGGCGCGGCCTTATCGCGCCGGCGTGCCGATGAACATCCCCGAAGGGCGCGACTGACACTGCCGGCCGCGCCCCCGGACGGGGCTTATTTCCGGACGCAGTCGATCTGGCCGCCGAGATTGTTCAGTTCGGCCTTGTCATAGGTCCTGCGAAAGCCGTCGTCATACTGGAATTCGAAGGCGATCGGGCCCGCCATGAATTCCGTGCCGGCAGCATATTGCCCGGCCGGATGGCGGAACAGGACACTGCCGTTCTCCTGGACTTCATATTCGCCAATCGCCTGCGGCAGCCAGCCTTCGATCGTCTTGTAGCCGCCCTTGCCATCGAATGTGAGCGGGATTTCCATCGGATTGCCCTGGGCGGAACAGACGAAGCTGTCCTTCACAGCGGCTTCGGCCGAAGCCATTTTGGCGGCCTTCTTGTCGTCGGATGTGATCTCGCCGAGCGTCTCCACGATTTTCGCTTTCTGCTTGTCGGTCAGGTCGCCGTCGAAATTGACTTCGCTGCGCAGGTAGGCGTCGAGCCTGGCGCCGCCGCCGACATGTTTGGAGGCGGCCGCGATCATCGCCGAGCAGGTCGCCGACGGGGCGCCCCGGCAATAGGCCTCCTTCACGGCAGGCTTGGCACCGCCCCCGCCCCCGCAGGCGGCGGTCATCAGCGAAGCGAGGCAGGCGGTGGCGGCGATGGCAATCCGGTAGTGTTTCATTCGGCAATCCCTTGCGTTTTCCTGACCATTCCCGGAACCGGACGGGCCGGGCGGCCAGAGGCCTGCCCGCGTCCCATCCCCATCCGGTACGCAAGGTCCGGTGGGCGTCCCGGGCCCGCAGTTCCCGGCGGTTCCGATCCCCAGCCCGAAATTATGGGCCCTGCGCAGTGCCGATTTCTGGGTCCATTGGTTAAGGTCTGCATCTGCAGTTCGCTGGACTTAGCCGGGTTTGCCGGATATTTTCTCCCCCCAAGAGGTTAAATCCGCACGGTAGGTTTGAATGGGCACGGGGGGCGGTTCCGATACTGGACAGGCGCGCCGCCATCGCGGTGTCCGCGCCGACCGTACCAGGCTGACCGCCGCGCTGGCGGCCTCGGACCTGCCCAAGAAGACGCAAGCCGCGCTGGCCGAACGGATTGCCGACATGGAGGGACTGGAGAACGTTCCGCGCGACCTGGTCAGCCGGATTTTCCGGGAACAGGCGGTCGACGCCCAGTCGATTGCCCGCGTCGCGATGGCGCTGCACGTGCCGCCGGACTCCCTGTATCTCGACGAGCCGGCCGGGGACGACGCCGAACCTGCGGGCAAGCCGAAACCGAACTGGGTGCTGGCCGGTTTGCTGGTGGTGGCGGCACTGGCAACCGGCAGCCTGGTCATGGCGGGGAACGCGTTCAGCCCGGCGCGCCAGCAGGACCGGATGATCCAGCGGACGGAAGTGTCGATCTATGCCGAGATCGGCGACATCTACCGGCATTATCTCTATTCGGCGGACGAACTGGTCTCCGATCCGGCCGACCGGACATTCCGGCTGCAGCTGAAGCTTGCCGCCTATGGTGCGCCGTCGTCGACGCGCAGCCAGGTCGCCGATATCGGCCTCTCCCCGGACGAGACACGGCTGGCCATGGAACTGCTGTTGCTGGTGCGGAACAATGACAGCCGGATCGAGGACATCCTCGAACGGCCGGAAGCGGGCGATGCGGGCGTCAGCGCCGAAGTGGAGACCCTGCGCGCGCGCATGCGGGACGCGCGGGATGTTGCCTATTCGGTGCTGCAGGCGATGAACCGGCGCAATCCGGACCTTGGGCCGGTGCCGGACAAACCACCGGATTACCAGCAGCGCCTCTAGGCTTGCCATCATGGGCCGGCGGCGGCCTGAGGCAGGATACGCTTAAAAACATTCAACCATATGGTTGACAATTATCGGGAGGGTGGGCATATTCAACCACATGGTTGAACAACACGCCCCCGTCCTCGATTCTGTCTTTCACGCGCTTGGCGATGCGACGCGCCGGCGGATGCTGCACCAACTGGCCGGCGGCGAGCGCACGGTCGGCGAACTGGCCGAGCCGTTCGACATGTCGCTGGCAGCGGCGTCCAAGCATATCAGGGCGCTGGAGACGGCGGGCCTCGTCCG
>JBGSKI010000204.1:0-2028 GCA_041741315.1 Hyphomonas sp. | reverse complement strand
CCGCAAGGCGGCGCTGGACCACCTGCACGGCGCCATGTTCCGTGGCCGCATGATCGCGCAGGAACGTCTGCAGCAGGGTGCCGACGGGCTCGACACGGCGCGGCTTCTCGCCGCCGTCCAGGACGAGGTCGTCCACGCGCTCTACGATTTCACCACCACGCATGTGCACCGCGCCCGCAACCCGACCGAGGCAGAGCGCCTGACCATCATGGCGACCGGCGGTTATGGCCGCAGCGTGATGGGGCCGTCCTCCGACACCGACCTCCTGTTCCTGCGCGCATACAAGGCCAGTCCGCATACGGAAAGCGTGGTCGAGTACATGCTGTATGCCCTGTGGGACATGGGCCTGAAAGTCGGCAACGCGTTCCGCACGCCGGCCGACTGTGTCAAGCTTGCGCTGGAAGACGTGACGATCAAGACCAGCCTGCTGGATGCCCGCTATATCTGCGGCGACGAGGCGCTGGCCGGGGAAATGCTGATCGCCTTCCGCAATGGCGCAGTCACCGGGCGCGACGCGCAATTCATCGCCGACAAGCTCGCCGAGCGCGATGCACGCCACGGCCGGCAGGGCGATGCGCGCTATGTCGTCGAGCCGAACATCAAGGAAGGCAAGGGTGGCCTGCGCGATCTGCAGACGCTCTACTGGATCGTCAAGCACATGTATGGAGGCGTCACGCTGGAAGACGTGATGCGCGCCGGTCCGTTCACGGATCATGAATATGTCGTGTTCATCCGCGCCGCGCAGTTCCTGTGGACCGTGCGGTGTCACCTGCACTTCGTCACCGGCCGCGCCGAGGAGCGCCTCAGCTTCGACCTCCAGCCCGAAATCGCCGCCCGCATGGGCTACCGCGACCGCGAGGGCCAGCAGGGCGTCGAGCGTTTCATGAAGCGCTATTTCCTTGCCACCAAGGATGTCGGCGGCCTGACCCGCATCCTCGCCGCCAAGCTCGAGGCCGACCACAAGAAGAAGCCCGAAGGTTTCCGCCGCTTGCTGCCGGTCAAGGGTCCGCAATTGCTCAAGGAAAAGGGCTTCCTGATCGA
The DNA here is from genome assembly GCA_041741315.1 of Hyphomonas sp. GTDB lineage: Bacteria > Pseudomonadota > Alphaproteobacteria > Caulobacterales > Hyphomonadaceae > Hyphomonas. The sequence goes on along the minus strand of JBGSKI010000204.1, from coordinate 987 downwards.
GGGCGGCCGCATCAACGTGACGTCCGACCAGGTCATGCACGACGACCCGCTCAACATGTTGCGCCTGTTTGTCTTCGCCCGCCGCGAGGGCAAGGACATCCACCCCTTCGCGCTCAGCCTGATCACCCGCAATCTCCGCATGCTGAACGAGCAGGTCCGCGAAACGCCGGGCGCTCAGGCGCTGACGTTGGACGCGATCCTCGGCGGCACCGATCCGGGCCTGATCTTGCGCCGGATGAACGAGGCCGGCGTGCTCGGCAAGGCCATCCCGGAATTCGGAGGCATCGTCGCCCAGACGCAATTCAACATGTACCACCACTACACGGTGGACGAACATACGATCCGCGCCGTCGAATCGATCGCCGCGATGGAGCATGGCCGAATTCCATCGACTCCGATCGTCCGTGAACTGTTCGACGCGATCGAGAACCGCCGCGCGCTCTACCTCGCCATGCTCCTGCACGATACCGGCAAGGGCAAGGGCGACCAGCAGATCGAGGGCACACGCACGTCGGCCCGCGCCTGCCAGCGGCTCGGCCTGCCGGCCGCGGAGACCGACCTCGTGTCCTGGCTGGTCGGCCACCATCTCGAAATGAGCGAGACCGCCCAGAAACGCGACATTTCCGATCCGCGCACGGTCGCCAAGTTTGCCGGCATGGTCGGCTCGCTGGAACGGCTGCGCCTGCTCTACATTCTCACGATTGCCGACATCATGGCCGTCGGCCCCGGCGTATGGAATGCCTGGAAGGGTCAATTGCTCACCGATCTCTATCACAACACGGCGGCCGCCCTGCGCGGCGGGCGGACCGACGAGGCGGGCGTACAGGCTGAACTCGAAATCCGCGCCGAACGCCGCCGCGAGGCGCTGGTCGACCGGATCGGATCGGTCCCGGCGATCATGCTGGAAATGGAAACTGCCTACTGGACCGGGTTCGATCTCGATGAACTTGCCTGGCACGCGGCCTCGCTCGCCGGCGCGACCGGCGA
>JBGSKI010000203.1:0-4918 GCA_041741315.1 Hyphomonas sp. | reverse complement strand
TGCGGCGGCCTCAGGGGCCGGCGCGGAAGGGGCCGAGCAGGCGGTTGCAGCGAGAAGGGCGAGGGCGGCCAGCGATGTGCGTATCATGACGTCAGTGTTCGCCGGATTGGCGCGGGTGGCAAGGGGTGGAGACGCTGGCCGGAGAGGAGACCGGCCAGGGGGCTTGCGGATGGTGGCCGGGATGGCGATTGAATGGGCACTCCGGATTGCAGGCTGCAGGATGAACAAGATGCGCAAATTGATTTCGTCGGGGTCAAAGCTTGAGCCAGACATCGGCTTCTCCCGCGCCGTTCGTGTCGGCGGGTGGCTCGCCATATCCGGGACCGCAGCCATTGCGCCCGATGGATCGGTCGCCGCGCCGGGTGACGTGTACGGTCAGACCCGGCGGTGTCTTGAAATCATCCAGAAAGCGCTGGCAGATGCGGGCCTCAGCGTAACCAACGTCATCCGGACGCGCGTCATGCTCACTGATATTGAACGATGGCGCGACGCAGCGAGAGCGCATGGCGAAGTGTTTGGCGATGTCCGTCCGGCGACGACCTTTGTCGAGGTCTCGCGATTCATCGATCCGGGCTGGCTCGTGGAACTTGAGGCCGACGCGATTGATGTCTAGCGAGCGGGAAGCTTGAAGCGGTAAGGTCGGCGGGCCGCAGGGACAGCCTGCGCCGGATGTGAGGGAGATGTGCCATGACCAGCCGGGTTGCGATGTGCAGTTGCGGGGAAGTGCGGCTTGTGTGCGAGGGTGAGCCGGTGCGGGTGTCGATGTGCCATTGCCTCGAGTGCCAGAAGCGCACCGGCAGCGCGTTCGGCGTGCAGGCGCGATTCCCGCTTGAACGGGTGACGATCGAAGGCCGGACGGCCGAGTGGTCACGGACCGGCGACAGCGGCGGGACGGCGACGTTCCGCTTCTGCCCGGTCTGCGGCGCCACGGTCTGGTGGGAGGCCGACGGCATCCCCGGATTCGTTACGGTGGCGGTGGGGGCGTTTGCCGATCCCGGGTTTCCGGCACCGAAAGTCTCCGTGTACGACGAGCGCCAGCACCCCTGGGTCCTGGCGATAGGCGACTTGCCGATGGAGCACCCGTTCTAGCCTTTTGCGGGGATCGTCCGTAAGCGGTCTATCTCATGCGATACGGATAAGCCATCCTGCAGTGGCGCGCCGACTAATTGTCCGGAAAGTGCTCGACATGGATTTCGGCGGTGCGGCCCATATAGAGTGCCCGGCGGCCGGAGAAGGACACGAAATAGCTGGCACACCCGGCGGACGCGGCCTTTTCGCAGAAGCCCTTGTAGGTATAGCCGGGAACCTGTTGCTGGGCTTCCCGGATCGCGGCCTGCATCCGCGACGCGTCGAGCGCCGGGGCGACCGGCATGGAGACCTGGTGGGCTGACAGTTCGATACTCTCACCGCCGGGCAGGTAATAGGTTGCGGCCGCCCGCCGGAAGTCGACCAGGTATCCCTCGAATCCGGCATCCATCAGTGTTCCGACGATTTGAGGAAAAGCCATGGTGTCGTGCTCGGCGCCGTCGAGGCAGGCGCGGGCGGTTGCCTTCTGCTGATCGTTCATGCGTGTTTCTCCTTGATGCGGGGTCGCGTGCGCTTACTCGATCGGGACGGCGGTCATGTGGCCGGATTCGGCGAGGACCTTCAGGAGACGCTCGAGCGCGTCGCGTTCGTCCCGCGTGAGGCAGTCAAAGAATTCCGCGTCGTTGCGGTCGGCCAGCGCCGCCAGGTCCGGCACGAGGCCGGTGCCCCGGCGGGTCAGTGCCAGCGTCTGGGCGCGCCGGTCGGTTACGCTGGCCTCGCGGATGACCAGGGACTTCGCAATCAGCCTGTCGGCGAGCCGGGTGATTGCGCCCCGCGTCATGCCCATCGCGTCTGCCAGAACACTCGGCGGCGCCGGCGGTTTGCCGTACAGCGCGCGCATCAGGCACCATTCGGCGACGGTCACCTGCTTGTCGGCCAGCTTGGCCGCGAAGGCATGGGAAACGTGGTTGGACACCTTGCGCAACCAGAAGCCGGTATGCGCGGTGAGGTCTGGGACGGGCGAGGTGGAAGGCATGGCGGGCTCTTTGGTTGACTAGGAAACTATACCGAGATAATTTCCTAGTCAACCAGATTCCGGGAGATGCGAGTGTGTGCAGCAGGAGATTGTCGCCCGGCTTGGCCGCATGTGTCTCGTGAGGCAGTCCGGACAGGGGTGAGCGTTCAGGCGCCGTCGATCCTGAACACCGGTTCGTAGGTCACGGGGAAGTTGACCGAGCGGGCGATGAAGCAGAATTCGTGGACCTTGTGGTGCAGGGAGTCTGCCAGTGCCAGGTCTGCGCCGGCGGTGACGGCGATCTCGGGGCGCAGGACGGCCGACAGGAACCGGCCGGCACCGTTGGGCGAGGTTTCGCCATGCCCGACGGGGCGGTCGCGATAGCTTGTCACGGTGATGCCAGCGGCGCTTGCCAGGTGCAGGTACCAGAGCATGTGACAGGCCGAGAGGGCGGAGAGGAGCAGGTCTTCCGGGTTCATCTTCGACGGGTCGCCGCCGAGCAGGGGATCGTTCGAGCAATGGATCACGGCCTTGCCGGGAAGGGCGATGTTCCAGGTGCGGTCATAGCCGCGATAGGTGCGGGTGCCGTCGCCGCGATTGCCGGTCCAGGTGATGTCGGATGTGTAGTCGTGCAGCCTGGACATGCCGGATCAGGCGCTGCCCGGCTTGACGTCGAAGCCGTAGGCGGACCTGAGGAAGGCGCAGATTTCGGGGGTCGGTGCCTCGCCATAGCAGGAGGCGATGATGGTGCCGAAACTGTCCAGTTCGAGCATGCCATCGGCGGCCAGGGCCGCGTTGAACAGGGGTTCCTTCTCGGGCAGCACGTAGACGAAATAATAGGCCCAGCGGCCGGTCGAGTCTTTGGCTTTCAACTTGTGGACGCGCTCGGGGTGGCGGGCGATCTCCTGGTTGTGTTCGGGAATGCCGGAGAGATCCTTCGGGGTCGACCGGCGGTTGCGTGGGCGCAGGTTCAGGCGCTGCACGAAGGTCGATCCCTCGCGGTGACGGCGGGCGGGATGCCGGGCGTGTTCGCGGTCGGCGAAGCTCATGTCGCCCGGGACAGGCGTCCGGCGGCGATAGCCATTGGCCTGCAGCTTTTTGACGAAACTGCCTTCACTCATGATTCGGTTCCTCTTCGGGGCAGGATTCTTAGGCACGGCAGGGAGGGAAGTCGAGGCGCTTGCAGGGTTGGCGGCAGGGGATGTAAATGGCCGAATGATCCAGCGCAGCGACATTTCCCGGCCGCCGATTCCCGCATTGCCGCTATCGGGCGGATGCCATTGCGGCGCGGTGCGATACCAGGTCACGGCGCGGCCGCTGGCGGTGAATGCCTGCCATTGCGACGATTGCAAGCGCCTGTCCGGGGCGACGTTCGGGCTCTACCTGCATGTCGGCAAGGGAGGCCTGCTGGTGCAGCAGGGGGAATTCGACACGTTCCGCCGCACGGGCGGCAGCGGCAACCAGATCGGCATCGAGCGCTGCAGCGCCTGCGGCACGCGCATGTGGCACCTGCCGGATGTCGCGCCGGACCTGGTGATCCTGTGTGCCGGCACGCTGGACGATCCGTCCTGGGCGGTACCGACCTCGCACATCTTCATCGAACAGGCTGCGCCGGATGCGGTGGCAGCATCCGATGCGATTGCGGTGGAGGAATTCCAGACGACCCGCGCCGCCCTGTGGGAACGGTTCGCCGGGATCTATCCGCAGGCGGACTGAACGTTCAGGGCAGCTTGCGCAGGCCGAGCGCCAGCAGGGCGACGGCGACGAGTTCGACCACTACGGGCTGGACGATGCCTTCCGGCGGGCCAAGCAGGAGGATGTCAAGAATCCGTCCGAGCACGGCGAAGCCGAACAGGGCGAGCGGGGCGAGCAGCCATCCGCGCTTGCCGGCAAACAGCGCACCGACGCAGCAGGCAAAGCTCAGCAGGAAGAAGGCACCGATATCTGCGCGCACCGTGTTCATGCCGAGGCCGGCATCGGTCACGAGACCGAGCGTCGCCGCGACGCGCGCCGGCAGGACGAGCGCCATCATTGCCATCATCGCCGAAAACAGGCCGACGAGAGCCACACCAATTCTTGCCAACCAGACCATATCTTGCCCCTCACTGGCGGGCGCTTGGCGGCCCGTCCTGTTGTTATGGCTTCAGGATTGGCAGATTGCGGGCCTGCATTCAATGCTTGCCTTTACGGCAAGGCGCGGGCGAACCCGCCGAGCAGGGAGCGCCAGTGTTCGGCGAGGCGCATCTGCGTCGCCTGAAGGGGGAATCCGTGGCGGGCGACGTGTTCCTGAGGGATCGTGTCCCAGCCGCGATGGGTGACGGTGACGCGGGTCTCCGCACCGACAGCTTCGAATGTGATGGTGACATGGGTCGACTGGTCCGCGGTGAAGGTAGCGTGCCGCCAGGTGAATGCGAGGCGCGCGCCGCGTTCCCAGGCCGTGACGCGGCCGATCTCGAACACCTTGCCATTGGCGCGCGTGGTGACGAGGCGGGTCTCGTCCTCGAAGCTCAGCGTGCCGTCGCCGCGCGGGGTGAGGGCGAACAGGGCATTCGGTTGCCACCACGCGCCGATCTCCTGCGTGAACACGTCGAAGGCCACATCCGGGGACGCTGCGACGCGCAGCGAGACGATGACGGCGCTCATCCGTGCTTCTTTTCTACGTGCGCCTTGAAGGCGGAGAGTTGCGTGGCCCACATCTTCTCGGTCTCGGCGAGCCAGAGTTTCAGGTCAGCCATGGCACCGTCCTTCAGCGAATAGATGCGGACCCGGGCATCGAAGTCCGGATGGGTTTCCTCGATCAGGCCGCCCTGTTTCAGGATACGCAAGTGGCGGCTCATCGCCGGGCCGGGAAGGCCGAGGGCGGCGGCGAGATCCCCG
>JBGSKI010000202.1:0-2477 GCA_041741315.1 Hyphomonas sp. | reverse complement strand
GCGGCGAGGTCGATCCGGCCGTCCGCCTGCTTCAGGCGCAGTTGCACGCTCGCCACATCGCCCGCCGCCAGCGCCGTCTCGAGCGTCGCAGCAAAGCCGTCAACGTCCGCGATATGCGGCGGGGTGATCAGGTAGAGCCGGGTCCGCTCGCGGACATAGTCTTCAGGTGTCTTGGCCATGCGCGCCTAGATGCTGCGGAACCGGCCTTCCTGCAAGCCACCGATGTGCGGGACGCGTCAGCCCTGCCTGAGTTTTGCGTCAGGGCTGCTTGACGATCCGTTTCGTGCTCGCCGGATTGGCGGCCAGCGCCTTGCCCCGGCGCATTGGCCTCGGTTCAAGTTCGCCCCGGCAATTCGGGCAGACGCCGTCGAGGTCCCCGTCCGCGCAGTCCGAGCAGAAGGTGCACTCGAACGAGCAGATGAAGGCCCCCGGCTCGTTCGCCGGGAGGTCCGCATCGCAGCGCTCGCAATTCGGGCGCATCTCGAGCATGCCTATTGCTCCGCCGGCTGGCCGCTCCTCGCGGCATTGATCAGCAATTGCTCATAGGCCTCCGGCGACCAGTCGCGGCCGAGGAAGTCATGCACCAGTTCGGCCGCGGGCTTGGAAGAGCCGGGGGCGAGGACGAGGTCGCGGTAACGTGCGGCGGTCTCCGGGTCGCGCAGGCCGTGTTTGGTAAACTCGGTCAGCAGGTCGGTCGAGATCGCGAGCGACCATTGATAGGTATAATAGATCGCCGAATAACCATCGAGATGGCCGAACGAAGCATAGGAGTGGACATCCGGTACCGGCGCGAACGGGCTGAGGGCGTCTTCGCGGGCTTTCCAGATCGCGTCGAAATCGACCTCCGCAGGCGGACGGTCATAATAGTCGAGCGAGACGCCGGCATAGGTCAGCTGGCGGAGGGTGTTCAGGCCTTTGCCGAAATCCCGCGCGGCCACCATCTTGTCGACCAGCTCCTTCGGGATCGTGTTGCCATCCGCATCGACCGCGAACTTCGCGAGCGTGTCATAGTCCCACACCCAGTTCTGCAACATCTGCGAGGGGGCTTCGATGAAGTCCCATTCCAGCGATCCCATGCTGAGGTTGGCATAGTCCGGCTGGCCGGAGAACATGTCGTGGATCAGGTGCCCGAACTCGTGGAGGAACGTCTCGACCTGCGAGTGCTCCATCAGGCCCGTGGAATGGTCGCCTGCGGGAAAGTTGCACATCAGCGCGCCGACCGGCACACCGTCAGAAGTCGGACCGAACCGGATCGGGAAGGCCGCCGCATGCTTGAACTTGCCATCGCGCGGATGCATGTCGAGGAAGAAGCGGCCGATGAGCGTGCCGTCCCGGTACATCTCGTGCGCGCTGACGCTGGCATCCCAGACCGGTGCCCCTTCCCACGGGCGGATCTCGACATCGAACAGGTCCTCGACCAGCGTGAAGATGCCGGACTGGACATTGTCGAAGGCGAAATACTTGCACACTTCCTGGGAGTCGAGGGCGTAGTCAGACTGGCGGATCTTCTCGGTCAGGTAGCTGCTGCTCCAGCTGTTGACCTGGGTGACTGACGGGTCGGTTTCCTGCTGCTTGGCCAAGAGGCGGTCATACTCGATCTTCGCCGCATTGCGCGCCGCATCCTCGACATCCTTGAGGAAGGCAGCCGCGACATCCGGCGAGCCTGTCATCTTGTCTTCGGTCACGTAGGTCGCCCAATCCTTGTAGCCGAGCGTCGTGGCAAGTTCGTAGCGCTTTTCTAGCAGGCCGCGCAGGGGAGCGACATTCTCCGGATACGCACGATTGCCCGCGGCGATTGCGAGGTCTTTTTTCAGCTGTTCGTTGGGTGAATAGGTGAAGACCGGCTGCAGGTCCGGATAGTCCGTCGTGATGGTGACAAGCCCGTCCGCGCCGGGCGTGTGGGCGTTGATGTAGTCCTGCGGCAGGCCGGCGAGGCCGGCCGGCGCGACGGTCACCTTGCCCTGGATCTCGCGAAGGTTCTTGCTGAATTCCGTGCTCAGTTCCGAGATCTCGGCATTCAGGGCACGGACCTTGTCGCGGGTGGCCTCGTCCTTGTCGACGCCGCTGCGGCGGTAATCGCGCAGGGTCCGCGCCAGAAGGTAGGCCGAGCGGGCATCGAGCGTCGCCGGGTCGATCGAGGCCAGACGGTCATAGACCGGGCGCGACAGCGAGACCCGGCTCAGCATGTCGCTCGTCTTCTGCTGGCAGGCATCGCCGGCATCCCGGATCGCCGGGTCGGGATTGGCCTCGGCGGCAATCGGCGCTTCGCCATAGCCGACGGACGCCGCGACATTGAACAGGGCGTCGAGATCCTTGAGGTCGGCAATACCGGCGGGCGCGGTGCGGGTTTCCATATCCACCAGCATCCGGTCGACCAGCGCCAGCGCTTCGTCGCACCGGGCGGTGAACGCCTCGCCGGAGGCCGGGGCCAGTACGAGCGTGCCGATCAGGGCCGCGCCTTCATCGGACAGGGCACT
>JBGSKI010000201.1:0-7718 GCA_041741315.1 Hyphomonas sp. | reverse complement strand
GAGAGCATCGTCAACCTGCTGGCCCCGGCAATTGCCTGACTCGGAAGCGTAAGACCCGGCCCCGCGAACGGGGCCGGGTGTTTTACGGAGCGTCCTGCGGCTCTACCGGAGCATCGGCGGGGGCAGGGGTTTCGGCAGGGGCCGCGGCCGTAACCGGCGCCATGCCGAAGTCGATGGTGCCATCCGCCTGCATCGCGAGAATCCGGTCATACATCATGCTGGCCAAGAGGGCATGGCCTTCCACGCTCGGATGGCTCGGGTCGAGGCGGTTGCGCGGATAGAGCTTGGCCTCGTAGATGCCGTAGAGATCGATAATCGGGAAGCCGAACGACTTGGCAGCACTGACCAGCGCCTCGACATCCTTCGAACGGTCGGTCGGGCCGGGCAGGTAGATCCACAGATCCTGCATGTTCCGTGTACGGGCATCGGTGGCGAGGCGGTTATAGCCTTCGCGGGCGATCTCCGGACCGAAGGGCTCAAGCCGGCGCTTCAGTTCCGCCACCGTCATCGACGCCTTGACGCGCGCTTCGGTATTGATGCGGTCCATGTACTCGAAGGGCATCTTGACGCCGCGATGGATCATCTGCGCCTGATGGTTATAGTCGACGTCCAGCGGGCCGGCGACATAGATGACGGCATCCGGCTGGAAGCGCAGGGCGCGATCCTCGAACGTGATCAGGCGCTGGGCGATGTCGTACGAGCTGACCGAGAAGTTCAGGATCTCGTAGCGCTTGTACCTGCCGCCGGTCATTTCCTTGTTGAGACGTTCCTCGATCAGCGCTTCGAACCGCTGGTCGGACTCGATGCCCCAGCCCATGGTGCGCGAGGCGCCGAGCATGACGATGCGGAACGTGTCGTCCGGCTTCTCAAGGGTATAATCCTTGTCGGCCATGCCCCACTGGTTGATCGGATAGGTCACCGGTTCGTTGGCCATGACAGCCCCGGAATTCGGGATGAATTCGCGGAACAGGTAATCGTCGCGGAAGTTCACGCCTTCATCCTTGCGGGCGAGTTCGTGGCCGTCCGGACGCGTCATGATGAAGTTCCAGAGTTCGGCATTGAACCGGTCGCCGCCGCCGGCGAGGTTTTCGTAATAGCCACGGTCGAGCGCGACCACGTCGGCGCGGTTGAGGCGGCCGACTTTCACGTCATCGGCAAACACCGCCGCATCCTTGCCGAAATACTGGCCAACGAGAGGCGACTGGGCCGAGACGAGGGCGACGACCGCGAGACCGGCGAGAACGGCCTGGCTGTAGAAGGTCTTTGCCGGGACAGGTCCGCGATTGACGCGCTTGCGCGGCGGGGCCTTCTCGTGACGCTCGAGACCGAAAGTCAGTCCGCCGGCAATGCCGATGACGAACAGCAGAACGATCAGGGAAGCCACGGTCTGCGCCCACTGGACCGGCGTTGCGATCTCTATGTCGGACAGGGCCGGCGTGAGTTCCGAACGGGCGAGCAGCGAGAACCATTCGATCGCCGTGTTGCTGGTCCAGAACGACCAGAGCAGGCAGATGAAGAAGAAGGTGCAGACCGTGCGGATGACGAGGAAGGTCCGGGGGCTGATGAAGCCCCAGGTGGACGGAGTCTTCGGCCGCGAATCGTTCAGCGTCTGTGCGATCAGGAAGATGCCGAGAATGGTCCAGAACAATACGTCCGGCAGGGTGAAGAGCATGGTGCCCGTCAGCCAGAACCACTGGTAGGCGTGCAGGAACCAGGTTGCGACGAACACCGCAGCGATCGAGATGGCGACGCCCATATTGTGCGAGACCTTGAAGCCCTTGAGGAACATGTAGGTGGGGTTGAACACCATCTTCTGCATGTAGTCCTTCCAGTAGATGTTGATACGCCGCCAGAAGTCCACAAAGCTGTTGGAGAAGTAGAAGCGGGTATGCGTCTCGGGAAGGTTGAAGCCGAACAGGAGCAGGAGGCCCACGATCAGGTGGAACAGGCCGGAAATCTTCAGGTACAGGCCGAAGTTCGCAACGATGAATTGCAGGAAGGTCAGCGCGTCATGCACCTGGTCGACCGCCAGCACGAAGTACATGTGCACGATGCGGTAGAGGATCAGGTGGAACAGGCCACGTAGCATGTAGGAAGCGCCACGGCGATAGATGGCAATGGCATTCTCGTTGTAATACGTGCGGCCCCAGGCGGTGAAGTCGACCACCGGGAAGAACGGGAACACGAGGTTCGGGAACATGAAGAAATAGCCGAGCCGGCCCCACAGGTCCTTCGGGCCCTTGCCGTTGTGGATGTCGTAGAGATAGACCGACAGGCGGTACATGAACATCGAGGCGATGATCGGCAGCGTCGCGGCGATATAGCCCTGGTAGAACATCCCGACGCGGAACATCGCCAGTACGCCCATCGCGCCGAGCAGCAGCGCGACGCGGACCCAGATATTGACCGGCAGGTGGCAGATGCCGATCAGCGCCAGGCTGACCCCGATCAGGAACACGGCGGCTGCCAGGCTGACCGAGGCGAAGATGCCCGCGATCGTCACGATGGCCAGCATCACGAAGAAGGCCTGGCGGAGTTTCATCGGCAGGTGATGGTTGATGATGAAGCCGAACAGGACGATCAGCGAGACGAACTCATAGAAGGCCGAGTTCTCGATCTCGTAGAGGCGGATCGCATAGGACACGAGCGCGACGATGCCGGCGGTCGCCCAGAAGCGGGCCGTTTCAGCGGCGGTGCGCTGGCCAGTGACGACTTCCAGGACGGCGCCGAACAGCATCAGGCCGGCACAGCCACCGGCAGCGGCGAGCTGCTTCGGGCTGAAATCGGCGGCGGAGCGGAAATATTCCGACCCGATGACCACACAGGTGAGCACCGCGCCAAGAATGACGATCAGGGTGGGCACACCTTTCAGCGACAGGAGGTCGCGCAGCGTCCCCCCGGTTCCCGGTTTCGGTTGGTTGGTTCCGATCGCCGTCGTGTTGGCCATGGTCGTGTCCCGCAGGTTTTAATAGGTATGAGGAAGAGGCGGACGCGGCGGGTTAGCCGCGGCCGGATTTCTCGATGATCATGCCGGCAATCAGGTCGAGCGTGTCGAGGTGATCGACGTCGACTTCGTGGGCATCGATCGATACGCCGAAGGTTTCCTCGAGGAAGGCGACAAGCTTGAGGCTGCCGAGCGAGTCGAGGACGCCGTCGGTGACGAGCAGCGTGTCGTCCGTCAGGCTCTCGGGGTCTTCGCCCGGAAGGAATTGGGCGGCCACGAAATCGCGGACGGTCATCTTGATCTGGTTCTTGTCCATCATTGGCTCCTGAGATGGGCTGGCAACGTGCCGGGTTAGCGCAGGGAAGCGCCACTCCCGCGTCAGAAGGCAAGATCGGGGCCAATTGCAGTGAATATTCGCCTGCCACCAGGCAAGCCGGAAGGCACGGCGCTTGCATTCACCCTCGTGAGCTTGCCGGACCGGGACGACCCGGACGGGCACAGGGACATGCAGGAACTCGGGAGCATTCATGCGTCTGGATAAACTGGTTTCGGAATCGGCCCGCCGGACGCCTGAGGCGGTCGCGGTGATCTCCTCGGCAGGGGACAGGGCCTCCTACAAGGAACTGGACGCGCATTCGGATACCGTCCGCGCGGCGCTGGCCGCTGCCGGCGTCGAAGCCGGGGACCGGGTCGGCCTCTGCGTGCCCAAGACCATCAATGCGCTGGGCGCCCTGTTCGGGGTGCTGAAGGCCGGCGCGGCCTATGTCCCGGTCGACTATCATGCCCCGGCCGCCCGCAATGGCTACATCTTTTCCGATTGCGCTGCCAAGGTCGTGATCGCCGAGCGCCCGGTCGCCGATGCGCTGGAGGCCGAACTGGCGGGCGGGCCCTGGACCCGGCACGAATTTCCGGTCGCTGCCAGCGAAGCGGCCGATTTCGTGCTGCTCTCGCGCCAGCGGGCCGCCGCAGAGGCCTTCGCCCCGGCGCCTGATCTCGCCTATATTCTCTACACGTCCGGCTCGACCGGGAAGCCGAAAGGCGTGATGCATTCGCACGCCACCGCGCTCGCCTTTGTCGACTGGGTGTCGGACGAATTCCTGCCGACCCCGGCCGACGTGTTCAGTTCGCACGCCCCGTTCCACTTCGACCTGTCTATCCTCGACATCTATGTGCCGCTGAAGCACGGCGCGTCGGTCGTCCTGCTCGATGCCGAAACCGGCAAGCAGCCGGGCACGCTGGCCGAGAAGATCGAGGCGCACAAGATCACGATCTGGTACTCGACGCCGTCGATCCTGCGGCTGCTGATGGAATTCGGCAAGCTGGAGGAGCGCGACTGTTCCTCGCTGCGCATCGTCAACTTCGCCGGTGAGGTTTTCCCGGCCAAGCACCTGCGCGCGCTGATGCAGGTCTGGCCGGTGCCGGTCTACTACAACTTGTATGGCCCGACCGAAACCAATGTCTGTACCTACTATATAGCGCCCAACCCGCTGCCGGACGATCCGGACTATTCGCTGCCGATCGGCAAGGCCTGTTCGGGCGATGAGCTGCTGATCGTCGACACCGACAATTCGGTTGTCGCCCCCGGATCGGAAGGCGAGCTGCTGGCGACCGGCGGTTCGGTGATGCTGGACTACTGGAACCTGCCGGAGCGCAACGCCATCGCGTTCACCGAGATCGGCGGCAAGCGCTGGTACCGGACGGGCGACGTGGTGATCGAATTGCCAACGGGCGACCTCAAATTTGTCGGACGGCGCGACCGGATGGTCAAACGCCGCGGCTTCCGCGTCGAACTCGGCGAGATCGAGGCGGCGCTGCACAAGCACCCGGCCATCCCCGAAGCGGCGGTCGTCGCCATCGACCTCGGCGAGGCCGGTCTGGAGATCCGCGCCTACTATGCCTGGTCCGACGAAGCGCCGCCTTCGCTCCTGAAACTCAAGAAGTTTTGCTCCCAGAACCTTCCGCACTACATGGCTCCCGACAAGTATGTGCACGTGCCGGAACTGCCCAAGACTTCGACCGACAAGATCGATTACCAGCGTCTCAAGGAAATTGCCTGATGGATTTCAACTACAATGCCGACCAGCGCGCCCTGCGCGACGGGATCATCAAGTTCGCCCGCAAGGAGCTGAACCAGGATGTCGTGGAGCGCGACGCCGCCAAGGAATTCCGCCGCGACCTGTGGCTGATGTGCGGCGAGATGGGCCTGCAGGGCCTGACCGTGCCGGAAGAATATGGCGGCTCGAATCTCGACGCGCTGACCACGACCATCGCGCTCGAAGCGCTCGGCTATGCCTGCGAAGACAGCGGCCTTGTGTTTGCCATCTGCGCGCACCTCTTGGCCTGCGTCACGCCGATCTGGAAGCACGGCACGCCGGAACAGAAAGCGCGCTACCTGCCGGATCTCTGCAGCGGCAAGCGGATCGCGGTCAACGCGATGACCGAGCCGGAAAGCGGCTCCGACGCGTTCAACATGCGCACCCGCGCCCGCCGCGACGGCGACGATTTCATCATTAACGGCGTCAAGATCTTCAGTTCGAACGGCCCGATTGCCGACGTCGCCGTGGTCTACGCCTCGACCGACGACACCAAGGGCTACATGGGCGGCGTCACCGGCTTCATCGTCGACAAGGGCACGCCGGGGTTCAAATCCGGACAGGCCTTCGACAAGTCGGCCCTGCGCACCTGTCCCATCGGGGAACTCGTGTTCGAGGACGTCCGCGTCCCGGCGAGTGCGATGATCGGCAAGATGGGCTCCGGCGGCCCGATCTTCAACCAGTCGATGGAGTGGGAGCGGACCTGCCTGGTCGCCGCACACCTCGGCAAGATGGAGCGCCTGCTCGAGAAATCGGTCGACTATGCCAAGACCCGCATGTCGTTCGGCAAGCGGATCGGCCAGTACCAGGCCGTCTCGCACCGCATCGTCGACATGAAGGTGCGGCTGGAAGCGGCCCGCCTGCTGACCTACCGGGCGGCCACGCGCCTCGAAACCTCGAAGGCCGTGGGCATGGACGCCTCGATGGCCAAGCTGTTCACCAGCGAGGCCTTGCTGGAAACCGCGATCGACACGATCCGCGTGCTCGGCGGCTACGGCCTGATGAGCGAGTACGGTGCCGAACGGGCGCTGCGCGATGCCATGGCTGGCACGATCTATTCGGGCACCAATGACATGCAGCGCAACATCATCGCCGGCTGGCTCGGCCTGTCGGGCGCGTCCTGACCGGGGCGGCGCAAGGCGGAATTAACCTTCCCGGAAAGGCACGGGAAAAAGCGGTCAACCGGCACGGTGCTTGCAGGCTGACAGTCAGAAATCAATCGGCGGGCAGGTGATCCTGTGCCCCGGGGACAAGTTTAGGAGTGGACAAGGTTATGAAGACGGCTCTGGTTTGTGGTGCAGGCGGGTTCATTGGCGGGCATCTCGTGCGCCGCCTGAAGCGCGAAGGCTTCTGGGTGCGCGGCGTCGACCTGAAGATGCACGAATATGCCGATACCGAAGCAGATGACTTCGTGATGGGCGACCTGCGCGACCAGTTGTTCGTGCGCGACGTCATCGACCGCAAGTTCGACGAAGTCTACCAGCTCGCCGCCGACATGGGCGGGGCAGGCTATATCTTCACCGGCGACAATGATGCCGACGTGATGCACAACTCCGCCACGATCAACCTCAACGTCCTGGACGCGGTCTACAAGCGCAACGGCAAGCGGATCTTCTATTCCTCGTCGGCCTGCATGTACCCGGCCTACAACCAGGAAGACCCGGACAATCCGAACTGCCGCGAAGACTCGGCCTATCCGGCTGCGCCTGACAGCGAGTATGGCTGGGAGAAACTGTTCTCCGAGCGCCTCTACCTCACCTATGCCCGCTGCCGCGGCATGGAATCGCGGGTCGCCCGCTATCACAACATCTTCGGGCCGCAAGGCACCTGGGACGGCGGTCGCGAGAAGGCCCCGGCGGCCCTCTGCCGCAAGATCGCCAAGGCGAAATCCGGCGACTCCATCGATATCTGGGGTGACGGCCTGCAGACACGCTCGTTCCTGTTTGTCGACGAATGCGTCGAGGGCACGCTGCGCCTGACGCGCTCCGGCGTGACCCAGCCGGTCAATATCGGTTCCGACGAGATGGTAACGATCAACCAGCTCGCCGACATGATCGCCGACATCGCCGGCAAGAAGATCATCCGCAACAATATTCCGGGCCCGCAGGGCGTTCGCGGCCGCAATTCCGAGAACTCGCTGATCCGCCAGGAACTCGGCTGGGCGCCGAGCCAGCCACTGGTTGCCGGTATCGAGAAGACCTACGAATGGATCGAACGCCAGGTGCAGGGCAACGCCAAGCGCCGCGCCGCCGCATAAGTCTCAAGGACCGGCTGCACAGCCGGTCCGGATATCCCGCATGGAAGAGATTGCCAGCCAGCTGACAGGATTTGCCTCCAGCCATCCCGAATCGATCGGGGTGCTGGTCTTCCTGCTGGCCTATGTCGAATTCGTGCCGCTGGTCTGGGTCCTTCTGGTCGGCGTCG
Source organism: Hyphomonas sp. (assembly GCA_041741315.1). GTDB lineage: Bacteria > Pseudomonadota > Alphaproteobacteria > Caulobacterales > Hyphomonadaceae > Hyphomonas. The sequence continues at coordinate 257 of JBGSKI010000201.1, read as the reverse complement.
CCGCGATTGTCGGCCCGCATGACCTGCCGAGACTGGCCGGCGTCGTCGCCGCCGCGACGATTGGCGGAGCACTCGGCGACATCACCCTGTTCGTCCTCGGACGGAAACATGTGTCGCGCCTCGTGACACTCTGGCCGTTCAGCAAATACCCGAAACTGATCGAACGCAGCGAAGCGTTCTGTGCCCGCTATGGCATTGGCGCGGTCGTGCTCGGCCGGTTCTCCGGTCCGGTGCGGGCCGGCGTGCCGCTGGTCGCC
>JBGSKI010000200.1:0-13916 GCA_041741315.1 Hyphomonas sp. | reverse complement strand
GTGCCGAGTTCGCGGCATTGCGTGACGTTCGGCTTGCGGGGCGACAGGCCCTCGAGGAACGAGACGATCACTGCGGGCCGTCCCTGCAGCGTGCGCAGGGCCTCGCCGTCGCGTGCCATGACGGGTTCGGGGCAGGGGAAGCTCTTGGCGGCGAGGTGTTGCTTCAGGCCGATAAAGAAAGGCAGGTCCGCCGGGTTCACCCGCTTCTCGAACAGGGTGAGGAAATACCGGCCCCGGGTGGTTTCGAGGTAATAGTTCGTGTTCTCGACGCCCTCGGCCACGCCCTTCAGGGCGGTCGGGGTGCCAAGATCATACTCGGCCAGGAACGCGGCCAGCGCGTCGTCGGGAACCTGTGTGTAGACAGCCATGCAGCCCGATTAAGCTGGCTTGGCGATCATGTCACGCTCCAGCGTCTTGCCGGCCAAGAAGTAATGCAGGGCCGCCCAGGCATAGCCGCACACGAAGACCAGCATGGACCATTGCAGGCCCTTCGCGTCTGCCGAACTGCAGGCGGCGATGGCGGCGTCGGCAAGGCCTTCGGTCTTGCACAGCGCGAGCGTCAGGTCGTTCCCGCTCAAAAGGACGGTCTTGATGAAGGTCGACAGGGCGCCGATCAAAGGCGGGCCGAGGCCGAGGCCGATCAGGTTGACCACGAACAGCGTGATGGCGACGGACGTCGCCCGCATGCGGCTGTCCACGACCCCGCCGCTGACGGCATACATCGGACCGAGATAGAAATAATGCAGCGTCGCCGCCAACATCAGCGGCGGCAGGAATGTCGCGACCGAAGGCGCCATGTAGCCGATCAGGTAGAGCGGAACGGCCAGTCCCATGCCGAGAGCAGGCAGCCATGACAGGGCGGTCGGGTGCCGCTTCGACATCCGGTCGGCCAGATAGCCCGACAGGAAGACACCGATGGCGGCCATCACGCCGAGCACGAGACTGTAGATCAGTGCGGCCTCGGTGAGAGACAGGTGATGCGTCCGCTTCAGGAAGGAGGGCGTGAAGGCGGCGACGCCATAGCCGACAAAGGACGCGAGCGTCGCGCCAGCCACAACATGGATATAGGCGGGCTTGCGGGCGAGGACGCCGAGCACTTCGCCGAAACTGGCGCGTTCCTGCTTGCGCGCCTCCGGTGGGTCGGAATAACCGCGCGGCGGCTCTTTCATCGTGAAACCGACGACAAGCGCGTAGATCAGGCCCGGCAGTCCGACAGCAATGAAGGCGATGCGCCAGCCTTCCAGGGATTGCCAGTCGATCAGGCCGGCCAGCCAGGTCCAGCCCCATTCGTTCAGGATGTGGTAGATGTTCGCGCCAGTGACATAGTCATTGATCGGCCCGCCAGCGAGGCCGGCAATCATGCCGCCGAGCGGCACGCCGAGCGCGTAGATCGACACGGCCGTCGCGCGGCTGCCCGGCTTGAAATAGTCGGCGATGAGGGACTGGGCCGGCGGCGTGCACCCGGCCTCGCCGATTCCGACGCCGATGCGCAGCAGGAACAGGGAGAGGAAGCCGCCCGCGAAGCCGCAGAATACGGTCATCAGGCTCCAGAGTGTGATTGCGGCAACGATTATCCGTACACGGCTCATGCGTTCCGACACGCGCGCGATCGGGATGCCGAGCGTGGTGTAGAGCATCGCGAAGGCGAAGCCTCCGACCATGCCCATGTGCCAGTCTTCGAGATTGAGGCTTTTCTTGATCGGATCGGTCAGGATCGCTAGGATCGACCGGTCGATGAAATTGAAGATGTACACGACCAGCAGGGAACTGAGCACGTAGGCCCGGTAGGCAGGCGATCCAAATCCCGTTTCGTGTCCCGGGCGGTCTGCGGCGGCGTCGGTCATGGGCGTCTCCGTTCAGGCGTCAGAGGGGGCGATTTTGATGCGGATTATTCCTGTGTGGCGTCAGGGTCGTAGCGGTCGCGCATGAAAGTGCGCGCAGCCAGCATGTAGCACAGGGCGGCGATCAGGAAGAACATCACGGTCGCCACCATCGAGTGCCGCAGGCCTTCGGCATAGGCCGAACAAAGCGCCGGGCCATCGGCTCCGAGTTCGGCGATTTTTGCGCCGCAAAACTTCGGCTGGAATGCTGCGAACTGGTCCGACAGTCCCTGTTTTGCCAGGCTGCCAAGCATGAAACTCTTGCTCATCCATCCGGTGAACAGCGGGCCGACACCATTACCGATCAACGCGACGATCAGCAGGAGGACGGAAATCGTCGTGGCGCGGGCGCGCGGGCTGACGATCGCCGTGCCGACCGTGTACTGAGCGCCCAGATAGGCGTAGTGCGCGACCGCAGCGATGGCCCAAAGCGCAAAGGCGGCGCCGAGCGACGGCGTCATGAAAGCAGCGGTATAGGCCGGCACGGCAATGAGGAGCCCGACGGCTGGCAGCCAGGCCGACACTGCCGGGAAACGAACGGAAAGCTTTTCCGAGAGGAAGCCGCCAAGGAAGGTTCCGAATGCGGCAAACCCGGCCAGCGGCGCGCCATAATTGACGGCGGCTTCATGGACGCTGACGCCGTGGACGCGCTGCAGGAAGGGTGCCTGGAATGTGATCAGGCCGTAGCCGACAAAGGCCACGAAGGCGGCACCGAGCGAAAGGGTCCAGAAAGTCGGCTTGCGGCTGAACTCGGCAAAGGATTCGGCAAAGCCAGCCTTTTGTATCCGGCCGGAGGGTGGGTCGGAATAGCCGCGCGGCGGTTCCTTGACGGTGAACCACAGCATGACGGCCACCACGACACCCGGCAGTCCGATCAGCACGAAAGCGATCCGCCAGCCATCGATGCGCGTCCAGTCGAGGCCGCTGAACAGGGCACCGAGGCCGAGCCCGTCAAGCCAGGCGCCCATGTCCGGACCCTTGATGCCGGCAATGGTGCCGCCGAACAATTGTGCGAGCACGCCGCCCAGCGTGACCCCCATGGAATAGATGCCGAGGGCATTGGCGCGGCTCTTCGGCGGGAAATAGTCCGTGATCAGCGAGTTTGCGGGCGGGGTGCAGCCGGCCTCGCCGATCGCCACGCCGATCCGGAACAGCAGGAGCCACATGAACCCGGACGCGATGCCGCACAGGGCCGTCATCACAGACCAGATGACGATGCACAATCCGATGATGAAGACCCGGTTGCCACGGTCCGCCCACATGGCGATCGGAATGCCCATCAGCGCATAGAACATCGCAAAGGGAGGGCCATTCAACAGGCCCCATTGGGCATCGTCGAGGCCAAACGTGTTGATGATCGGTTGTGCGACCACGGTCAGCACCGTCCGGTCGATGAAGTTCAGCGTGTAAACGACCATCAAGGACAGGAGGACGTAGAGCCGGTAGCCCCGGGTTCCAAATCCCGTGAGGTGGCCGGGCTTTGCCGCCTGGCCTGCAATCGTGTCGGTCATCTGCGGCTCTCCTCCGGTCGGCGGCGCCGCTCTTCTTGGAGAGTGCGTGCTGCCGTCGCTGCTACGGTAGTGTGCAGGACGAAGGCCGCAAGTCTTATCGTGAGGGAAGCTCAGATCAAGCCGCGAGCCCGGAAGCTGGTGACGCCGCTGCGCCCGGCGATCAGGTGATCGTGCACATTGATATCGAACGTGGTTAACGCGTCGATGATCTCGCGGGTCATTTCAATGTCGGCGCGCGAGGGCGTCGTGTCGCCGGAGGGATGATTGTGGACCAGGATCAGGCTGGATGCGGCGAGTTCGAGGGCGCGCCTCGCCACTTCACGGGGAAACACCGGCGCATGGTCCACGGTGCCCCGGCTCATCACTTCGTCGGCGATCAGCTGGTTCTTGCGGTCGAGGAACAGGACGCGGAACTGTTCGACGGTTTCATGCTGCAGTTCCCGTTTCACATAGGCCTCGAGGGCCGCCCAGGACGAGATCACTTCCCGGCGCTTGATTTCCTGCAGGGACGCGCGGGTCTGCAATTCGGCGACGGCCTTGAGGTAGGCGGCGACCGTTTCGCCGATGCCGTCGACCTTGACGAGATCGGAGGTCGGCGCCGCCAGCACACCGGACAGGCCGCCGAACTGTTTCTCGAGCGCCTTGGCGATCGGCTTCACATCCCGGCGCGGGATGAAGGCCATCAGCATCACTTCGAGGATTTCGTAATCGTCGAGGGCCGCCGGCCCGCGCGTGAGAAGCTTGCTGCGCAGCCGCTCGCGGTGGCCTTGCCAATGGGGCTTGTCCGGTGCGTCCGCGCCCCCCGGCATGAAGTTACAGCTTCACCTTGTGCGGCTGGTGCCAGCCCTTGGGACTGGCGGAGAAAATCTCGACTCCGGTTTCGGTCACGCCGACGGAATGCTCGTATTGCGCCGACAATTGCCGGTCGCGCGTCACGGCGGTCCAGCCGTCCGGCAGGATGCCGGCATCCTTGCGGCCGAGATTCAGCATCGGCTCGACGGTAAAGAACATGCCGGGCTTCAGTTCCGGGCCGGTATTGTAGTCGGACGAATGCACGACGTTCGGTTCGTCATGGAACAGGCGGCCGAGGCCATGGCCGCAGAAATCCTCGACCACGGACAGGCGGTTGAGCCGGGCGATTTCGGAGATTGCCCCGCCAATGTCGCCAAACCGGGCGCCGGGCTTGATCCTGGCGATGCCGGCCATCATGGCCTCATAGGTCACGTCGATCAGGCGCTCGCCCTTGCGCTTCAGTTCGCCGACGCTGAACATGCGCGAATGGTCGCCATGCCAGCCATCGAGGATCAGCGTGACGTCGATATTGGCGATGTCGCCATCCTTCAGGGGCTTTGGCCCCGGTATGCCATGGCAGATGACATGGTTCAGCGAGATGCAGGAGGCGTGGCGGTAGCCGCGATAGCCGATCGTCGCCGAGACGGCGCCATGGTCCTGGACGAATTCGCGGACCAGGTTGTCGAGATGCTCGGTCGTGACGCCGACCTTCACTTCCGGCACGAGCATGTCCAAGCATTCAGCCACCAGCCGGCCGGCTCGCCGCATGCCTTCGAAGCCCTCGGCATCGTGAATGCGGATTTCGCCGGTGCGCATCGGCAGGAGGACGTTCGTCTCGGTCATCTGGGATCTTTCTGATTTCAGGGGCAATGTGGCAGCAATTGCCTGAAATTTCCACCCCTTGGCGCTGTCAGAGACCAGCGACATCCATGGCGGGCACGGCGAATTCGTAGCCGCGCACCGGATAGGCCTCGATTGCCACCTGCCGCTCGGAGGCCAGAACATCCAGTAGGGAGCGCCCGGAATTCAATTCTTCAGGCTGGCTGTCGAACAGCGGATCGGCCAGCACATCGGCCGCCGGGTCGAATTGCCAGCCATTGGCGGCGAGGGCACCCAGGACATCGTCCATGAAAAGCATGTTCAGGATATTGTGGTGAACCAGCAGCGTGTGCCGTATCGTATCGAGGCCCATCGTACCGGCCACCGTGTGATAGTGCTCGGCGAGCTCGACGACATGCGCGGCGTAGAAGGGGCCGAAGGCGCTGAGATCGGCGGCCGGGTTTTCCCTGATCCGTTGTTCCAGCCGGTCTGAAATCGACCAGTCCTGGCTATCTATGGTGACTGCCGCATTGCGATAGCCGTTTGCGTTGAGGAATTTGCGGATATCGTCGCGTTTCTCGGTCGTGCCACCCTCGTCGAGGAAGGGGAACCGGAAATCCCGCGCATAGGCCGGTCTGGCGCTGAGGAAGGTGTCATTGTGGCTGATCTCTTCGCAGAAGGCCGTGGCCTCCAGCGCGCTGGCATGTGGATGGCTCCAGGAATGGTTGCCGATCAGGTGCCCGGCCGATTGCCAGCGGTCCAGCACGATGCGTCCGGTGTCATTGTCGACGAACTGCCCGGTCACGAAGCCGCCCGCCTTCACGCCGTGTGCGGCGAAGGCATCGAGGATGCCCTGGTCGCGGCTCAGCGGGTCGTAGGGGGCGCCATAGGGTTCGTGGAAGAGGTGGAAATCGTCCATCGTGATGGCCATGCGTTTCGACCGCCCGGCCGCCGCCGGTGCCAGCTTGCATCCCGCCAGTGCCGCCACGCCCAGTCCCGACATCAGCATTTCCCGCCTGTTCATTTCGCGTCCGCCCTCATGTTAGCGCCAGACTTGCCTAACCGGGCGGCGCTGTCAAAGCCAACGGGGGACCGGCGCTTCAGATGTCCAGCGCCACTTCGAGCGTGATCTCGATGGCCGAGAGGGCGACCGATACCGGGCAGCCTTCCTTGGCCTTGGTCGCGGCGGCCTTGAAGCTGGCTTCCGTTGCGCCGGGCACCTTGCCCTTCAGGCTAAGGGCGCTCTTCGTGATGCTGAACCCGCCGCCGTCCTTCGGATCGACGGTGACCACGGCGACCGTTTCCAGCCTTTCGGCGGGCGTGCCGCCCTGCGCCAGGATGTGCGACAACTGCATGGTGAAGCATCCGGCATGGGCCGCCGCGATCAGCTCCTCCGGATTGGTGCCGGACTTGCCGCTCTCGTCCTGGAAGCGGCCCTTGAAGGAATACGGATGCTGGCTGAGGGCGCCGCTCTGGGTGTCGAGCGTGCCGGTGCCTTCGGTCAGGTTGCCGGACCAGACGGCTGTTGCGTTGCGCTTCATGAGGGCCTCCTTCGGGTTTACCGTACCATGTCACAAAGCGCGGAATGCCGCGACGTTCCCGCTTGGCCTCAGGCAGCAGGCGTGCCATCTCCTGCGCATGGCCAAATCCCAGCCCACCGCCGCCGTGCTCCTGATCGGGGATGAACTCCTCTCCGGCCGCACCCGCGACATCAATCTCCAGCAGATCGCCGCCTACCTCGCCCCGCTCGGCATCCCGGTGCGCGAAAGCCGGACCGTGCCGGATATCGAGGACGAGATCGTCGCTGCGGTGAACGACCTGCGCGCCAAGTACACCTACGTCTTCACCACCGGCGGCATCGGCCCGACGCATGACGACATCACCGCAGACGCCATCGCCAAGGCGTTCGGGGTCGGCATTTCCGAACATCCCGAAGTCATTGCCATGCTGCAGGCCCGCTACGACGCGATGAACACCGAATTCACGGCGCCGCGCCGCCGCATGGCGCGTATCCCGCACGGGGCGATGCTGGTGGCCAATCCGGTGTCCGGGGCGCCCGGCTTCCAGACCGGCAATGTGTTCACGCTGGCCGGCGTGCCGCAGATCGCCCGTGCCATGCTGGAAGACATCGGCCCGCGGCTCGAGACCGGTGCGGTCGTGCACAAGGTGACGATCCGCGGAACGGGCATGCGGGAAGGGGACATTGCCGAGCCGCTCGGCGCGCTGGCCAGGGACATGCCGGAGGTCGCGTTCGGCTCGTATCCCTGGTTCCGGGCGATCGGCGACAATGGCGTGCATCTCGTCGCCTCGACCATCCGCGAAGACCTTGTCGAAGAGGCCGCCGCCCGCCTTTCGGCCATCGTTGCAAGCACGGGCTTGACACCTGAACGGCTGGGGGACGCAAACGCATGACATTCCTGACGGGGACCCGCACGCTCTGGAGCCTGTGTTTCGCGACGATCCTGATCACGCTCGGCTTCGGCTATCGCCCCCCTTGCCGGCGGCACCTATCTCGACATGCTGCGCAGCGGGGAGGAGGCCCACGCCCTGATCGGAACCTTGTCCGGGGAGCAGAAGACGGCGCACTTCTGGATCACGGTCCTGCTCGATACGGTCTATCCGCTCGCCTATGGCGGCTTCTTCGCGGGCATGGCGTTGCGCTTCTTCGGCAGTTTCGGAAAGATCGCGGCCGTGCCGGCCCTCGCGACCATTGTCGTGGACCTGACCGAAAACACCGTGCAGGCGCTTGCCCTGTCCGGCGCGGCCGATGCGCTCGACGCCAAGAACTGGCTGACACCGCTGAAGTTCGGCCTGTTCTATGTCGCGGGCGTCATCGCCCTTATTGCGCTGGTCATTGCCATCGTGAACATCTTCCGCAAGCGGACGGCCTGACACGTCTGCACAGGAACAAAAATGGGAGGCCGGAATGGCTGAAGACATTATCCTTGTAGAACGCGACGGGCCGGTCGCGCTCGTGACCCTCAACCGGCCGGACGCGCTCAACGCCCTCAACCGAGCCCTGCGCGCGGCCATCGTTAAACTGTTCACCGACCTGAAAGACGATCCGGACATCCGCGCTGTCGTGCTGACCGGTTCGGGCCGCGCCTTCACCGCCGGGATCGACCTCAAGGAAGCCGGGCAGACCGGCTTTGCCCTCGGCGCAGACGAGGATTCCAAATCCATCAACATGCTCGCTGCCATTGCGGCCTATCCCTGGCCGGTGATCGGCGCGATCAACGGTTTTGCGATCACGGGCGGCTTTGAACTGGCCCTTATGTGCGACGTGCTGCTGGCGTCCGAGAACGCGAAATTCGCCGACACGCATGCCCGTGTCGGCATCGTGCCGGGCTGGGGCCTGTCGCAGAAACTGTCGCGCCTGATCGGCATCAGCCGCGCCAAGGAGCTTTCTTTCACGGGCAATTTCATCGACGCCGAAACCTCCGAACGCTGGGGCCTCGTCAACCGCGTGTACAAGGCCGACGAACTTGTCCCGGCGGCGATGAAGATGGCGCATGACATGTGCAGCGCGCAGCCCGTGCTGCTGAAAAAGTACAAGGCCCTGATCGATGACGGCTTCGGCATGGAGTTCGGCAAGGCCATGAAGGAAGAAGTGCGCCGCTCCATCGAGCACGCCAATTCGGTGACGGCCGACGCCGTCGAGGAAGCCCGCAAGCAGGTGACTGCGCGCGGCCGCGACCAACAGGGATAATTGCCATGAGAGATGTCGTTATCTGTGAACCCGTCCGCACCGCCGTTGGCGCTTTCGGGGGTAGCTTCAAGACCGTCCACGCGCACGAACTCGCATCGCATGTCGTCAGCGAGCTGATGAAGCGCACGGGTCTGCCCGCCGAAGTGGTGGAGGACTGCATCTTCGCGCAGTGTTATCCGACCATGGAGGCGCCCGCCTTCGGGCGGATGGTGGCACTCGACGCCGGCCTGACCACATCCACCGGCGGTTACCAGATCGACCGTCGCTGCGGCTCGGGCCTGCAGGCGGTGATCAATGCCGTGATGCAGGTCGGTTCCGGCGCGAACGACCTTGTGATAGCCGGCGGCGCCGAAAGCATGTCGAACGCGCCGTTCTTCTCCATCGAGATGCGCTGGGGCCTGAAGGGCGACGGCCTGACCCTGCATGACGGCCTGTCGCGCGGACGCTACACTGCGGGCGGCAAGTTCCATCCGGTCCCCGGCGGCATGATCGAGACGGCGGAAAACCTCCGCCGAGACTACCAGATTTCCCGTGAGGCGCAGGATGAGTTTGCGTACAATTCCCACAGGAAGGCCGCCGCAGCGCAGGCCTCCGGGAAGTTTGCCGACGAGATCGTTCCGTACACGATCAAGGGCCGCAAGGGCGACACGGTCATTGACGAAGACGAGCATATCCGCCCGGATTCTACCCTGGAGAAACTGTCTTCCCTGAAGCCGATCCGCGCAGGCGCAGATCCGGACGCCACGGTCACCGCCGGCAATGCCTCGGGCCAGAACGATGGTGCAGCGGCCTGCATCGTCTGCACGCGGGAGATGGCCGACAAGCATGGCCTGAAGCCGCTCGGCCGGCTCGCGTCCTGGGCCGTGGCTGGCGTCGGTCCGAATGTCATGGGCATCGGCCCCGTTCCGTCGACGGAGAAAGCACTCGGCAAGGCGGGCCTTGCCCTCAAGGAAATCGACCTGATCGAACTCAACGAAGCCTTTGCCTCGCAGGTGCTCGCCTGCACCAAGGCGCTCGGATTCGGCGGTGACGACATACAGCGTCTCAACGTCAATGGGTCGGGCATTTCGCTCGGCCATCCGGTCGGCGCGACTGGCGTGCGCATCCTGACCACGCTGCTGCGCGAGATGGACCGGCGCGAGGCACGCTATGGCGTCGAGACCATGTGCATTGGTGGGGGGCAGGGTCTTGCGGCGGTGTTCGAACGGGTCAGCTAGAACGCGTCTTCCGGCCGCCCGGCGGGCGTATTCAGCGCGACGATAAGGGCGATAACGAAGACGATCCAGCCGCACAGGCTGGCAAGACCGGTCGCCATGTAGGCAAACCCCAGTTTTCCGGACAGGCCGGAATAGTCACCGGCCATCGCCTCGGCGCGCCAGGAGTCGGCCAGGAATTGTCCGATCCGCGCCATCATAGCCAGGAACAGGTGGCTGAAGCCGATGATTGTCACGGCGGGAGACGGCCGGGTCCGCGCGATGAACAGGTAGGTCAGCCCCATGGCCAGGGCCGCGAGGGATGCCATCACCGCCGGGAACAGGGCCGCCGCCGCCAAGGCCGGACTGCTGCTGGCGGCAGCCACCTGGTCGAGGCTTGCCACCAGTCCGGCGCCTGCCAGCAGGAACCAAAGGAAGGGAAGGGCCCGTGTCATTCGTGCTGTCTCCATTGCCCGCCCGGATAGCATCGCCCGGCAAAACCCGCTAAGTCCACCCTTGAGTGCGGGCGTGGCGAAATTGGTAGACGCAAGGGACTTAAAATCCCTCGGCCGCAAGGCCTTGCCGGTTCAAGCCCGGCCGCCCGCACCATTCGACCGCAGTGCCGCTACGCGGCACAAATCGATCGAGGATCGATTTGAGCGGTCGAATGAATCTTTGACGTTTCCCGCTTCGCGATGAAACAGGCTCAAGGCTGCACCTTTGCGGTGGGCGCTCCGCGCCCAGAAATCGATCGAGGATCGATTTCAGCGAAGGAATGAATTTATAACTGATCCCCGCTTCGGGACGGATCGCGCTCAAGGCTGCTCGGCTCCTAATAAATCATACGAATCTCCCCGCGCCGTCCCTCTCTGAACCACCCGTCCGCCCAGCCTGGAACTCGCCTGTTGCGCGAAAGCCACGGCCTTAGGGATTCGTTTACCGTTTCGGCCTCCTCAACCATGCGCAAAGCGTATGATTCCTATACAGAAGGACGGGGAACCGAGCGGGGTGGCACGTCTTATGTATGGGACGAACCAAGACCCGAAGGATACCCGCAATGTTGCGCGCGTTGATTGTTGCCACGGCCCTTTCCCTGTCGTCCCTGCCGGCACTGGCCGGTCCTGAGGCTGAAGCCCTGATTGCCGGGGCCGCCAAGGACATTTCCGACCCCGTGAAGGGCGAAGCGGCCTTTACCGGGTCCATAGACGTGCCTGCCGTCGCACGCTTCACCCTCGGCAAGCACGCCAATCGCGTCACCGCCGAGGAACAGGGCCGGTTCACCGACGCCTTCCGCCATTTCCTGTCCGGCAGTTTCAAGGACAATGCGTCGACGTTCCGCGATGCCGAGATCGAAGTCCTCGGTTCGAAGGACCGGTCGCCGAAGGATTCCATTGTCGAGACCCGTGTCCGCCAGAAAGGCGAAGACCCGATGACCGTCCGCTGGCGCGTGATCGAGCGCGAGGGCGAATGGCGCGTCGTTGACGTCGAAGTGCTCGGCCTCTGGCTCGCAATCGAACAGCGCGCGCAGATTGCCGCCATCCTCGACCGGCCCCGCGCCACGATCAACGACGCGATCGCCGCCCTGAATTCCTGATCCCCGGGACCGCAATTCAGGCCTTTTCAATCGGCCCGGTCCGGCGCTCTTGTCTGCCTGTACTCTCACTGACAGGCAGGATACCGGACATGGCCAAGGACTTGAAATCGCTCGCAAACGACCTGATGCACAGCCGTCTGGAGGACCTGACGGACCGCGAACGCAAGGTGCTGGAGCGCCTGATCGCGCGGCGGCGGATTTCCCGGAACGTCAACAGCGAGATGGACGAACAATCGAGCGCCGGTGACCGGCTGGCCGACAAGGTTGCGCAATTCGGCGGCTCGTGGACGTTCATCATCCTGTTCGGGTGCGTGCTGTTTGTCTGGATTGGCGGCAACGCGCTGGCCGTTCGGACGGGGTTTGCCGCGCTCGACCCCTATCCGTTCATCTTCCTGAACCTGATCTTGTCGATGCTGGCGGCGGTCCAGGCGCCGATCATCATGATGTCGCAGAACCGGCAGTCGGAGAAAGACCGCGCCGCTGCCAACAATGACTACGACGTCAACCTCAAAGCCGAACTCGAGATCATGCAACTACACGAAAAACTCGACGAAGTCCGCCTGCGCCAGCTCACCGAACTGATCGCCCAACAATCCGAGCAGATCGACATGCTGCGCGCCATCCTGACAGCGCAGGGACGTGCGCCACCTTCCGGTGCCGCTTAGGCCATCAACCAGTCCGGCCGGACGTATTCGTCGCCAAGGTCGCGAGCCACGGCTTCATGGGCGATCTTGCCGGCGTCCACGGTCAGGCCGTTGGCGAGGTGCGGATTGGCGTTGATTGCCGCCCGCGCACCCATGTTCGCGATCTGCATCACGAAGGGCAGGGTGGCATTGTTGAGCGCGTAGGTGGACGTGCGCGGCACGGCGCCCGGCATGTTGGCGACGCAATAGTGCAGGATGCCGTCGACATCATAGATCGGGTCTTCGTGCGTGGTGGCGTGGCTGGTCTCGAAACAGCCGCCCTGGTCGATGGCGATGTCGACCAGAACCGCGCCTGGCTTCATCGTCTTCAGCTGCTCACGGCTGATCAGCTTCGGTGCGGATGCACCCGGGATCAGCACGGCGCCGATCACGAGGTCGGCGTCCTTGATGGCTTCGGCGAGGGCATGGGCCGTCGAATACATGGTCTTCAGGCTGCCGCGGAACTGTTCGTCGAGCTGGCCGAGGCGCACATTGTTGCGGTCGAAGATCGTCACGTCTGCGCGCATGCCGACCGCGATCTCGGCCGCATGGGTGCCTGACACGCCGCCGCCAATGATCACCACTTTCGACGGGGCCACGCCTGGCACGCCGCCGAGCAGGATGCCCCGGCCACGCTTGGTCCGCATCAGGGCCCAGGCGGCCACCTGCATCGACATCCGGCCGGCCACCTGGCTCATCGGACGCAACAGCGGCAGGCCGCCCTGGTCATCCGTCACGGTCTCGTAGGCGATGGCGAGGCAACCGGATTTCTTGAGGCCCTCGGCCTGCACCGGATCGGGCGCCAGGTGCAAATAGGTGAACAAGGTGTGGGCGGGGGTCAGGCGGGCGGTTTCTTCCGGCTGGGGTTCCTTCACCTTCACGATCAGGTCGCTGGCCTTGAACACCGCGTCTGCGTCAGCCAGGATTTTGGCGCCGACGGCCGTGTAGGCCTCATTGGCAAACCCGGACCCAAGCCCGGCGCCTGCCTGCACGTTCACCTCATGGCCGGCCCGGACCAGTTCGCCGACACTCTCCGGTGTCAGGCCGACACGGGATTCCTGCTTCTTGATTTCTGTTGGAACGCCAATGCGCATTTCTGCTCTCCCTTGGGACAGCCATGCCTATAGACCGCCAGCGGCGCAATTTCCAGCCACCTTCAGGCCGCTTCGTTGACGTCCTCGTCAAGCGGGTCGAGTTCATCGTCGTCATCGCCGGACTTCGCCTCGCCAATCGTGAAGCGCTCCGCCTCATGGCTCAGCCAGGTGCGGACATCGTCCTCCGGCACGCCCAGCGTGTGCAGCATGTCGATCACCATCTCGACCCCGCGCGGCTCGCCCCCGGCGATATGGGTCCGAACGCCGAGGGCTGTGAAGCGTTCAAGGTCCAGTTTCGAATCGACCGAGGCGAAGCGTTTGAGATCCGGGAAGCGCCGCTCGACGGTCGGCGTCACGTCGCGCGACACCTCGTACCGCGTCACCCCGAGCACCAGCGCCCGCGCATCGTTGCCGCCGATGGCCTCGACCAGTTTCATGTTGGACGCATCGCCGAACGAGACCTTGTACCCGTCGGCCACTGCCGCCAGCAGGCGGTCCGGGTCGAACTCGGTGGCGACATAGGGGATGTGATGGTCCTGCAGGGCATCGATGGCGAGACGCCCGACCTGCGTCATGCCGACAACGATGACCGGACGGTCCAGCGCGCTGACCGGCGCCGGGATGGGCAGCGAATCCGCACG
>JBGSKI010000199.1:0-4804 GCA_041741315.1 Hyphomonas sp. | reverse complement strand
GAAGGCCAAGGGCCCGTCCCGCGCCTTTGCCGAGCGCCAGGCGATCAACGCCCCGCTGCAGGGCACCGCCGCCGACATCATCAAGCGCGCGATGATCCGTATGCCGCAGGCGCTGGCGAGGGCGGCGGGCATGCGGATCATGGCGCGCTTGATGATGTCTGCGGCAGAGCCCTGGATCGGCGCGTTGATCGCCTGGCGCTCGGCGAAGCTGCGCGCCGGGCCTTTCGACTTGATGTCGGCGAGGTGGACCTTGCGGCCGAAGGCGGTCTGCACATAGCCGGTCTCGCGGGCGAAATCCTTGGTTTTGTCCATGTAGGCGCGAATGCCGGGGAAGCGCTTGAAATAGGTCTTGATATATTCGCTCGCCTCGCCTTGCGGGATGCCGAGCTGGCGGGCGAGGCCGAAGCCGGAAATGCCGTAGATGATGCCGAAATTGATCGCCTTGGCCTGCCGGCGGACCATCGGGTCCATGCCTTCGATGGGAACGCCGAACATTTCGCTGGCGGTCATGGCGTGGATGTCGAGACCCTCCCGGAAGGCTTCCTTCAGGGCCGGGATGTCGGCCATGTGGGCGAGGATGCGCAGCTCGATCTGGCTATAGTCGGCGCTGACCAGGACATTGCCCTTGCCGGCGATGAAGGCTTCGCGAATCTTGCGGCCTTCTTCCGTCCGTACCGGGATGTTCTGCAGGTTGGGGTCGGTCGAGGAGAGGCGGCCGGTCTGGGCAACGGCCATGGAATAGCTGGTATGGACGCGGCCGGTCTGCGGGTTGATCGCGGCCTGCAGGGCTTCTGTATAGGTCGAGCGGAGCTTTGACAGGGTGCGCCAGTCGACGATGGTGCGCGGCAGGGCGAGGCCTTGGGCGGCAAGGTCTTCGAGGACGTCGGCATCGGTGACCCATGCGCCGGTCTTGGTCTTCTTGCCGCCGGGCAGGTTCATCTTGTCGAACAGGATTTCGCCGAGTTGCTTGGGACTGCCGATGTTGAACTTTTCGCCAGCCTGTTCATAGGCCTCGTCTTCGAGCGCGGCGCAGCGCTGCGAGAAGTCGGCGGAAAGGCGCGAGAGCTGGTCGCGGTCGACCTTGATGCCCTCGCGTTCCATCGCGGCGAGCACGGGCACGAGCGGGCGTTCCAGTGTCTCGTAGACGGTGGTGACTTTCTCCGTATGCAGCTTTTTCCGAAAGGTATGCCACAGGCGCAGCGTGACGTCGGCGTCTTCGGCGGCGTATTCGGTGGCCTTGTCGAGCGGCACGCGGTCGAAACTGACCTGCGCCTTGCCGGTGCCGGTCACGTCCTTGAACGAGAGGGGCACATGGCCAAGGTATTTCTCGGACAGGAAGTCCATGCCGTGATTGTGCTTGCCGGCGTTCAGGACATACGAGAGCAGCATCGTGTCATCGACCGGCGCGACATGGATGCCGTGCTTTGCGAAGACGTTGAGGTCGTACTTGATGTTCTGGCCGATCTTGAGGACGGAATCGTCCTCCAGCAGGGTTTTCAGCGCCTTGATGGCATCGGACATGCGGACCTGCCGGGGCGGGTCTGCGCCGAACATGTCGCCGTCGCCCCTGGCATTCGCATCGACATGCGCCAGCGGGATGTAGCAGGCCTCGCCGGGCGACAGGGCGAGCGAGATGCCGACCATGTTGGCGCCGACGGAATCGAGGCTGTCGGTCTCGGTATCGACGGCGACATAGCCCTGCTTCGTCGCACGCGCGACCCAGTCCCTGAGCGTGTCGAAGTCGCGAATGCAGACATATTTCGAGCGGTCGATCTGTTCTTCCGCTGGCGGAGCAATATCGATCGCGCCTTCCTTCTCCATCATTTCGCGCACGCGGCGGTTGATGGTCTTGAATTCCATCTCGTCGAGGAAGGGAAGGAGGATGGTGGGGTCAGGGTCCTGAACGGCGAGGTCTTCGAGCGCGATGGTCAGCGGCACGTCATCCTTCAGGGTGACGAGCTGGCGCGAGATGCGGATCTGGTCGGCGAAATTGAGCAGGGTCTCGCGGCGCTTCGGCTGCTTGATCTCTCCGGCACGGGCGAGCAGCGTGTCGAGGTCGCCATACTCGTCGAGCAATTGCGCGGCGGTCTTGACGCCGATGCCGGGCGCGCCGGGCACGTTGTCGACACTGTCGCCGGCGAGGGATTGCACGTCGATGACTTTCTCTGGCCCGACGCCGAACTTCTCGAACACTTCGGCGCGGCCGAGCGTCTTGTTCTTCATCGTGTCGAGCATCAGCACCCGGTCGGAGACGAGCTGCATCAGGTCCTTGTCGGACGAGACGATGGTGACGCGCGCGCCTTTCGCCTCGGCCTGGCGGGTATAGGTGGCGATCAGGTCGTCGGCCTCGTAGCCCAGCAATTCGATGGCATGGGCGGCGAAGGCCTCGGCAGCGCGGCGGACGAGCGGGAATTGCGGGCGCAGCTCTTCCGGCGGTTCGTCGCGGTTGGCCTTGTACTTGTCGTAGATGTCGTCCCGGAAGGTTTTCGACGAGGCGTCGAAAATGCAGGCGAAGTGCGTCGGCCGGTCGGGGCCCTTGAGGTCTTCCAGCAGCTTGAACAGCATGTTGCAGAAGCCGCTGACGGCGCCGATGGGCAGGCCGTCGGAGGCGCGGGTCAGGGGCGGCAGGGCATGGAAGGCGCGGAAAATATAGGCGCTGGCGTCCACCAGGTAGAGGTGGCTGTCCTTGTCGACGGGGGCAGTGGCCATGGGCAGGGAATCCTTTGCTGCCCGATGGTTTAGCCGCTCATTCCGCTGCCGTCACCCGCGCCGGGATGCAGGCTCGCCGAATGCCGCGACTAGATCAGGATGAAGTCACGGCCGACATACCCCTGCCGGCGTGAACAGACTTCGTAGCCTTCCCGGTCTCCCTCGTCATTTGTGTTGCCCTCGACCGTGAAAAAATATTGCGGATTGGATTCGGTTACGATGCCGGTATGTGTCCAGTCGGTGGACGTCCGGCGCCTGAGGAAAATTGCCCCGGGCCCCGGCATGCCCGGTTGCAGCGAGCCTTGCGGTACGAAAATGCCTGCCGCCTTGGCCTGTTCGGCCAGCGAGTCGCACGATACCGAGCCTTGAATCGGCTTCGCAATTCCGGTCAGCTCGCTTGCCTGATTCATCAGGAAAGTCACGAAACCGGCGCACCAGGGCCAGTCGGCTCCCTCGTTGCCGAACATGTAGAGACGCACCCATGGCCCGCGGTTCTGCCCGCCGACTTCGCGAGGGTGAACGGCAAGATGGCAGTCGCCACATTCGACCAATGACCGGCGGAGCGTTGGCCCCGGATTCGCCGGGCCCTGCAAGGCGGTGAGCATGGGCGCGACCAGTGCGTCCCAGGTGATCTGGTTGACAATCCCCGTCTGCGGGCGCCCCAGCGATCTCTGGAACTCCTTCACGGCGGATTCCGTGATATCGCCGAAATCGCTATCGATCACGACCCGGTGGTCGTGCAGGCACAGCCATTCCTGGACCCGGCGGGCGGCAATGCCGCGCTTGCCTTTCTGAATGGGGCCGGTGAATTCGACCTCTGCGCGGATCCAGCTGGACAGACCGGACACCGCACCGCTGAGTATGTAAGCCATTTCGCATCCCTCCATTTAAACCCAAAGATTAACAATATTTCGGTCACTGGTATAGTGGCCGGCGAGGCAGATTGGGGGGACAATTGCGCTTGCCTCGTGGGAAGCGCTAAACTGACCACATCACTGCCGGGAGGGAACGGGCATGACAGAATCCGCAAATGATAATGTGCGCACGCCGTGGCACCTATGGCTGGTGGGGGCGCTCAGCCTGCTCTGGAACGGCTTCGGCAGTTTCGACTTCACGATGACGGCCACCCGGAACGAGGCCTATCTCAAGCCTTACCCGCAGGAGATGCTGGACTACTGGTTGCACATGCCGGCCTGGGTCTGGATCATCTGGGCGATCGGCGTATTCGGCGGCCTGCTGGGTTCGGTCGCGCTGCTGGTGAGGCGCAAGCTCGCGATCCCCCTGTTCTCTGCCTCGTTCCTGGCTGCGGCGGCAAGCATGGCGTTCGGCACGTTCGACGAGAATGCCCCTAAGATGGAGGGAGCGGAATTCTTCCCGTTCTTCATTCTCGGCATCGCGGCCGGTCTGCTTGCCTATGCGGTCTGGCAGTCGCGGCGTCACGTCTTGCGCTGAGGCGGAAACGGTCTAGCCTTCCGGGAAAACACGGGAGGATGAGCCGATGGCACGGATCGCGGCAAACGGGATCGAGCTGGAATATGACACGCGCGGGCCGGACGATGGCATGCCTCTGCTGCTTGTGTCCGGATACACCGCACAGATGGTCCGCTGGCCGGACAGCCTGATCGACGGCTTTGTCGCGGCCGGGCGGCGGGTGATCTGGTTCGACAACCGGGACATTGGCCTGTCGACCGAGTTTGCGGGCGTCAGCGTGCCTTCGCCGATGGAAATCATCATGGCCGTGCAGGGCGGTTGCCCGCCGCGTCACCTGGTGCCCTACCTGCTGGACGACATGGCGGCGGATGCCGCCGGCCTGCTGGATGCACTCGGCGTGGCGCAGGCGGATGTGTTCGGCACCTCGATGGGCGGCATGATCGCGCAGCTGATGGCGCTCAACCATCCCCAGAAAGTGCGCAAGCTGATCCCCGTGATGACGACGTCTGGCGATCCCTCCCTGCCGCAGGGCGATGCGGAAGCGGTCGCCGCCCTGACGGCGATGCCGAAATCGCGCCAGCCGGAAGACCTGGCGGAGGCGGCGATCAAGGCGGCGGCGGCAATCGGCTCGGTGCCGGAATTGCGGCCCAGCGCGGAAAGCGTG
>JBGSKI010000198.1:0-7591 GCA_041741315.1 Hyphomonas sp. | reverse complement strand
GGGTCGGCGGTCGCGATGGTCCAGGCGAGCCAGGCGATGAAACCGATGCCGGCAACTTTCAGGGCGAGGATGGCCAGCGGGAATTTTGCGGCGAAGGCGGCAAGCCCGGTGGCCGCGAGGCTGATCCAGACAAGGTTCGCTGCTGACACGCCAAGGGCCGGGATCAGCGCCGTCGGCGCGCGGTAGCGCAGCGAGGTGCTCATCACCATCATTACCGCCGGGCCGGGCGTCAGGCCGCCGGCGAAGAACAGCGCGACCAGCGCGATCCAGACAGACAGGTCCATGCGGCGCGCCGGGTTTCTGGTTGTGGAGCTATTCTTCCTCTTTCGCCCGCAGAACGGCTTCCTTGATCAGCTCGCGCGCCTTGTCGACGCCGTACCAGCCTTCGATCTTGGTCCACTTGCCGGTTTCAAGGTCTTTGTAGTGCTGGAAGAAGTGGGCAATCTTGTCGCAAAGCGTCTGCGGCAGGTCGTGATAGGTCGCGATCTTGTCGTAATAGCCGGTGAGCTTGGGGTGCGGTACGGCGAGGATCTTCTCGTCCTGGCCCTTGTCGTCGGTCATCATCAGGACGCCGACCGGGCGGGCGCGCAGGACCGAACCGGGCACCAGCGGGCGGTTGCCGACAACCATGACGTCGATCGGGTCGCCATCGAGGCTCAGCGTGTGCGGGACGAAGCCGTAATTACACGGGTAGCGCATCTCGGTGTAGAGGAAGCGGTCGACGAACATCGCACCGGAGGCCTTGTCGATTTCATACTTGATGGCATCGCCGCCGAGCGGCACTTCGATCAGAACGTTGATGTCGTCCGGGGGATTGTTGCCGGTCTTGATCTTGGAAAGGTCCATGGCGGGGCTCGCTTCGGGAGGAAAGGTGAGACGCGGGCTGCGATGGCGGCCCGGGGGCAATCGGTCAAGCCCCTGATGCCCGAAACGGGTTAATTCCGCCCTCAGGGCTGCACTTCGTTTGCCTCGAACAGGCGCATTTCCGGCCGGATACCCGTCAATTGGCGCAATTCGCGCACGAATTCGCGGCTGGCGGGCACCTGGAAGTGGGCCTGCAATGTGTCCATGCCGGACCAGTATTCGACGAAGACCAGCCGGCCCGGCGTTTCGCAGTCCTCGTGGACATTGTGGGCGATGCAGCCCGGTTCGGCGCGGGACCGGGCGCAGTGTTCGCGGCTGATCTCAAGGATGCGGTGGCGGTGTTCTTGAGGGGCAATCAGGCTGCCGGTGACGAGGATCATGGGGACGGGCCTTCCGGGTCAGTCGCGCAGGAGCGCGTAGTTGAAGCTGATCGACACGCGCGGGTCTTCGGACCGGTTCGGCATGACTTCGTGGCGCAGCCAGGATTCCCAGAAGAAGGCATGGCCTTCGCGGGGAGTGAGATAGATGAAACGGCGGAGATTCTCGGGGGCATCGTCGAGCAATTGCGGCGCGGCCATCATGCTGCCGAGGCGCGGGTCTTCCAGTTTGAGACTGCCGGCGCCGTCGGGGACGGTGACGTAATAGGTGCCGGAAATCACGCTGCCGGGATGGATGTGGCCGGAATGGCTGCCGCCTTCGCCGAGAATGTTGACCCAGATTGCGTCGAGCGAGAGGTGGAAACCGGCCATGTCCCAGTGCAGGTCGCGCGCGAAGGCGGCGGCTTCGGCATCGAGCAGGGCCTTCAGTTCGGCAAATTCGGGGAAACGCTCCGGCAGGTCGTCGAGCGAGGCATAGGACGTGTAGCCGTCATAGCCCTCAGCATCGCACCAGTCATTGCCGGCGGTGTCCTCGTCCTCGAGCATCCAGCAGACGGCGGCGAGTTGCTGGCGCAGGCCGTCCGTGCCGGGCGTGCTTTCGCGGACAAGGGTGGGGAAGAGGGATTTCAGGGTCATGCCGGGCCTTGGACGAAAAGGCCCCTCCCGGCCGGAACCGGAAGGGGCGGGACTGGACGCAAAACGGGTCTATTCGGCCGGTTTCACGAATTTCAGGGTCATCCGGTCGCTTTCGCCGATGGCGGCATATTTCGCCGGGTCCCAGCCTTCGGGCACGGTATCGCCTTCGCCGGGCTTCGAATTGACCGGAGGGAGCGTCCACACGCCATAGGGATGGTCGGCCGTGTCGGCCGGGTTGGCATTGATCTCGCTGGAGCCGGCGAATTCGAAGCCGGCCTGCGCGGCGAGCGCCTTGACGTAATCCTCGTGGACATAACCGCTCTCGGCTTTCGGGTCCTGCGTGGCGGTCGAGGGCAGGCGGTGCTCGACGACGCCAAGCACGCCGCCGGGCTTCAGGGCGGCGAAGGCATCGTCGAAGAATTTCTGCTCGTAGCCTCCGGACATCCAGTTGTGCAGGTTGCGGAAAGTCAGCACGGCATCGGCGGTGCCGGGCTCGGTCAGCGGGCCGGAACTTGCCGAAAAGGCCGAATATTCGATCGTGCCGAATTTCGGGTCGGCATAATTGGCCTTGAATTCCTCGTTGCGGCGCTCGGTGCGGGCGCGGCCTTCCTCGTCGCCGG
This sequence comes from Hyphomonas sp., assembly GCA_041741315.1. Classification (GTDB taxonomy): domain Bacteria; phylum Pseudomonadota; class Alphaproteobacteria; order Caulobacterales; family Hyphomonadaceae; genus Hyphomonas. Next base: position 5,094 of record JBGSKI010000198.1, on the reverse strand, counting down.
AAGCGGCGGGATCGAAGATCGCGGCAACCAGCGTACCGCCGCCGGAGGCGAGCCAGGGGGCGAGAATGTTGGTGTACCAGCCGCCGCCGGGCCAGAGTTCGACGACTTTCTGGCCTGGCTGAACACCGAAGAATTCGAGCGTCTCTTTCGGGTGGCGCCAGGCATCGCGGGCCTTTTCGTCGGCCGAGCGGATGTCGCCGTCGAGGGCGGCCTGGATCGGGCTGACAGGGGTTTCGACTGCGGCCTCGGGTGCGGCAGGTCCGGGCTCGGGAGTTTCGGCAGGGGGCGCCGAGCAGGCGGCCAGCAGGGCGATGGCGAGAAGGGAAGCGGTGAAGGCAGGTTTCATCAGGGTCTCTCCGGGGTGGCCTCTTGAACCAGCCTTCTAGGCTCCCACATCTTCCCTGTCACGGTGCTGCCCAGCAGGCCGGGACCGGAAAACGTGCCGGCGCCGCTGAATGGGCCGGGGTTTCACGCGATCCGCGAAGACCGGATGGCGCCTGACCGGCCTCATCCCCAGTTGCTTTAAGCAGAGGACTGTACCCCATGACCAATATCGACCTTACCCCGATTTACCGCACCATGGTCGGCTTCGACCGGATGGCGAACATGATCGACCAGGCCGCGCGCCTCGACGGCACGCAGGGCTATCCCCCTTACAATATTGAGCGAGTCGACGAGAACGCCTTTGCGATCGAGATCGCCGTGGCCGGCTTTACCGAAGCCGATCTCGACATCGAGACCAAGGAAGGCCTGCTGACCGTGGCTGGCAAGAAAGGCGAAACGGAAGACGGCAATGGCCGCCAGTTCCTGCATCGCGGCATTGCCCAGCGAAGCTTTATCCGCCGCTTCCAGCTCGCCGATCACGTTGTCGTGACCGGCGCGAGCCTCGACCATGGCATGCTGAAAATCGACCTTGTGCGCGAGCTTCCGGAAGAGAAGAAAGCCCGCAAGATCGAGATCGGCGCGCCCGTGCAGAACGAGCCGAAACTGATCGGCAAGAAAAAGGCCTCCGACGCGGCCTGACTGCGGCTCGTCCTTTGACGGACTGAATTGGCGGCGCGCTCCTGACGGGCGCGCCGTTTTCGTTTGCCGGGGCGCTAGTTGGCCAGGTAGACCGTCCGACCACGGGAAATGGTTTCGAGCACCGGAATGTCTGCCAGCGTGGCCGGATCGGCGGTCAGCGGATCTGAGCCGAGAATGACGAGGTCCGCCTGCTTGCCGGGGGTGATCGAGCCCTTGGTGTCCTCCTCGAACAGGGAATAGGCGCCGTTGATGGTGAGCGCCTGCAACGCTTCCATCACGGTGGCGCGCTGGTCCGGGCCGAGGACGTAGCCGCTGCGCGTCGTGCGATTCACCGTAATCGCCAGGAGGCGCATCATGTCCATCGGCACGACAGGCGTGTCATTGTGAATCGTGAAGCGGATGTTCCTGTCGGCCGTGGACCGGATCGGGCTGATGCGCGCGGCGCGTTCGTCGCCGAGAATCCTGCGGTGCCAGTCGCCCCAGTAATAGGGGTGGGCGGAGAAATAGGATGGTATCAGACCGTCCTCGCGGATGCGGTCGAGCTGGTCCTCGCGCATCATCTGGGCGTGGATGATCACCGTCCGGTGGTCAGGCACCGCGCCGCCTGCGAAATGGCGGTCTATCGTGTCGATGACTTCGTCGATGGCGGAATCGCCATTGGCGTGGACGAGAACCGGAACCCCCCGGTCGAGGAACCTGCCGACCATCTGCTCGAACACTTCCGGCAGCATCGTGGCCTGCCCGCGATAGGTTTCGTCCGCCCCCGGCGGAACCTGCAGATAGGGTTGCGACAGGAAACCGGTGAGGCCCTGGATCGAACCGTCGAGGACGAATTTCACCCCGGCAATGCGCAGGCCGCCGGAATAGGGCGTGGCATCGATTGTCTCCCGCGTAGCCTCGTCGAGCGCGACAGCGAAGGGATAGACGGCGAGGTCGATCGGCAGCGGATCGCGGGCGGCTTCTGCGGTTAGGATCGCCAGATCGGCGGCGGTGGTTGCGCCATCCTGCGCCGTGGTGACGCCCTTGCTGGCATAGTCGCCGAGGGCGGCGCGGAATTTCGCGCCCGGATCGTCTTTCGACCCGATGACGATGCGGAACAGGACGGCCTGGAAGGCGGTTTCGTTGAGCACACCGTCGGGTTCGTCCGTACCGGGACGCCGGCGGATTTCGCCGCCGACCGGATTCGGCGTGGCGGATGTGATGCCCATCGCCTCGAGGCCGCGTGAGTTCAGGACACCGAAATGCAGGGAAGTGTGGATGATCAGGACCGGGACATCGGTCGAAACGGCGTCGAGATCGTCGCGGGTCGGTACGCGTTGCTCGTCCAGCAGGGATTCGTCATAGCCGAAACCGATCACCCATCCGCCGGTAGCGGGCGGACGGTCCGCCATGCCGGCGCGCAGGACGTCCTGCAGGCCCGGAATGCCCGTAACCGGGCCGACCGGTGGTGCGCCTATATTGGCAAAGTCCGCGAGGCGCGCCTGCGCCGTCAGATGACTGTGGCTGTCGATGAAACCCGGCAGAAGAGCATGCTCGCCAAGCTCGACGAGCCGGGTCTGCGGGCCCTGGTAGCGGATCAGGTCTTCGCGGGGGCCGGTGGCGACGATGGTTTCGCCTCGAATGGCGACGGCCTCCGGCGTCGAGCCATCCATGGCAATGATATGGTCGCCGATGAAGATCGTGTCAGCCGGCTCCGCCGGGGGGTGGGGCTGGGTGCAGGCGGCCAGCAGGGCGGTGGCCGCAGCGGCGGCCAGTCGGCGGAGATGAAGCATTGCGTTTCCTCTTGCGGGTCTTGGCGCCCGTCCGGCAACAAGCCTAGCTATCGCCGCCAGCCCTGTCGCCGGAAATTGTGACGGATGCGGACACAAAAAACCCCACGGCGTTCTGCCGTGGGGGATATTGCTGCGGGGACCGGATGCCGGTGCCCGCGCTGTCGGAAACCTAGTCGCAGTTCTCGGCGCTCAGTTCGACAGTTCCGTCGGCGCAGATGCAGCCGCTGCCCAGGTTCAGCACGATGAGTGCGGCGCGGACGGTTTCATAGCGGGTTGGCGCGGTGACCGTTTCAGTCGTGGCGCGCACCCGGCGGATCTCGACCGGCTGGACCAGTGTACGGACGACCGGCTGGATCACTTCGCGCCGGGTTACGGCATCGAAATAGGTTTCCGTATACTCCTCGCGGGTCTGCTCGGTGACGTCCGGGATATAGGTAATCACGGTTTCCGGCACGAATGCTTCCTCGACGCGGACCGGCAGGCGCTCTTCCTGGTATTGCACGGGGGCGGTGACGGTTTCGGTCTGCGCCTGCAGGATCTGGCGTTCGACCGGCTGGACCGTGGTGATCACGACGGGCTGGATCACCTTGCGCGTGATCTCGTCGATATACACGTCCTGGACTTCCAGAACCGTCCGCTCACTGACCTGCTGGATGACAACCTCTTCGACCACCGGGTCGGGATCGGCTTCGATCCGGACCGGCAGGCGCTCTTCGACATATTCCGTCGGGGCGGTGACGGTTTCGGTCGTGCCGCGCAGGATCTGGCGTTCCACCGGCTGGATCGTGGTGCGGGTCACCGGCTGGATGACGTCGCGCCGGGCGATGTAGGGAACGGCGACCTCGGTGACCTCCTCGCGGACCTCTTCGGTGACCTGCGGGATATAGGTTTCGGTGACTTCCGGGATGGCGGCGGCCTGGACCTGTTTCGGCGCGACCCGTGTCTCGTAGCGCGTCTCGCTGGTGACGGTCTCGACACGCGGACGGGTGATGCGGCGCTCGACCGGAACGACGACCGTGCGCTCGACCGGCTGGATCACGTCGCGGCGGCCGACAAGGTCGATGGTCGTTTCGGTGACATCCTCGCGGGTCTGCACGGTTTCCTGCGGGATGGTCTCGGTCACGACTTGCGGGACCGTGTCGCGCTCGATGCGTGCCGGCAGGCGGGTCTCCTCGACGCGCATGTCCCCGGTGACGGTCTCGGCCGCCGCCTGCGGAACGCGCCGCTCGACCGGCTGGATGACGATGCGCCGGATCGGCTGGATCACGTCGCGCCGGGTGATTGCGGGAACATAGGTCTCGCTTTCCTGGACTTCGGTCCGCTCCTCAATGCGTTCCTCGACGGTCTCGCAGCACTCGACTGTTTCGATGGCCGCCGGGGAGGCGCCGACATAGCGGATGTCGGACGTGCCGGAGACGTCGACGCCGGACTTGCGGACCTCGGAGATCAGGTCATCGATTTCGGATTGCGAGAGCGCATCGGAGACGGTTTCGCCGCGCGCATCGTAGCGCGTGCCGTCCTGGGCATGGGCAGCGAAGGACAGGCCGGCGGCCGCCAGCAGGCCGATCACGGCAAATCTGGTTCTGGTCGTCATTCCATTGTCCCCTCTGAATGGTGCCGGTCAGTCCCCCACAGGCAACCGCACAGCCAATACCTATTCGAACCGGAGGCGGGGCTGGAAATTGTTTCCCCGGGAGCGGGAATCCCGCGCGGGCAATACGCGCCGCCGGGCCTAGGCGATGAGGCCAGTGCATCCCGTGGCGGCGAGGAAATCCGTGAGGACCGCGTCATTGCGGGAGATGCCGACGGAGTCCTGCAGCGAGGCGAAGGCGCCGGCGGCAAAGCTCTGCGCGGCCTGTTCGTATGGTCCATCGGCGAGGTCGACGCGGACCGCGGCGCGGTCGCCGTCGATGCTGGCCGCGTTCGCCATGGCCCAGGGCAGGTAGGTCGTGGCGACCTCCTCCGCAAACAGCGGTTCGAGGGTCGGGCGGAGGTCGGAGAAGGCCGCAAACGGACCGCCGGCTTTCGGATCTTCCATGTGCTCGCACCAGGCGACGACGAAGGGCGCGCGGTCGCGCAACCATTCGGCGGGGGTCGGGTCCTGCAGCATCTGCTGCAATTGCGCGGCGATGCTGAAATCGGCAAAGGTCGGGTGCCCGCCGAACAGGAAGAGGTGGTCCTGCAGGTGAGCGTTGAGCAGTGTCGCGGCGCGGCGGAACGAGGCTTCGAGCACGGCGCGGTTTTCCGGGCCGGCACCAACCAGTGGCAGGCGGTCGGTCATCCGTTCGGCGATCTGGGT
>JBGSKI010000197.1:0-1875 GCA_041741315.1 Hyphomonas sp. | reverse complement strand
GGCCGAGCAGGTCAGCCCCGGGGCGATCACCATCGCACAGCGGGCCGGCGCGCCGATCCTGCCCTATGCCCTGTCAATATCGCCCGCCTGGCGCCTCGGCACCTGGGACAGGTTCATCATTCCCTTCCCGTTCACGCGCGGCGCGATCGTCCTGGGCGAGCTTCTGCCGACATCCCGGGAGAGCGATAGCGAAATCCTGCGGTCGCAATTGCAGGCACGGCTTGATGCGGCGAGCCGGCGCGCTGATATTCTTGTGGGAATTCACCCCGCCTCCACTCCGGACACCGCATCCTGATGACGCCCGCCCTGCTCGCTTACCGAGCCCTTATGAGTGCCCTGTCGCCGTTTCTGGGGTTCATCCTCCGGCGCCGTGTCGTGCTCGGCAAGGAAGACTATGGCCGTCTCAACGAGCGCACGGCTCGCCGCCTGCCGGTGCGCGCGTCCGGACCGCTGGTCTGGCTGCACTCGGCCAGCGTCGGCGAAAGCCGCCTCCTGCTCGAACTCGGCAACCGGCTTCTGGCCGAGCGGCCGGACCTGATGCTCCTCTTCACCACCCAGACGCTGACTTCGGCCCGCCTGCTGGAACCGATCCTGCCGGCAAATGCCGTGCACCAGATGGCCCCGATCGATACGCCGGGCACCGCGCGGCGCTTCTTCCAGCACTGGCAGCCGGACCTCTGCATCTTCGGCGAGGGCGAGATCTGGCCGAACCTGATTCTCGAAGCGCGCCGCAGGGGCGCCGCCTGCGCCCTCGTCAATGGCCGGATGACCGAGAAGTCGGCGCACGGATGGATGCGGTTCAAGGGCCTGTTTCGCAAGCTCGTCGGCGGCTTCGGGTGCGTGCTCGCCGCAGATACCGACACGGCCTCGCGCCTTGCGGCCCTGCTCGGCCAGCCAGTAACCTGCGCCGGCAACCTCAAGTCCGCCCTGCCGCCGCCTTCGGCCAATGATGTCGACCTGCGCCGCCTGCGCGAAACCTTTGTCGGCACCCGCAAATGCTATGTCGCCGCCTCCACCCATCCTGGCGAGGAGGCCCTCTTCATCGAAGCCATCAAGGCCCAGACCGACGCTGCGCTGATCATCGCGCCCCGGCATCCTGCACGCGGCGGTGACATCGAAGACCTGCTGCGCGACCGTGGCCTGTCATTTGCCCGCCGGTCGCGCGGCCAGACGCCGAACCTGCAGACCCGCGTCCTCCTCGCCGACACGATGGGCGAGATGGGCCTCTGGTTCCGCCTTGCCGATGCGGTCTATCTCGGCGGCGGGCACACGGCGAATGTCGGCGGGCACAATCCGCTCGAACCGGTCCGCCTCGGCAAGCCGGTTGTGTCCGGCCCGGACGTGTTCAATTTCGCTGCCATGATGCACGACCTTGAAGAACGCGGACTCGTCCGCCTGCTGAAGACACCCAAGGCCGTCGGCCGCGCGCTGATCACCATGGACCCGCCGTCCACCGCCTCTCTCGATCATCTGGAGCACGAAGCCGAAGCGCCGATGGTGGTCACCCTCGAAGCGCTGCGACCGATCTATCCGGCCCGGGGGCTGCTGGAATGAAGGCGCCGTACTTCTGGTCTGCAGGTCTCGACCCGTGGTCGAGGGAAGCCGCGCCGCTGACTCGCCGCCTGCTGACGCCTGCCGCCACGCTCTACACATGGGGCATCCGCCGCAAACTCCGCCGCGCCCGGTCCGAGACACTCCCGGTGCGGATCATCTGCATCGGCAACCTCACCACCGGCGGCGTCGGCAAGACACCGCTGGTCGAGGCGATCCGCGCCATTGCGGCCCGGTCCGGCCTGCGCACAGCCAGTCTTTCCCGTGGCTATGGCGGCCGGCTCGAAGGTCCCGTGCGGGTCGATCCGGCCATCCACACCTCTG
>JBGSKI010000196.1:0-6899 GCA_041741315.1 Hyphomonas sp. | reverse complement strand
CTCGGCGGTTTGCGCCGGCGGCTGCCGGGCGCGGTGCAATTCGTCTACGACAATTACAACGCCCTCGCGATCGGCTTCGCGCCGGTCCCCAAGCCATCGACAGTACTGCTTTCGATTGTCGTCTATCCCCGCAGCGTGATGCTCTATTTCATGAGCGGCGCGAGCCTTCCGGACCCGGACGGGCTGCTGAAAGGGAGCGGCAACAAGGGTAGACACATTCCGGATGCGACGGCGGGTTCCTTTGCCGACAGCCGCATCCTCGCGCTTGTCCGGACCGCTGCAACTTCCGCCACACCGCCCTTTGCGCCCAATGGTCCCGGCGAGCTGATCATTCAGTCGATCTCGGCCAAGCAACGTCCCCGCCGGCCCTGAACTTCCGGCGCCTTGCCTTGTATGTTTGCGCTCACAAGTGTACATTCGCTCGGAAGTGAAGGAGGCGAAACATGTCCATGTTCAGGTTCCTGGCAGTTTCGGCGGCGCTGGCGGCGGGGCTCGCCCTCGCAGCTCCTGCCGCGTCCGCACAGACCCGTAACCATGGCTATGGCGACAATGGCAGCGACGGGCTCTGTGCCATGCGCCATTCCAGGGAAATCAGCGACCAGCGTCTGCGCGCGCCGTCGCTTTCGCGGGGTGCCGCCTCGAAAGATAGTCCCTGGGTCTGGACCAAAGCGGACTTTCGTGCCCAGGACAGCGACGGCGACAAGCAACTCAGCCTTGCAGAGTTCGCCACCTGGCACGCCGGTCTTTATGACCGGATCGATTTCGACGGGAACGGCCTCAGCCTCGAGGAATACCACGCCGCGCGCTTGGGTGGGGCACCCGGCTCACCGGATCGCCCCTCTCGCAAGCGGGATGAGGCTTTTGTGCGCTCGGCCGAACGTTACAGCCAGATGGACACCGATGGTGACCGTGTCGTCACCCGCGAGGAATTCGATCTTTTCGGCGCTGCCGAACTCGCCGCCACCGATGCCAATGGCGATGGCCGGATGAGTTGGAAGGAAGTGAAGGCGTTCAACCGCAGTGTTTGACCTTGCCGGGGGGAGGGCTTTAGGCGTCGGTTCACGGTGCTTCGGGTGCCGCTCCGTAATGTCTGTACACTGACCTGAGAAATGACGGCTCGTTGAGGCAGGCATGCTCGCCCTGTTCGAAAGCCGGGCCCCGCAAAAGCTTCTTGCGTTTGAGATTCACCGTATAGGACGTATGCTTTGCATCCGGGATCAGCATCGACCATGGAAGGGGATAGTGCCGGTCGACAGCATGGTCCGGTTCGGCCAAAGACACCAGCGCGAACACGACATTGCCGCCTTCCTTGTCGATCATCACCGAATCGATCTGCCCGAGTTCCTCGCCCTCGCCACTCGTGACGGCCTTGGTCTCAAAGCAGTTCACGTTGATCAGAGTCGTGTGTTCTTGCAGCCGTATATATGCCACGGCGGTCTCCTCCCCGATTCAATGCCCTCCAGAACTCTACACTTGCAACAAGCCACAAAATGGTTCGGAAACGAAGTTAAGCTTGTGAGAGAAAATCCCCGTCACCAAAGCCGCGTGCGCGCCTCCGAATGCAAAAGGCCGCCGCTCTTCCGGAGCGGCGGCCCCGCAGGCCCGAATGGACTATCGGTCAGAACCAGTACGGCTGGGCACCGTAATAGGTGTAGACCGAGCGGCCGAAAGCCTCGTCGGTGAGACGCGAATCCTGACCCTTGTCAAAGGCCGGTGCTTTCTCGAGTTGCTCTTTCGTCAGGTTGACGACATAGCCATCCTGCTTCTCGTCATAGTTCAACGACTGCCAGGGCAGCGGGTGATGTTTCTCGCCGAGGCCGAGGAATCCGCCGAACGACATCACGGCAAAGACAACATTGCCCTTGCGCTTGTCGAGCATGACGGAGTCGATCTGGCCGAGCTTTACGCCCTGCGGGTTGTACACTTCCGTGCCCTCGACGCGGTTGGCGTTGATCAGCGGGTGCTTCGATTTGCTGTCGATGTCTGCCATGGGTTTGGCTCCTTCTGCTTCGTCCGACGCGTGTGGCCGGACCCGTACAGAAAGAACGCGCAACCCTTCCGGAAGGTCCGGACCCGGATATTAAACTTCCTTAGGATGTGAAGGGCCGCCAGTGGCCGCCGGCGGCCCTTCCAACGCTATTCCGGGAGGAAATGGCCTAGCGTTGTCCGAGGTCAGCGACTTGCATCACCGCAACCTGTTCGAAGGCCGGAGCCGTCACGAGGCCTTCGGCCTGCTGCTTTTTCACGATGCTGTAGGTGGCCTTGGCCATGATGTCGTCCCGGCATTTCTTGTCGACCGAGGCGGCACGGCCGAACTGGGCCGGGGAGGTGCAGGCCGCCGTGGCCTGATCCTTGATCGAGGCAAGCACGTCGCTTGCGCCTTCATCGGTGGCGAGCATGGCCTTGTCATACTGGATGGACACGGTGATCGGGGTCAGCGGGCCGGCCTGTGCGGCAAGCGGAATCATGGCGGAGAGCGCCGCGACCGTAGCGATGGATTTCAGCATGGTTTAGTCCCTTCAGAGTTAGCGCCGCCCGCGCGGGGCAGCTGGAAACTCCTCCCACAGCGTCCTGGCCCCGTTCATCCCCCGGAACTGCGCCTCCTGGCACCCCGTAAGGGGCCTGAGCACGCATGGCCCGCTCCCGAGGCGACCTGTCTGCTGCACCGCAACATTCCGCTCGCACATGCAGCATTGCAAGTGAAATCTGCCGTGACAAAACCTCCGGCCCTGTGGATGCTGAATATGCGCCCAGCGGCTGCGCAGCGGACTCTCAACGGCCCTTGCGAGCTAATGATTGTTGGGTTTCCGGCTGCTTGAAAAGCGGGCAGGGGACTCGCCAGCAGCTCGCAAAAACTTCAAGTACGAGTCACCCTTGCAGCAAAGCAACCCTGCTTTGCGAAATGGAGATGGAGATAGGCCGTCTCCGAATCACCGAACATCCGCTCGATGCACGGGGCCACGTCGTCCCCTGTGGCGAGATCGGCGTCCCGCATCATGCCGTCCGTCCCGAATGCGCGCAGGGAAATCATGCGCCTACGGATCATCAGGGGAACCTCCCCGGCATTCGGCCGTGCCTCGGCCACCCCCTCACGCACATAGATCGCATGGCTCGCCCGGAACGGTGACGCGGCGTCCTGATGGACATAGTGCAGCAGATGCACCGTCTCTCCCACCTGCGCGTCCTCCAGGCTCACCCGGCAGGGAAATCCAGGGGAGGAATCTGCCTCGATCCGCCTGACAAGTTGAACCTCACGTGTCGTTGCGTCCATCCCGGACAGGTGGACAAAGGCCGCAGCTGGCAAGGCATGAATCTGGAACGCCATGAGCAGGTCTCCTCTGGCTGGCCCGCCCGTCATGTGCCACAGCCATCACCTCCGCGACCCGATTCTTGCTGCGCCGCAGATACCCTTCATCCGGCACGGTTCCACCGCCCGATTGACAGGGCCCTTCGCCTCTGCCAGATGGCGACATGTCGAAACTCACCACTCCCGAAGCCGTTGTCGATGCCTTGGTGGCGCTCTATTCGGAGGCCGTCGAGGCTCAGTCCGGCGCGCTCCATGCCTTCCTCCATACTGGCACACCGCCCGATCCGAAGCTGCGCGCCTCCGGCGCCTTCTGCTATCCGCAGATCCGGATGATCTACGATCCGGACGGCCCGCCGCCGCCGATTTCCCGCTCCTTCGGCCGCGTCGCCGAGCCGGGAACGTACATCTCCACCTTCACCCGGCCGGATTTCTTCCGCCCCTATCTGCTCGAACAGCTCACCCCGCTGATGCGCGATTACGAACTCGACATCAGCGTCGAGCGCTCGGCCTCCGAAATTCCCTATGCTTATGTCTGGGAACAGGGCCAGGCCGCCGGTCTCGAGGAAATCTCGCCGGCCGAACTCGCCCGCCACTTCCCTAGCCCCAACCTTGCCGAGATCGGCGACGAAGTGGCCGACGGCGAACTCTATGCGCCGTATGAAGACCATCCGCTCGCCCTGTTCGATGCCCTGCGCACGGATTTCTCGCTGAAGCGCTTGCAGCATTATACCGGCACGCCGGTCGAGCATTTCCAGAACTATGTTCTGTTCACCAACTATCACCGCTATGTCGACGCCTTCTGCGACTGGGCCCTCGAACAGCTTGGCGGCAAGACGCACTACACGTCGCTGTCGGTTCCGGGCGGCCTTGAGATCGCGACGCCGACGGCCACCTCCCGCGCCGAGATAGACGCCTCGCCCTGGCGGCGGTCACAGATGCCGGCCTATCACCTGCGCGCCCCCGGCAATGCCGGCATCACGCTGGTCAATATCGGCGTCGGCCCGTCCAACGCCAAGACGATCACCGACCACCTCGCGGTGCTGCGTCCGCAATGCTGGCTGATGGTCGGCCATTGCGGCGGCCTGCGCCACAGCCAGTCGATTGGCGACTATGTCCTCGCCCATGCCTATTTGCGCGAAGACCACGTCCTCGATTCCGTGCTGCCGCCGGAAATCCCGATCCCGGCCCTCGCTGAAGTCCAGGTCGCCCTGCAGGAGGCGGCCGCCCGCGTCACCGGCGAGAACGTCCAGACCCTGAAGAAGCGTCTGCGGACAGGCACCGTGGTGACCACGGACGACCGCAACTGGGAACTGCGCTTCTCCGCCTCAGCGCTGCGTTTCAACAAGTCGCGCGCCATCGCCATCGACATGGAAAGCGCGACGATTGCCGCCAATGGCTACCGCCTGCGCGTGCCCTATGGCGTCCTGCTCTGCGTTTCCGACAAGCCGCTGCATGGCGAGATCAAGCTGCCCGGCGCCGCCAACCGGTTCTACGAACGCGCCATCGGCGAACATATCCGCATCGGCATCGAAACCCTCGAACGCCTCTCCGCCGATAAGGGCGCCAAGCTTCACAGCCGCAAACTCCGCAGTTTCGACGAACCGCCGTTCCGATAACTCCAACGAAAAAGCGCACGCCTCCTTCCGGAGACGTGCGCCAGATTCTCCGTCCATCCGTTGCCGGACGGATCGTAAATCCTATTTGTTCAGCTTGGTGATCTTCGTGCCTTCGATGGTCAGGCCGGCCATCAGGCCCTTCTGGTCGAAGATGAAGGCATAGGCATCGTCCTTGAGGGTCGATGTCGAGAGATTGGCGGCAACGCCCTCATTGACCAGGACAACGCTTGGGCCAACGCCGACTTCCCAGCCGTCAGACTCGGAAATATACTTCACCGCGTCTTCGTTCATCAGGAACACTGCGTAGCCGTATTGCTGCGCGCCGGCCTGCAGGCCCCACGAGCCGCTGAACGAGCTGTAATAGTCGACGACTCTGGTGCCGCGGCGCATTTCGCCTTCACCATACGCGCCGCCGACGCCGAGGCCGGCCTTGACGATCGACGGGAAGACGAGGACGGCAACGGCCTTGTTGGCGATGGCTTGTGCGGCGGCATTCTCGCCGGTCAGCTGGCTGATCGCCTGTCGGCTGTTGGAATCGATATCGGAACGGCTCACTTCGTCCGGCAGGGTGGAGCAGGCGGTCAGGGCAGGGACCACGCCGAGCAGGGCGGCGGCGAGCAAGGCAGAACGAAACTTCATCATAATTAGTCTCCAGAAAAGGCAGGCCATATTTGGTACTGACTAGCGTGTGGCCGCGCAGTTGGTTCCCCGGCGACCGTAATAATTCAGGTGGACCCGCCGCCGCATCCGGTCAATCGCCGCACAATTACAGGTTGTTCATGTGCGCCTGCCGCGCCGCAAACCGCCTAGGGTGTCACGGCGTCAGGGTAGACGGGGGCCCCATCCCGCGCTAGCTCGCTGGCCATGAGAGACCGCATCCTGCCACTCGAAGGCGTCCGAAATTTCCGCGATTTCGGGGGTTATGCCTCCCGCCACGGGGGCCGCGTCAAGCGGGGCCGCCTCTACCGTTCCGGCCATTATGCCGAGGCCACCCACGAGGACCTCGCCCAGATCCGCCGCCTCGGCATTGCCCTGCAGGCAGACCTGCGCCGCCCCGACGAGCGCGAGAAGCAGCCGGGCAAATGGTCCGCCCCGCTGACCCTCACCAATGATGGCGGCCGCGAACATGAGGCGCCCCACCACCAGTTCCTGATGAAGGTCGAGGCCGACGCCGCCAAGGCCGAGGCCTGGATGACCGAGTATTACCGCCTCGCGCCGTTCAAAGCCCATCACAAGCAGCTCTTCTCCGAATGGTTCGAACAGCTCGCCGGGCTGGAAGAGAAGGAAGCGGCTCTCGTCAATTGCGCCGCGGGGAAAGACCGCACCGGCATCCTCTGCGCCCTGACCCACCACATCCTCGGGGTCGCGCAGGACGACATCCATGCCGACTATGAACTCACCAATGCCGCCGTCGATGTCGATGGCCGCCTCAACGATATCGCCGCCATGTTCAATGCGCATATCGGCAAGTCCTACGCGCCGGATGTCTTCCGCCCCTTTATCGGCGTCCGTCTGCCCTATCTCGAAACCGCCTTCGCCCGCATCCACGCCGACGCCGGCAGCATCGACGCCTACCTCGCCGACCATCTCGGCGTGACGGCGGCCCAGCAGGACACGATCCGGGCGCGGTTGCTGGTCTTCTGAGCGTCCTCTGGGGGAACCGCCCGGAGAACCTGGCGAGCCATTGACCCCACACACCCCCATTGGCCCCCGACCCATCACCCGCTAAGGTCCGGCCACAATGAGCGACAACGATTCCAGCCACGAGCGCGATGACGCGACGCCGTCCATGTTCGGGGACGATCCCCCGGCAAAGACCCGTGCCTATGAAGTGCTGGCGCGGAAATACCGGCCTCGCCGCTTCGAGGACCTGATCGGCCAGGAGGCCATGGTCCGCACACTCTCTAATGCCTTCGACACCGGCCGCGTCGCCCATGCCTTCATGCTGACCGGCGTGCGCGGCGTCGGCAAGACGA
>JBGSKI010000195.1:0-3355 GCA_041741315.1 Hyphomonas sp. | reverse complement strand
AGCGCTGGCGGGCCCGGGGCGAACCGCGCCCGATCTGCGGCCCGGCCATTGCCAGTTTCCGCCTCGGCCACGAACTCGGCCTCGTCGCCAGCCTGCTGCCGCAACTGATCAACGGGCACCTGAAGACGTGGGAAGGGTCTGGGTGAAGTTGTTGTTCTGTTGAGACGTGCGCCGGGCTGCGAGAGCAGGCCCGGCCGCACGTGCTGGACCGTTCCCCCACCTAACCTCCCCCTAAAGGGGGAGGAATCCCTTGCTTGGGGCGACGATCATGCAAACTCGAAAGTTCGACGCCTCAAGAAAGTTCGTTCCTCCCCCTTTAGGGGGAGGTTAGGTGGGGGAAACGGATCGCGCCGCCAAGAACCGCAGACCAGGCCCCAAAAACCACCCCCTGCCACCAACCCTTGCGCCCTTGCAACAGATCGGCTATCCGCGCGCCTTCAGAAACGGCGGCGCCAGGCCGCTCGTGTCAGCTTCTCACCGGCCCGGAAAAAGCCGGCGGAGTCGAGGACGAAAGGAACCAAAATGTCCAAAGCCCAGATTACCTTCAATGTCGAAGTGCGTCCGCGCACCGGCACCGGCGGCGCCCGTGAGGCCCGCAAGCAGGGCTTCGTGCCCGGCGTCCTGTACGGCGGCGATCTTGCCCCGGTGGCCATCAACCTGAAGAAATCGGAAGTCCTGAAGGCCATCGAGACCGGCCACTTCCTGTCCTCGACAGCCACGCTCGTCCACAAGGGCGAAAGCCAGCTGGTGATCCCGCAGGCAATCCAGATGCACCCGGTCTCCGACCAGCCGATGCATGTCGACCTCTACCGCGTCAATGCCGACCAGAAGATCAAGGTCGAAATCCCGGTCCACTTCAAGGGCGAGGACGTTTCCCCCGGCCTCAAGAAGGGCGGCACGCTCAACATCGTGCGCCACGCGGTCGAACTGCTGGTTCCCGCCGGCCACATCCCGGAATTCCTGATCGCCGACATCTCGGCGCTGGAAGTCGGGGACAATATCAAGATTTCGAACATCGACCTGCCGGCCGACGCCGAACCGACGATCACCGATCGCGACTTCACCATCGCGACGATCGCTGGCCGCGGCGGCAAGGCCGAGGAAGTCGAAGAGACCGCAGCTGACGCCGCTCCGGCTGCTGCTGCGCCGGCCGCTGAAAAGCCGAAGAAGGCCTGACCTTACCTTCCGGGATCTGCCCGTCCGGCCCGTATGGCCGGGCGGGCCGCCCACCCCTTCCTCATACCGGGCCCGCTGTCGGGCGGAAGGTGCCTTTCCCATGCTGATCCTCGCCGGACAGGGAAATCCCGGAGACCGCTATGCCGGCAACCGGCACAATGCGGGCTTCCAGCTGCTCGACTATTTCCACGACCGTTTCCGCTTCCAGCCCTGGCGGGCGAAGTTCGAAAGCGAGATCGCCGAAGGCACTGTCGACACGCCCTCCGGCCGCCAGAAGGTTCTGCTGGTCAAGCCGCAGACCTTCTACAACGAATCCGGCCGCGCGCTCTCGAAAGTCATCCAGTTCTACAAGCTGCCGCCCGAATCCGTCACCGTCTTCCATGACGAGATCGACCTCGCCCCCGGCCGGCTGCGCGTGAAGCGCGGCGGCGGCGCCTCCGGCAATAATGGCGTCCGCTCGATGATCGCGCATCTCGGTGAGGATTTCCGGCGCATCCGCATCGGCGTCGGTCATCCCGGCGACAAGAGCCTGGTCATGCCGCACGTCCTGTCGGATTTCTCGAAGGCCGACCATGACTGGTTCGACCCGATGCTGAAGGCGATGGGCGATGCCCTGCCCTTCCTCCTGGCCGGCGAAGACGAGCGCTTCCAGACCGAAGTCCTCCGCCTCGCTCCCGCCCCGAAGAACGACCCGAAACAGAAACCAAAAGACGCGGACTAGACTTTCAGCCGCTCCAGCGCCACGGCTTCGGCCGCTTCCGCCATCGCCACAGCCGCCACCGTGCCATGCGCCGGCACCGGACTGCGCGCGAGTCCCAGACACGCCGCATAGAATCCCTCGTCCGCCGCACCGAGCGGATCGGGCAGCTCGGCCGCGATATCGACGCGCACATCATACCCGGTCGTGTTCTCGAGCTTGCGCGTGAGGAAGTCGATCGACAGTTCTCCTGATGGATAGACGACATGCATCGTCCGCTGACGTTCGGCCGCCGCCCGGCTCGCCTTCAGCCGCGCCACACCGCCGCTCGCATAGGTGAACTGCGCGCTGGCCTCGTCGAGATGATCGGAATGCACCCGCTTGCCGCTCGCCATCACGCCGGTGAACTGGTTGCCCAGCATCATCGCGGCAAGGTCAAGGTCATGGATCATCAGGTCCCAGATCACGGAGACATCGCCCGCCCGGTTGTCCGGCGCCGGCGGACCGGCCCGCACGGACTCGATCAGCAGCGGCGTTTCCTCGATCGCCAGCACGCCCATTGCCTTGGCGACAAAGCGCTCCTGGTGCCCGACCTGGAGAATGCGCCCGCGCGCCGCAGCTTCGTCGGCCAGGTAGCGGGCCGCCTTGCCGGTCAGCGCCAGCGGCTTTTCCACCAGCACATGGCAATGCGCCTCGATCGCCTCGCGGGCGAGCGCCTCGTGCCAGGTCGCCGGAACGGCAATCACGATCGCATCGCACGCCGCAAGGAATTCGGCGTAATTGTCATAGCCTTTGGCACCGAACTGGTCGCCGACCCGTTTGGCCCGCGCGAGATCGAGGTCGAACACGCCGACAAGATCGGTCCGCGCCGAGGCTGCCGCCTTCTGCGCGTGATAGTTCCCGAACACGCCGGCTCCGGCGACCCCCACTTTCAGCTGTGTCATGAAATAGCCCTCTCTATGTACCGGCATCGCATCGCCGGACGCCGACGGCAAGCGCTGCGATCACGCCGGTTGCAGCGGGATTCTTTTCCCCCGCCCCCCTTCACACCGCCGCATCGCCGGTCCACTTAGGCTGCAACAATTACAACAAGAAGGAAGGACCGCGACCATGAACACCCTCACCTCAAAGGAATGGGCCCTTTCCAGCCGTCCGGTCGGCATGCCCAAATTGTCGGATTTCCAGTCGAAGACCGTCGAGATCGCCGAGCCCGGCGCTGGCGAAATCCAGGTCCGCAATTCCTGGATGTCGGTCGACCCCTACATGCGGGGCCGGATGTATGACCGCGAGAGCTATGTTCCGCCCTTCGGCATCGGCGAGACGATGACCGGCGGCGCCGTCGGCCGCGTCGTTGCCTCCAACCATCCCGATTTCAATCCGGGCGACCTTGTCGGCTCGATGATGGGCTGGCGCACGGCATGGTCCGCTGCCCCGGCCGCCGCAATGGCCAACAAGCTGCCCGAGACCGGCCTGCCCGACAGC
>JBGSKI010000194.1:0-28411 GCA_041741315.1 Hyphomonas sp. | reverse complement strand
CGGATGAAGTACGCGCCGGATTCCGAAAAAATGGGACCCGTCGTCTCGTTGGCTTTCAGCGTCAGGGCCGCCTCGTCGAACTCGGGTCCGTGGGGGGAAGGCGCTTTCCTGCTGATGAAGCCATCCATCAGCCCGCCCCGCTTCTTGCCCGGCCGAGTCCGGGCTCGCCTCAGTGAGGCGGGATCATCCTGCCTCAGACCTTCAGGAGGCAGACTATGACACCGACCAAACTCGACCCCGTCAAACCCGGAACCAAACTCGCCGCGCTCGCGGACGCATTGCAGACCGGCAGCAACCTCAACGCCCTGAGCGAACTTCTCAGCTGGCAGCCCCACACGGTACGAGCCGCCCTGACTCGGCTGCGCCAGCGCGGCTACCGTATCGATCTCAAAGAAGGCGTGTATTCTGTGAAGCCCGCCAGGGGCAAAAAGTCTTGACCGCGGGCGAGCTTTCCGAAATCGCAAACCTGCCGCGTACGGCGCTCTCAGAGCGCTGGAAGGGCCTATTCGGAACCGACCCTCCGCCGCGCACCAGTCGGGCGATGATGTCCCGCCTCATCTTGTCTGAACTGCAATGGCGCGCGTCCGGACAGTCCCGGACGGCGCTCATTCGCCGCCTTCAGAAAGTGGCGGAGTCGACCGCTTCGTCGAAACCGATCGCCGCTGCCGGCAACCGCCTGGTGCGGGACTGGAACGGGCGCCGGCACCTCGTTGAGGTCACGGATAAGGGGTACATCTGGAATGGAAAAGCCTTTAGGTCGCTCAGCGCCATCGCCCGCGAAATTACCGGCGCGCGTTGGTCGGGCCCGCGCTTCTTCGGAGTAAGCGGCTGATGCAGGTTCGCTGCGCGATTTATACGCGGAAGTCGTCGGAGGAAGGCCTCGACCAGGCCTTCAACTCCCTCGACGCGCAGCGTGAAGCTTGCGAGGCCTACATTGCCTCGCAGCGCTTCAATGGCTGGAAACTACTACCCGCGCGGTATGACGATGGCGGACTTTCAGGAGGCAACCTCGAGCGCCCTGCCCTTCGACGGTTGCTCGCAGATATCGATGCCGCAAAAGTCGAAATGGTGGTGGTCTATAAAATCGACCGCCTGACCCGGTCGCTTGCCGATTTTGCCAAGCTGGTCGAGCGCTTTGATGCTGCGGGGATTTCGTTTGTCTCGGTCACTCAGCAGTTCAACACCTCGACTAGCATGGGGCGGCTTACGCTGAACGTCCTCCTGTCCTTCGCTCAGTTCGAACGCGAAGTCACAGCCGAACGGATCCGGGACAAGATTGCGGCGTCCAAGAAAAAGGGCATGTGGATGGGAGGCCTGGTTCCCCTCGGCTATGACCGAAAGGACAGGACGCTGATCATAAATTCGACGGAAGCTGAAACCGTCCGGACACTGTTTAAAGCCTACCTAGATCTTGGAAACGTGCGCCGCCTCAAAGGCTTTGCCGATCAGCAAAAGCTCAGGTCCAAGCGCCACGTATTTGCATCGGGGAAGTCAACCGGCGACGTGCCCTTCTCGCGGGGACGGCTTTATCACCTGCTTTCGAACCCGGTCTATGTCGGCCAGATCCGGCATGGCGATAAGGTCTATGACGGGCTGCATGAAGCGATCATCGACGAAAGCATATGGCAGCTAGTCCAGGATCAGCTTGCCGGCAATGCCGCAAACATTCCGGATCCAGGCAAACAGTCAGCGCGATCCCCTCTGTTAGGCAAGCTGTTCGATGAAGACGGCGAACCGCTGACGCCAACCCACGCAGTCAAGAAAGGGCGCCGCTACCGATATTACGTCTCAAGGACCCTGATCCGGAACAGCGGCGAGCCGAACCAGGGATGGCGATTGCCAGCCGAAGAAGTCGAAGAGGCCATAAGGCTTGCAATGCAAAACGATGCCGGTTGGCGCCTGGCCGAACTTGCTGATGGCGCTGTCGCCTCAGACTTGCTCGATAAAGTCGATCGCGTTGCGATCCTCTCTGACCGGTTGCTGATCACGTTTGTGGGCAGCGATGGCAGTCCTGGACGGATCGAGGCGCTGCTCACGATGGCGCGGCGCGGAGTTGAAACTAAGTTTGTGCTGTCCGCAATTGATGCGGCCGCACCAGATCCGATCGTCGCGCGCAGGATAGTCCGCGCCATGTACTGGATCGACCAGATCAAGGCGGGCCTGCCGATTAGTCAGATTGCCGAGTCCGAAGGCATCACGGCCGAGTTCGTGACCCAGAACCTCAATGCCGGCCTCTTGTCGCCGTCCATCCTGAATGCCGTCGCCGCCGGCCGGCAACCGCCCCACCTTACCGCAAAGATGCTGACCCTGATCCGGTTGCCGGATCTCTGGTCCGAGCAGCCGGGCGCCCTGCAGTTTTCTCCCTGATGAAGCAGACGCTAAGCGTGAGCGTGCAGACGCTCACCGCCGGCGTCGATAGCTCTTTCGGCGCGCCCAAAATAGGGCCGGTCTCAGACCCCGTGTTTGCGTAAATTTCCCTGTAAATTCCCTGTTCTTTTGCTGAGGGTCGGCTCGAGATAACCCCCGATGCACGCAAGGGAGACGCTCGCCTGGAATGGCCAGAGAAGAGACGATTGAACGGGTTGAACAGGGTTGCAAAGATCAGCGGGTCGCCACAAGGCCCGGTAAAGGCGACGCTTTTTGGCGATACCCAAAACATGCTCTAAAATTGGGGACTGCGTGGCGGAGAGGAAGGGATTCGAACCCTCGATACCCTTCCGAGTATACACCCTTAGCAGGGGTGCGCCTTCGACCGCTCGGCCACCTCTCCAGCGCACTAGCGTCTAGAGAATGCGCTCTCCTCCTGCAAGCCCCGAACTGGGTGCCAAAGCAGCTGCAATCGTTGAAATTGCTCCTATCGCGGAAACCGGAGCTTGACCCTGTTGTGCAATGAATAGGGTCAATAGGCTCCCATGCCGTCACCAAGGGCCCTTTCCCGGGGCGATCCGATGTACCACAACGCCAGCAAAATGGATCGAGCCGCCTTTCCGGTGCCTACCACCAGTGCCGCGCCTGCCCAGCATTCGCCGGGCGGTCGGGTGCGCCCATCCGGCATGGCTGCTGACGTTACCAGTGCTGCACCGGTGCGGATATTCCCAGTCTTGTTCACCACCGGGAACCGTGTCGCCACAATGGTGTTCGCCTGCGCACTGACCTGGATGCTGTTGAACATCTCGGGTCTGGCCATTCTGGACATGCAGGTTCGTAGGGCTCTGCCATATGTCATACTGCCCTTGCTGGTCGTTGCGGGACTAGTCCTCGCCGGAGCGTTCCGGCTGTCGCCAGGCACCAGTAAAAGTCTTCACATCGCTTCACTGATCCTCGGAGCTGGCGTGCCGGCTTTAGCCGCGACAATGTTTGGACGTTGGTTCGAAACGCCGGCTGGTGCCGAGGTCCTCGCTTTTGTCGCAACGACGGTCGCTTCCTCGGCTGCCGCCCTTCAACTTGCCGTGTTCGCAATGTCCCGCGCCATGGCAAAAGCAGGGCGGCTCAGCGAGAACATCGTGATTGTTGGAGCGACCGAAAACGCTCGCCGCCTGATCCTCCGGAACGCCGAAAGCCGGGATCTAAACATTATTGGCGTGTTCGACGATCGCCTGAGCCGGGCACCACAGGATCTGGCCGGCGTCCCGGTCCTCGGCCGCATCGACGATCTGATGACGTGGGAACACCTGCCCTCGGTTGACCGCATTGTCGTAACGGTAACTTCTGAGGCCCGGCACCGCGTTCGCTCGCTGATCGACCGGCTGCGCATCCTGCCTCACCGGATCGTCCTATTGCTCGATCTCGATGGGTTCGACCCGGAATCCGCCAGCCTGTCCCAGATTGCCCATTCGCCTGCCGCTTATGTGTCTGGCGCGCCGCGCGACGCCCGCCGGGCAATCGTCAAGCAGGGCAGCGACACGATTTTCGCCGCCTTGCTTCTCGTCTTGTTCTCGCCCGTCTTTCTCGCTGTTGCGATCGCCGTCTCGCTCGACAGCCCCGGACCGGTGCTTTTCCGCCAGAAGCGCCACGGCTTCAACAACCAGATCATCCGGGTCTGGAAGTTCCGGTCCATGGTCGCCAATCCCGATGCCGCCGATCGCATGTCCGAACAGACCCGCGCCGATGACCCCCGCGTCACGCGCGTTGGCCGGTTCATTCGCCGGACGTCACTGGACGAACTGCCCCAACTGGTGAACGTCCTCACAGGCGAAATGTCGCTCGTCGGACCCCGGCCACATGCCCTAGGCATGACCGCCGAGGCAATAGAGGTCAACGATATCGTCGGCGACTATGCCCACCGCCACCGGGTGAAGCCGGGTATTACGGGTTGGGCCCAGATCAATGGCTCGCGCGGCCCTGTCCATTCCAAGGAAGAAGTCCGCGAACGGATCCGCCTCGACCTCGAATACGTGAACCGGTCATCTTTCTGGTTCGACCTCTACATCATGCTCCTGACAGCCCCGCGCCTACTCGGCGATGCCAGCCGGAACCGGTAGAAGACCAGGATGTCACCGAATTCCACGCTTCTGGAGCCATTCCGTGGCGATCGGTACGACAACGGCGTCACCGGTGATGCGGCGTTGACGATCTGTGTGCCGACATTCCATGACAATCCGGACGCCCTCATCCGCGCCGTCAGTCAGATGCCGGGAGCCGGTGCCTGCGCAATCGTAGTCTATGACGACGGCTCGCAGGACGAGACCCTCACTCTGACGATCCGGCGCGCGTTGGACCTGCTTCCCGGGCCTGGCACCTTGCTCTGCGCGGACCAAAATCTCGGAAGATCTGCGGCGCGTAACCTCCTTGTTGGCGCGGCACCCTCCGATTGGGTCCTCCTGCTGGATGCCGACATGCTTCCGGACAGCGACGGGTTCCTGACGACCTACATGGACCAGATTCGCGCCCTGCGCGCGCCGGCCATCATCGCTGGCGGCTTCTCGTTGCTACAAGTGACGCCGTACGGCAATCAACGGCTTCACGCAGCCCAGGCCCGACGCTCCGACTGCCTATCGGCAGATGAACGCCGTACGGATCCTGGCCGTTACGTTTTTACATCGAACATCCTCGTCCACAGGTCGATCCTCGAACAAGTCCCGTTCGACCCCGCGTTCAGTGGCTGGGGATGGGAAGATGTCGACTGGGGCCTGCGCGTCGCCGCAGACCACCCCGTGATACATATCGACAATACTGCGACCCATCTTGGACTCGAACCGGATGACGTTCTGGTCCGCAAATTCGGCAGTTCCGGCTCAAACTTTGCCCGGCTCTTGAAGAACCATCCCGAAACAACAAGGCGTATGACGCTAACTCGCATTTCGCGCCTCGTCCGCGGCCTCCCCTTGATTGGGGCGGCCAGCCGTCACTTGGCGCTGCAACAGCAACTTCCCATGTCCGTTCGTCTTCTTGCCCTGAAGCTCTATCGCGCCCGCATGTACGCCAACCACCTGACAACACCATGACCAACCTGTCTCCCGCCGCCTATTCGCCCTCGCGATCCCTGCCCGCGAAAGTCACGCGTCGCCTGACCCAATGGCAGGCAGTCAAGCCGCTGGGACACAGGCCAAGGCGACCGATTGTCAGTTTCACATTCGACGATTTCCCGAAATCTGCCGCTGTTCATGGTGCACGCATCCTCGAGTCCCATTCCGGGCACGGAACCTTTTACGCGTGCACTGGCATGGCTGGGAAAATGAACCTGACCGGATTGCAATTCGACGAGGGCGACCTTGAATCTCTGAGGAATGCCGGGCACGAGATTGGTGGACATTCACAGACTCACGTTGACATGGCAGTAGCTTCCACTGCCAAGGTCCTGTCGGACATCGACGAGAACATCCGGCGCCTCTCGGCACTCAATTCCGCAATGCCGGTCCGCCAGTTCGCCTACCCGTTTGGCGAGACCACTATGGCCGTCAAGCGCCAGTTGGCAGGCCGGTTCGACGCCGCGCGGGGCATCCTGCCCGGTGCTAACATGCCGGCCACGGACGTCATGCAGTTGCGCGCCTTTGAACTCGACAGTACCGAGCGGCGGATGGCCGCTGCTGCTGCTGCCATAGACTCGCTGCGCACGGCTCCATCCTGGATCGTGCTGTTCACTCACGATGTCCGGGAAACGCCCTCCGCATTCGGTGTCTCCCCAACTTCGATGGAGCGACTGGTCAAACGTGCCGCTCATGTTGGCGCTGTCCTCCTGTCCATGTCGGAAGCTCTCGACGAAATCTGCGGGGCAGACGCATGACGGGTACCGTTGCTATCGCCATTCCAACCTTCCGCCGACCGGCCGCCCTCGCGACGGCTATCGAAAGCGTGCTCCGGCAGGAAGGTGTCCCGGCATTCGACCTTCTGGTGGTAGACAATGATCCGGACATGTCAGCCCGTGCAGTCTTTGACGAGTTCTGCACCCGCGCGCCGGTTTCTGTCCGCATGCTGTACGTGTCGGAGCCACGTCCCGGTGTGTCCAACGCCCGCAATGCCGCAATCGACAATACGTCTTGCCGGTTGGTTGCCTTTCTTGATGATGACCAGAGTGCGGCCCCCGGCTGGTTGGCGGCCTACTTGCGGGCGGCTGCTTCCTATCCGGCCGCTGTCACGTTCGGCCCGGTCGACACGCTGCTTCCGGACGAGGTCAAGGCGCACAAATCCTATTTCCGCGCCTTCTTCAGCCGCACCCATTCTGGCGGAAGCGGCTATTGCAGCGAATCCTATGGCTGCGGAAACTCACTGCTCGACCTCGACCTGATTCCGCTGTCGCGACCGATGTTCGACGCCGCCATGAACGAAACAGGCGGCGAAGATGACATGTTGTTCAAGCGAGTCCGTGAAGCAGGCGGCCGGTTTGCCTGGTGCGCCGATGCTGTCGCCAATGAACACGTGCCAGCATTCCGCGCAACGCTCGCCTACACATTGAAGCGTTCGCTGGCCTATGGCCAGGGGCCGATCACGCTCGCGCGCAAGCGGCAACCGCCCAATTATCCCGCCATCGGCCTCTGGATGCTGGTCGGACTCGCCAAGGCCGCGTCCAACAGCGTCCTTTATGTAGGCAAATGGCTTGTTCGAGCCGAGGACCGGGCGATCAATCTCGACCGTGCGGCCCGCGGCGCTGGCAAGCTCATCTGGTGGGTGAAGCTAAGGTTTTACGGCCAGACGAGTGTGGAGGCCGCCCGGTAACAACCGGCCAGATCGGCGACGCTCTCCGGCGCGAATGCCCTCATCCACTGCTAGCCGGCCTGCCACGATCACATAGACCAGCCACAGATATGTGTTCTGCTGCAGGATCATGCTCTCGGATGCGCTGAAAAGTACGTATTGAAGCAGGAAACCGGCGCAAAATATTCCGCCCCATCCCGCGCGGAACGCGAACGCTGACCGCACCAGAGATGTGAACAGGTCGAGAGCAACCAGGACCACGCCGCCAATCCCGATTGCAATACAGACTTCCAGCCAGCCATTGTGCGCGGACGGAGCCGTCCAGTTCACAGCACGGCGGATCCAATAGGCTGGCTCTGAATTCTCCTGCCAGAACACGCCATATCCATATCCGGTCCATGGCCGCACGTTGATCGCCTCAAGCAGCGCCGCCCAGATATCGGTCCGGCCGGTCAAGCTGGCATCCCTGCCCAGCAGGGCGAACACCTGCTCGGGGAAAAGGGTCAGGGCTACAATGGTTGCTGCGACCGTCGTCACCGACAGCCAGATGATACCAATGGCGAGCCTCGGCCCCCTCCGCATTAGGACGGCGGCACCCATGATGCCGAGCCCCACCGTCATCGCAAGCAGCGCCGTCTTGGACGTCGATCCGAATACCAGCAGCATGCTGACCACCAGACCGCCAATCCATGCCATTTTGTGCCGCTGGTCTGCTGCAACAAGAACCGCAAAGACGAGCGTCGCGCTGGCCATATGCCCACCCAACGAGTTCTTCTCATAATAGTATCCGCGCCAGGCACCCTCGTGCATGGAATGGTCCTGCCCGAATGCCGGAAAGACCGCCGACGAAATGAGGTTCGCCGTACCAACAACCAGCCACGTCCATCCCAATAGTCGCAGCAGTTCCGGCCATGTGAACCGAGTCGCGAGATACAGGGCGAATGCAGTTGAACCCATGAGACCAATCGCCCGGCGAAACGTCGTTGCGGGATCAATCGACCACGCCACCGAAACGATCGTCAACAATACGACACAAGAGAGGAACGGAGCCCGCATCACAGCGCTCAGCGCCTTTTCCCGGTTAAGATAAAGACCGACGAACGCCATCGCATAGGCCGGCAACCACGCCTGCCTCAGCAACGGGTTGCCGTCAGACGATTCCTCACCACTCACCATCCTCTGGATGAAGCCATTGGTGAAAAAGATCAGGAACAGAACAATAAGCACGGGCTCAACCCGGCTCCAGACGGCCGCTGGTTTCGCAATGTCACTTGCGTGAAGCACCTGCCGGGTCAGCGTCGCCATGGCACCGCCTAGCCGCTTATCCGGTCCGCAAGCCGGGCATCGGCCCGCATCCGGTTCATCACGACACCGACGACCTTGCCGCCATGGGCTTCGATTTCCATCCGCAGCGTCGCTACGTCTTCTGCGCGAGTCTTATCGGCCCGAACCACCACCACGACACCATCCATCTGGCTGGCAACTGCCAGTGCAGCATCCGAACGCTCCAGCGCAGGGGCGTCGACCACAACCCAGTCCGCTGCCTGCCGAACGGTAGACCACCAGCCCGGTTGGGCCCTCAACTGGACACGCTGGCCTGGACGCAGGCGCTCATTCCGAAATCGCGTCACCAGAAGTCGGGTGCCCTGGACCTGATGGGCTGTCAGCAGTTTGTTTCCTTCGCCATTCGCCTGTGCCGCCTCTGAAACGGAATATGGCGGCGCTCGACCGAGGGACGCATCGAATGCACGTCCCGGCACGCCCGCATTTGCCGCAAACCCTTCCTCGAATGCGCGATAGGCAGCGTTCCGGCGCAGGTCGAGGTCCACCAGCCACGTAGAACGCGGCGACTTTTCCGCCGCGATCAATGCGAACGATGCCGCAACGCTGCTTGTGCCCTCCCCGGCCTTCGCAGAGACGAACAGGATCGTCCGCCCGCCCTCGGCGGAGGTCATGCGCGCAGCAGCCCGCCAGAGATTGGAAAGATCGGCTCGCAGATCGTGCATCAAAGGTCCGTCTCTTGTTCCCTGCCTTGCTAAGCCGCGTTGGTTAATTTCGACTGTAGCGACAGCGCCCCGTCAGAACCTGCGGACGCTAGCGATGACCGGGATGCCAAGTGTACGCTCCAGCGACCGCCCGGTTACAAATCCATTGACCGTGAAAACTTTCACCAGGCCTAGAAGCAAAGCGGTAAACCCAGCGAACAGCAGTGACAGAACCGCCACCGGTAACCGCAGGCTTTTCCCTTTGACCGGCGGCGTTGCCGCTTCGAGTACACGGATATTGTCGGCGCTTTGCTGTGCGAGTTCGCTACGCGACCGCGCCTCTATTTCCCGCTCCGAAAAGCTGCGCACGTTCTGCGCAAGAATGTCCCTCTGCCGGACCAGAGACTGATACTCAGGTTGCAGTTCGGTCAACGTCTGCTGCCGGCGCTCAAAATCCGCTATCTGCCGCTGCAATTCCGATTCCTGGGAGCGCAAAGACGCAACCTCCGCTTCCAGCGTCTGGATAGACGCTAGCACGGACTGGTAAAGCGGATTGGGACCACGGCGGACAACGCCTTCCGCATTCTCCTTCGACGCCAAGTACTCCTCGACCTGCGCGATTCGCCGGTCGATCTCCTGGATGACCTTGGAGTCCGGATTGTACCGGGTCAGCTTTTCTTCCCGTTCCATTTTCAGATCGGTCAGCGCCTGCTGGCTCGAATCGTCGACATACATGTCCTGCTGCGCCGGAATACCCTTGATCTGCGTCCGCTGGACGGCGAGTTGTCCCTCCGCCTGCCGGAGACGCGATTGGGTCGCCAGCAGGTCCGAGCTCGCCGACTGGTACAAATTGCGAATCGTTTCTCCTTCCGCTTCAAAATTCCCGAACCGGTTGTCGGCGAGGAATTGTCGCAGCGCTTCATCTGCTTCCTTGAGATCGGCCTGGAAGCGTTTGCGCTGCTCTGTGAGCGCACCTGTATTACTCTTGCTAAACACATCGGAGCGGTATTTCAGGTACGATCCCACCGCCGCGTTCAGCACTTCTGCGGCCAGGTCAGGGTCCTTGTGCCTGAATTCGGTTGTCAGCACGGGAATATCCGGCGCGGCACTGACCTTGAAGCTCTCGCGAAACGCTCGCACGGCCATCTGCTTGCAGGCGTACTCGACCTTAGACGAAGAATCTCCTACCGAAATTGCAAGCTTCTCGCTGCAGGCGTTTGCGATCTCAGGAAAAATTCGTCCCATGGGAAAATGCGAAACGGCATCTTCGGCGACGACCGGGCTGCGCAGGAGCTCAATTTCCGACTGGATAAGAGATTCCGTTCCCGGCGCGACACTGGCCGAATCCGGTCCGATCGACGGCCGGTAGACATACTCATCCCCCAGCGAGACGAGCAACCGCGACGTCGCCGTGTATGTCTTCGGCATCTGCATGGCCACAAACAGGCCGATCAGGAAGATCGGCAGGAACACGGCCAGCATCAACCAGACGGCCCGCCACAACAGCAAAACCATATCCGCGAGCCCGAGCTTTGGCCGCGTCACCAGTCCGGACGACAACGCCCGTCCGGCAGGACTTTTGGACCAGTCCTCGATTGTCGACATCCCTGCGGTCTCGCTCGATCCACTTCAGGCCTCGATTACGACCCGCGCCGCTTGATATTTCCTTAAGCATTAACGGGAAGTGTGAAACTGCAGCCATCCGAATGAAAAGAAGTTTCCGTCGATGAACCGAAACCTCCCTCTCGTTGCCGCGCTCATTGCGCTGGCCGGATGCGGCAGCGACCCGAAACCCTCCGCGGTGTTCCCGACTGAACCCTGGCAGGCCTCCGGCTTTGAGGACCCTGATTACCTTCTGGCACCGGGCGACACGGTCGAAGTCGTCGTTCACAGCGCTCCTGAACTCTCCCGCGAACTCATTGTGGCGCCAGACGGGCGTTTGCGCATGCCGCTAGCCTCGCCCATCATAGCGAGCGCTCACAGCATTCCGGAAGTCGAGGCGGCGCTGCGGGAATCGCTCTCGGTCGAACTCAAGGACCCAGACCTCGACATCATCCCGATAGCCTTCGCCTCACAGAACATCTTCGTCGGCGGCGAGGTCGCGCAGCCTGGCATGCACGCGCTTCCCGGCCAGATCGATCCCCTGCAAGCCATCCTTATGTCTGGCGGGTTCACACGCGACGCCCGCAAGCGGGAAGTTATCCTGATGCGCCGTCTGCCCGGTGGAGATGTGCGCACCGTCGTCCTCGACCTGAAGCAAGGCATCGAGAACCCGGACTATGCCGCCTGGCTGCCGCTGCGCCGATTCGACATCGTCTACGTGCCACGCACCAAGATTTCCGAGCAGAACCAGTTCATGGAACAGTACGTCCGCAACGCCCTGCCCGTTCAGTTTTCCCTCTACTACGACCTGCGCGGCGCGCGCTGAACAACACCTCTAACGCGTCTGGCCGCCATCCACCGGCAACACGACTCCGGTAACGAAACTGGCAAGCGGGCTCAACAAATAGGCGGCGGCCGATCCGATTTCCTCGGGGTGGCCAAACCGCTGAAGCGGCACTTCACGCTTGATCCATCGCTGCCATGAGTCGCCGCGAGTACCAGTCGACCGCTCCTCCCACGATCCGCCCGGAAAGATAATATTGCCCGGCGCAATCGCGTTTACGCGCACATTCGACGGGCCGGCGACCCGTGCCAGCTCCTTCGCAAGATGGTTCATTGCCGCCTTGGCGGTCCCGTAAGTGAGAGGCGTACCAAGTGCTCCCAGTCCGGCAATGGAACTGATGAACAGGATCGATCCCGCGCTCCGCGGCTCCATTCGCCGCATCGCCGAACGCGCCAAAACGAACGCCGAATCGAGATTCTGGGTCATGCCCGCCGACCAGGTGGCGTCATCGATCTCGTATCCCGGTGGACACGGATGCAAGCCGACATTGGCGACCGCTCCCCAGAGCGGCCCCAGCTCCGACTCGATTGCCTCTACCATGGTCTCTACCGCGGAGCCTTCGCGCAGGTCACCCGCCCGCGCCCAGACCCGGCCGGCACCGTATTCCTTCTCGAGGCGCGCCTTCTGTTCCATTAGCGCCTCTTCGCCCCGCGCGGCGATGGCGACCCTGGCGCCCTCCATCAGGCAGCGCTCCACGATGCCTAGCCCAATGCCCCGGCTGGCACCCGCGACGAATACGATTTTATCCTTGAGACCGATATCCATGGAGTCCTCATCTTTGGCTTTCTCCACAGTGCAGAATGCATCCGTCAGGCACCATATCTGCCGTCGCGGCAGCGCTGCGGATCGCGGAGGTTCACTTATGGTCCTGTGACCATCTTGTGGTATCTTGCTGAAAAATCAACGCGCAGGCAAACCGGAACCATGACTGAATATTTCAAGCCTATCCCGTACTCCCTCTGGGCGACTGACAAACAGGCCTTTGCCAACGCACTGGGCAGCTCATTCCGGGAGACCGGATTTGCCGTGATCGAGGGGCACACGGTCGGACAGGACGTCATTGATGCCAACCTTGCCGCCACCAAGGCGTTCTTCGCGTTGCCCGAAGCCTTAAAGCTGAAATATGACGGCCGCGCGGGCGGCGGCCAGCGCGGCTACACCGCGTTCGGCACGGAAAACGCCAAGGGCCGGGCCGAAGCGGACCTGAAGGAATTCTGGCACACCGGCCGCCTCCTCCCCCCGGAGTCTTCTTATCGCGCCACCATGGCGGATACGCCGCACGTCAATGAGGTTCCGGATTTCGACCGGGCCACCCAAGCGCTCTATGAAGCGCTGGACCAGTTTGGACGTGACCTGCTGCGCGCAATCGCGCTGCACCTCCGCCTGGAAGAATCGTTCTTCGACGCGCGCGTCAATTTCGGCAACTCGATCCTGCGCCTTCTGCACTACCCGCCGCTGACCAGTCCGCCGCCAGCAGGGTCGGTCAGGGCGGGTGCCCACGAGGATATCAACGTCATTACGCTGCTGCTCGGCGCGGAAGAAGCAGGCCTGCAGGTCAAGCACCGTTCCGGTGCCTGGCTATCGGTTAATCCGCCGCCGGGTGCCCTCGTTATCAATTGCGGCGACATGCTGCAGCGCCTCACCGGCGGAGTCCTGCCATCGACGACGCACCGCGTGGTCAATCCGGAGCCGGAGCGCGCCCGTTTCCCACGCTATTCGACGCCGTTCTTCCTGCACTTCAATCAGGATGTCCTCATAGAGGCGCTCCCCGGCTGCCTCTCTGAGGGCGGCAAGGCCGAACCACCGGTCACTGCTCAGGAATACCTGATGGAACGCCTGCGCGAGATCGGCCTCGTCAAGGCCATGTGACCACAGGCTGTCACCCCACTGCTTGTGGGCGCAGTTAGGGTTTGACAACGTTGTAAGATGTGACGACCCTAGTGGCCACGATGGCACAAATGCCGCGCGACGAGGGAGGTTACCATGTCGAACCTGCAAACTGCATGGGCCTTTGCTGCTGTCATGGGCGCGCTCGCCGCGCACGCGTGCGCTGCTTCGCCCGCCAACCCCGCCAGCGTTGCCGAGCCGGTGTCACTACCCACCACTGATATCGCTTGCTCCGCCCCTCCCGTCCTACCGGTCCTCAGCTCGCGCGTTACTGGGCTGCTCGCCGAAATGACGCTTGACGAGAAACTCGGCCAGCTAAACCAGGCACGAGGCGGGCGCTCCAAATCTCTGAATTCCGAACTGACGCCTGCGGAACTCGACAAAGTGCGCCGGGGAGAGATCGGGTCCTACCTCCACGTCGCCGGCGCAGCCGAATTGGGTGCCCTGCAAAAGGTCGCCGTCGAGGAGAGTCGGCTTGGAATTCCGCTCCTCTTCGCGATGGACGTCGTGCACGGCTACAAGACCATTTTCCCGGTCCCGATCGCCATGGCCTCGACCTGGGATCCGGACGACTGGCAATCGGCCGCCCGTATCGCCGCCGACGAAGCGTCATCGTCCGGCCTGCATTGGACCTTTGCACCAATGGTCGACATCGCCCGCGATCCCCGCTGGGGCAGGATTGTCGAGGGTGCCGGTTCCGACCCCTATCTCGGCGCGCGCATGGCCGTCGCTCAGGTCCATGGATACCAAGGCGGCGACCTGTCCGACCCTCACACCCTGCTGGCGACCACCAAACATTTCGGCGTCTATGGCGCCGCGACCGGCGGACGCGACTATGGCTCCGCAGATGTCAGCGAGCAGTCGCTGATGGAAACCTACATGCCGCCCTTCTACGCCGCCTCTCAGGCAGGTTCAGGCTCCATGATGACCGCCTTCAACGATATCGGTGGCGTCCCCAGCACCGCGAACGAGGACCTGGTTGACGGGCTCCTGCGCGGCACTTGGGGCTTCGATGGCATGATCGTCTCCGACTGGAATGCCGTCCTCGAACTGATGAACCACGGCGTGGCCGCAACGCGCACCGAGGCGGGCGCTCTTGCTCTTCGCGCCGGGGTCGACATGGACATGACGAGTGGCGTGATGCCGGGCGACTTGCGCGACGCCGTGCAGGCGGACGGCTGCCTGATGCGCGACCTCGATGGCGCGGTTGCCCGCATCCTCACCACCAAGGAACACCTCGGCCTGTTCGACACACCGATGGCTTATCACGATCCTGCCCGCGAGGTCGCGACGCTCCTGACTCCGGCGAGCCGCGCTGAGGCACGCCGCATCGCTGCCCGCACCATGGTCCTCCTGAAGAACGACAACAGCGCCCTGCCGCTGGACACGTCACCAAAGACCGTCGCCGTCATCGGCGCGCTGGCGGAGGACCGGATGACACAACTCGGCTCCTGGCGCGCACGTGGCGACCAGGACGATGTCGTATCGCTCCTGGATGGCCTGCGCGCAGCCGCACCGGACGGCACGACGATCACCTATGCAGCAGGCAGCCACCCGTCGGACAGTAACGCAGGCGGTATCGCCGCTGCCACAAGCATCGCAGCCGCTGCGGATCGCATCCTGCTGGTCATCGGCGAAGATTATGACCTGTCGGGCGAAGCGCGCAGCCGCTCGGACCTGTCGCTCCCGGAAAGCCAACGGGCCCTGGCCGACGCCATCTTCGCGACGGGCAAGCCGGTGACCATCATCCTCGTGACTGGTCGCCCGCTAGTACTCGACACGATCGCCAACCGCGCAGACACCATCCTCAACACATGGATGCTCGGCGTCGAAGCCGGCAACGCCCTTGCCAACATAGTTTGGGGCAAGGTCTCGCCTGCAGGCCGCCTGCCGGCCGACTTTCCCCGGCGTACCGGCGCGGTGCCTTACACCTATTCGGAGTATCCCGGCGGACGGCCAGCCGAGCCGGATCTTACCAAGGATTCCAATCGCTATCGCGATAGTCTGATCGGTGCGCTCTACCCGTTTGGCTATGGCCTGTCCTATACGACTTTCGACTACGGCGACCTGCAGGCCGCAGATGCCGAAATTGCGCCCGATGGAACGATCTCCTTGTCCGTGAAGGTGACCAATACAGGCGCACGAGACTCAGACGAAGTCGTGCAACTCTACATGCGCGACCCCATCGCAACCCTCGCGCGGCCAAAACTGGAACTGAGAGGCTTCAAGCGCCTCCCGCTCGCCGCCGGCGAAAGCCGCACGGTCACGTTTAGCCTGTCGCCAGCCGAATCCGCGATCTGGCACCATGACGCTGGCTGGATCATCGAAGCGGGCCAACTCGATTTCATGGTCGGCGCATCTTCCGCGGATATTCGTAGCACAGCCTCTGTCACCATAACCGCATCGGCGCCGGCTTCTGCCCCTGCCGCTGCCCTAGAAACAAGGGTAGATATCCAATGAAACTCGACCGCCGGGAATTTCTCGCTTCGTCCGCTGCCACCTTCGCACTTGCGGGTTGCACCACCAGCGCCGCGATTGCCGTTCCCGCACCTGGCACGAGTATTGAATCGTTCGCAAGCGGACTGTCGGAGATCCTCGACCCGGCAGGCGTCATCGAAGCCCTTGCGTCCGGCTACACCTGGAGCGAAGGCCCCGCCTGGGACAGAGCGCGCCATTGCCTCTACTTTACCGATGTGCCTGACAATATTGCCTGGCGCTGGAGCGAAGCAGGCGGCGCCATGGAATTCCTCAATCCATCAGGCGTGCCAAAGGAAGAGACTGCAGGCTTCCGCGAACCCGGGGCGAATGGACTCTGGATCGCCCGCGATGGCGGCCTGCTTATCTGCAACCATGGCAAGCGCGCCATGGAGAAGATGGACCTCGACACCAAGGTCCGCACGACGCTCGCATCGACCTATAAGGGGAAGCGCTTGAACAGCCCGAATGACGTGGTCGAGGCGGCGGATGGCACGCTCTACTTTACCGATCCGCCCTACGGGCTCGAGGGCATGAACGACTCGCCCCTGAAGGAGCAGGACGCCAACGGTGTCTACCGTCTGTCGCCCGACGGCACACTCACGTGCATTCTGTCGGACATGACCTTCCCAAACGGCGTGGCGCTGTCTCCTGACGGCAAGACGGTCTACGTGTCACAGTCCGACCCCGACAATCCGATCCTGCGCGTCTGCGCACCCGACGGATCCGGAGCCCGCACCCTGGTCGACTTCAAGCGCTTCATGACTGAAGGCGTCGAAGGCCTGCCCGATGGCATGGCGGTCGCCGCAACCGGTCACATTTTCCAGACCGGTCCGGGCGGCGTGTTCGTGGTCTCGCCAGAAGGCGAAATCCTCGGCTGCATCCATACCGGACGCGGAACTGCCAACTGCTGCTTCGGCGATGCCGATGGCAGGACGCTCTACATGACCGCCAAGGATACGCTGATGCGCGTCAGGACGAACGTCCGCGGCCTGCAATGGCTCTGAGCGTGTCGCTCCGCGTCAGGAGACCTTTGTGGGCTTCTTGACCGGAGGATCGGAAAACGAGGCAGCCTTCATGATCGCCTCGTCTGGCATCTTCAGCATCTGCTGGTACATCTCCGCCGGATAGGCTTGGTGAGGCTTGGCGGGGTCATAGGGTGGCTGTGGCACCTTCCCGCCTGCGCCAGCGTATGCATCGGGCTTGCGATAGCTGGACGCCTCAACGTCGCTGATTCCGGCCTTGGCCAGCACGGCGGGATCAATCCAGAAGTCTTCTTCGATCGCGGCCTGCGACGTGGCGACTTCCAGAGTCATCTGGTCCGGCCCGCCGAAATAGATCGACTTGCACATTCCGTGATCCAGCGGCCCGATAACGTTGACGCCCTTCGTACGAATCCGGTCGCGGATCGCCAGGAGATCCCCCTCCGTGTCCACGTTGAAGGCCAAATGCTGCATCGTTCCCGGCGCAGAAGGTGCTGCGCCGGACCCTGCATGTGTCTTGCCGAGTTCGATCGGAATCTCTCCGACCCCCGGTAATTGCACGATCGAAAAGTAGGAATGGTCGTTCATGTGCATGAAGGCATGCAGGCCTCCGGGCACGCCATGCATGTCGAACAGGGCCGACAGGCGGCAGCCGAGGACATCGGAAAAGAACGCGATATGCTTCTTGATATCGCCCGACATGACGGCGATGTGGTGGATACCATTGACCTTGATCATTGCTTGCTCCCGATGCCTGCGCGTCGCACTATCCTCCCAAACAATACGCCGGATTGGCAATGGGGAGGCATGATTGTCTGAAATAGTGCGGGAACCGTACGCGGTCGTCTACAAGGAAAAATCCGGCTTCAAGGATACCTATGGCGGCGCGGGCGGGCACGTGTTCGTCGAATGCATGCGCATTGCTCCTACGGCAAGCCCGTCGAAAAGCGTTGTCGTTTTCTCCCATCCGATCGGCGGCGGATCGTTCCTACCGCTCGTCACGGCTCTCGCGCGCGCCGGAATCCATGTCATCTATTGCAATCCGCGTTACCGGGGCAACGATACCGCGCTGATCATGGAGAAATGTGCGCTGGACCTCGGTGCCTGTATCCGCGATCTCAAGGGACGGTTCGGCTATGAGCGCGTCATCCTTGGCGGCTGGTCCGGTGGCGGGTCTCTTTCGTTGTTTTACCAGGACCAGGCCGAAACGCCGACCATCACCCACACACCCGCCGGCGACCCATGCGATCTCGTTGGTGCCGGCCTCATTCCAGCCGACGGCATCATGTTGCTCGCCGCCCATGTCAGCCGCGCGGTGACGCTCACCGAATGGATGGATCCTTCGATCCTTGACGAAACACACCCGTTCGTGCGCGAGCCGTCGCTCAACATCTACGACCCGGAAAACCCGGACAGGCCTCCCTATACGGAGGAATATGTCACGAGGTTCCGGGCCGCGCAGATTGCCCGCAACCGGCGTATCACCGATTGGGTCCAGCATACACTCGCCGCGCTGAAGGCAGCAGGCGAGCCGGACATGGAGCGGGCCTTCTGCGTTCACGGCACCATGGCCGATGTACGCTGGACCGACCCCACCCAGGATCCATCTGACCGTCGGCCATACGAATGCTATCTCGGCGCCCCTCGCATCGTGAATGACGGCCCGGTCGGCCTCGCTAGGTTCACGACTCTCCGCTCCTGGCTATCCCAGTGGAGCCTCGACACCACAAATGCCCATGGCGAGCGCAATGCGGCCCGCATTTCATGCCCGGTTCTCGTCATAAACAATACCGCAGACCTTGCCTGCACGCCGAGCCACGCGAAACGCCTGTTCGACGCCGTGCCACACGCGAAAAAGGCCTATCACGACGTCAGAGGCGCCGATCACTATTATGTCGAACGCCCGGACCTGACGGCGGAGGCCGTTGCGGTCTGCGAGGGCTGGCTGGGCGAGACGGGCCTACGTACCTGATCCTTCCGTGGATGGTTTCTCCTAGATTAGGCCCGCCAGCGGCGAACTCGGATCGGCGTACATCTTCTTCAGCATCCGTCCGGCGAGATAGGCCTGCCTGCCAGCGATCACGGCATGTTTCATCGCCGTTGCCATCCGAATCGGATCCTTGGCAGCCGCGATCGCCGTGTTCATCAGCACACCATCACACCCGAGTTCCATCGCGATAGCGGCGTCCGACGCGGTGCCGACGCCAGCATCGACGATGACCGGTACCCGGCTCTGCTCAACGATCAGCCGGATGTTTACCGGGTTCATGATGCCGAGCCCGGAACCGATCAGCGACCCGAGCGGCATGATCGCACAACACCCCGCCTCTTCCAGCATCCGCGCATAAACCGGGTCATCAGAACAATAGACCATGACTTCGAACCCGTCGGCGATCAGGGCCTTCGCTGCTTCCAGCGTCTCCGGCATGTTCGGATAAAGCGTCTTCTGATCGGCAAGCACTTCCAGCTTCACGAGATTCCATCCGCCCGCTTCGCGTGCCAACCGCAGCGTGCGGACCGCGTCATCGGCCGTGTAGCATCCCGCCGTGTTCGGCAGGTAAGTGAACTCGTCCGGCTTCACGAAATCTGTCAGCCGTTCCTCATCAGGATTCGAGAGGTTCACCCGGCGTAGGGCCACGGTGACAATCTCGGCCCCTGCCGCCCGGGCGGCATCGACATTCTGCTGGTAAGAGGCGTACTTGCCCGTCCCCACGATGAGGCGGGAGGAATAGGTCTTTCCGGCAATGGTCAGCGGATCATTCACGTCTGTTTTCCAATCTGGACAGGGTCAGGATGCGGTTTCAGCCGCCGCCGACAAATTGCACAAGCTCGATCTGGTCGCCCGCTTCGAGAATCGTCGCGGCATGCTCGGATTTCGGCACGATTTCGCGGTTTCGTTCGATCGCGACGCCGCGCGGGTCCCTGCCCGTTTTGCCGGAAATCTGGGCCACAAGCTGCAGAACGCTGGTCCCCGGCGCAATCTCCCGCCGCTCTCCGTTCAGGGTGATCCACATCCGCCATCTCCTTGCGCCCCGGCCCCTTGCCTTGCCTGCCGTTACAGCGCAAGACAGCAGCCGATGCCTAAGCCGATATATGTCCTCGGAGGTCCGAACCTCAACCTGCTCGGTACACGAGAACCGGAAATTTACGGGCGCGATACCTTGGAAGACATCCACAACCGGCTGAAATCCCTTGCTGGCGACAGACCCATCGAAGCACGCCAGACCAATCATGAGGGCG
Source organism: Hyphomonas sp. (assembly GCA_041741315.1). GTDB lineage: Bacteria > Pseudomonadota > Alphaproteobacteria > Caulobacterales > Hyphomonadaceae > Hyphomonas. Next base: position 8,264 of record JBGSKI010000194.1, on the reverse strand, counting down.
AACTTGTCTCATGGGTCCAGGAAGCGTCTCACGAGGGGTCCGCCATTATCCTGAATGCCGGTGCTTATACGCACACCTCCGTCGCGCTCCACGATGCGTTGCGGGCGTGCAAGGTGCCGGTCATTGAAGTCCATTTATCGAACCCTGCGGCCCGCGAGGCCTTCCGGCAGGTCAATTATGTTGCCCCTGCAGTGAAGGCTTCGATTGCAGGCATGGGTGCGTATGGTTATGAGCTAGCTCTCATGGCCGTGCAGTCGCTCTCGGCCCAATAGCAAGGACGCCAAGATCCATGAGCAACGGCAAGAACAAGCTGGATACAGGTCTCGTCCGCGAACTCGCGGCTATCCTCCGGGAAGCAGACCTTGGAGAAATCGAAATCGAACACGAGGGGCTCCGCGTCCGGGTCAGCAAGCCCGCCGCCCCTGTCATTCAGGCCGCTGCCGCTCCGATGATGCACGCCGCGCCCGCCGCCCTGCCCGCCCCAACTACTGCAGCTGTTGCTGCATCTCCTGCCGCGATCCCGGATAATGCGGTAAAATCACCCATGGTCGGCACCGTCTACCTCTCCCCGGAACCAGGCGCCAAGGCCTTCGTGGCCATCGGCGACAAGGTCAAGAAGGGCGACACGATCATGCTGGTCGAAGCAATGAAGACCTTCAATCCGGTCGAAGCCGACCGTTCGGGTACGCTGAAGGCTGTTTACGTCACCGATTCCCAACCCGTCGAATACGGCGAACCGCTGGCCCTCATCGAATAGCATGACCGAGCAGCGCACGATCCACAAAGTCCTCATCGCCAATCGCGGTGAGATCGCCTTGCGCATTCACCGCGCGTGCAAGGAAATGGGCCTGATGACGGTTGTGGTCCATTCCACCGCCGACCGTGACGCCATGGCAGTTCGTCTTGCCGATGAAAGCGTCTGCATCGGGCCGCCGCCGTCGTCCGAGAGCTACCTCAAGAAATCCCAGATCCTCGCCGCCGCCGAAATCACCGGCGCCGACGCCATTCATCCCGGTTACGGATTCCTGTCCGAGAACGCGCAGTTCGCGGAAATGGTCGAGGCCCACGGCATCGCCTTCATCGGCCCGACCGCCGAACATATTCGAATCATGGGCGACAAGATCGCTGCCAAGGTGGCGATGATCGAGGCGGGTGTGCCATGCGTGCCCGGTTCGGAAGGCGCGTTGGCCTCCATTGCGGAAGCCAAGAAGGCCGCCAAGAAGATCGGCTACCCTGTGCTCGTGAAAGCCTCTGCCGGAGGCGGCGGCCGCGGCATGAAACTCGCCCGCACCGAGGCCGACCTCGAAAACGCGGTCAAAACCGCCAAGACTGAAGCCAAGGCGGCCTTCGGCGATGACGCCGTTTACCTCGAAAAATACCTTGAAGGCCCGCGCCATATTGAAGTCCAGATCATTGCCGACACTCATGGAAACGTCGCCCACCTGTGGGAGCGCGATTGCTCGTTGCAGCGCCGCAACCAGAAAGTCCTGGAAGAGGCGCCGTCGCCTGCCCTTAACCAGGCCCAGCGTGAAGAGATCGGCGGCATTTGTGCCCGTGCCATGCAAAAGCTCGGCTACCGCGGTGCCGGCACGATCGAATTCCTCTATGAGGACGGCAAGTTCTACTTCATCGAAATGAACACGCGCCTTCAGGTCGAGCATCCGGTGACCGAAATGATCACCGGCATTGACCTTGTGCGGGAACAGATCCGCATCGCTGAGGGCAAGACACTCTCCTTCCGCCAGGAAGACGTGCTTCTGGTGGGCCATGCCATCGAATGCCGGATCAATGCCGAACATCCGGAAACCTTTGCGCCCTCGCCCGGTCTCATCACGGAATTTCATGCACCCGGCGGCCCCGACGTGCGCCTGGACAGCGCCGCCTATGCCGGTTACCGGATTCCGCCTCACTACGACTCCCTGATCGGAAAGCTGATTGTCCACGGACGCACTCGGCGCGAGTGCCTGATGCGTCTTCGACGTTCTCTCTCGGAAATGGTTGTCGGCGGCGTGTTCACAACGCTCGACCTTCACCGCAGGCTGGTCGAAAATGACGACGTCCTCGCTGGTCACTACAATATCCACTGGCTCGAGAAATTCCTCGCCGATGCCCGCGCTGAAGCAGACGCGGCCCCGCCAACGGACTCCGAAGCGCCGGGCGCCTGATCGCAGACATCATACTGCGGCGGGGCGGCGCGTTTACAGGTGCCCCGGCCTGCAGGATACAAGAATGATGTCCCAGCGCTTCGGAACCGCAGACTTGCTTGCCTGCTATCGCCGGGGCGTCTTTCCGATGGCGGACGCACGGGACGATCCCCAGCTGTTTCTCGTCGACCCGGACCGGCGCGGCATCCTACCCCTTGATGCGTTCCATGTGCCCAAACGTCTGCAGCGGACTGTCCGGCAGGATCCCTTCCGTATCCGAACGGATACCGCGTTCACCCGCGTCATGGAAAAATGCGCCGAAAGCGCGCGCGGCCGTGAAGGTACGTGGATCAACTCGGCGATCATCAATCTCTACAGCGCCCTCCACAAAGACGGTTACGCGCATTCGGTAGAGTGCTGGGATGGCGACAACCTCGTTGGCGGCCTCTACGGCGTCGCCATCGGTGGGGCATTCTTCGGCGAGAGCATGTTTTCGCGCGCGACAGATGCCTCAAAGATTGCTCTGGTTCACCTCGTTGCCCGGCTAATCCAGGGCCGCTTCACCCTATTGGACGCGCAGTTCCACAATCCGCATCTCGAACAGTTCGGCCTGCTCGAAATTCCACGCGCAGAGTTCAAGTCACGCCTGAAAGCGGCATTACAGGTGGACGCCGATTTTTATTGCGGATCGGCGGCTGGCGGCGGCTCAACGATATCAACACCTGACGGCACGTCATCGACCAGCGGTTCGTCCGAAAGCGGGACCGCAGCGGACGGCGGCAGCTTTACGGGTTCCGGCGCACTGCATCGGATCACCCAGATATCATAGACCGGATGCTCGAGCGCACTGAGGCCCGGTGACGAAGCAAACATCCAGCCCGAAAACAGTTCCGGATTGTCATCGCTGACAGTCTCGACATCCGTAGCGTCCACGGCGTCCGTCATGTAGTCCACCGCTACCGGCTGAGTCGAATAGATTTTCAAGAACGCCGCACTTTCAGGCGCCTCTTCCGGGGGTGTCTGGTAACAAACTTTCAGTTCCACCTTCAGCGACCCGAACACGACCGGCTCACCGACCTTCACTTCGATGTCGGTCGACCGACCGGTGATCTTGTCAAGTGCGCGCAGGGTTGCGTGGTCCTCCTGAGCATAGGTCGCCGCGTGGGCGACGCCGGCGGCCGTTACGGCGAGGACAATTGAGACGGCTCCGCGACGGATCATTCTGGTTGGGTCTCCGTGGATGCCGGTGTCTCCGGAGCTGCTTCGGCCTTGGCATCGTCCGCAGAACTGCCATTTCCGGATGCGAAAGAGGCAAACAGCGTCAGAAGGTCGACGCTGCCGCGCGTGTACTGGATTTCACCCGTGCCATCCTGCGCGATCACATCGTAACCACCGCCGGGCTCCAGCGAGATATAGCTGCCGCCGAGCAGGCCGTCGGTCGAAATGCGCGCATCGGTATCGTCGGGAAGCGACCACTTCTTGTCGAGGCTCAGCGTCAGCACCGCTTCGAACCGCTCCGGATCGCCCTGGACCGACTTCACGACGCCCGCCTTCACCCCGGCTATGCGTACGTCCGAGCCACGGGAAATACCGCCTGCATTGTTGAACCTGGCCATAACGTCATAGGTTTCGCCCTTCGGCGTGGCAGAACTGCCTGCCGCCGTCGCAAACCAGAAAAAGCCCGCTGCGACCGCAACAACAGCCGCGCCAACCAGGGTTTCAAAAACGGATTCACGCATCGGGTGTCCATACCTCGTAGTCGCTGTCGGATTTCTGACGGGTTCCACCGGTCGACAGGCTGCCCTTAGGCTTGGTCGCATAAGGTGTGCCCGTCATGTTGGGCTTGTGGTCGATTTCCCAGTCGCGCCGGGTCAGCGGCGACTTAGTCGGCGGCTCAGCCACTGTATGGTGCAGCCAACCATGCCAGTCTGCCGGCACTTTGGAAGGTTCGGCCAGACCGCGATACATCACATACCGGCGACGGCGGCCTTCCAGGGAGGGCTTGCGCTCTTCGTAATACTTGTTGCCGTACTCGTCGGTTCCGACATAGCCGGACCGGCGGCCGATATCGAACGCGGCGCCGATCGTGTGGCCGCTCCACCAGGTGAAAATCTGCTTCAGCATGACGTGCCTGTCCTGACCTGACTTGTTGTCCGCAATATGGCGGCCCCGGGGCAGTTAATCCATAGCACCGCTACAGGCAATGCGGTGCACCGAACCGCCGCAGTTTGCACACATCGCGGTCGCGCGTGGTTGCTCCTCGCGCCTTAAACCGTCACCATTCTGCAAGTGATTCGCGGGGAGAGACATCATGGACGCTACGAGAGTCGCGGAAATCCTTGAAGCGGCGGAATCGGACGGACTTCTGTCTGTCGAATGCCGGCTGGACGCCCTCTTCCGCGCGGCAGGCCAACCTCGGCTCGTCTTGTCCCCGGAAGCGCTGAAAGCGGTCACCGCGAAGGCTGCTGCAACCTCCCTCCTTTGCACCACGCAACTGGCTACCGCCGAAATGCTTGAACGCCTCGGCGATGCCCCGCGAAACGCCGAATTGGCAGAAGCTGTTGCTGCAGGTTTGCCTCAGGATCTGCTCGAAGAAGCGCTCCGCCAGCCGGGCGGCTTCCTGAAGACAGCCGGCGCGCTGCGCGCGTCAGCTGCCGATTCGCCAGATCTTGTCTCTGCAGTGTTCTCCCCCTGCGTCCTCGACCCTGTTCTCGACGAATTGCTGATCGGCGCTCTCAAGGAAGGCGCAGAAATCGTCTTCTGCGAAACACCGATCCCAACCGGATTTTCCCGCGCGCGCCTGATCGACATCGCCCTTGTCGTCAGTCCGGACGGCATCGAGCAGGACTATCTGACCGACGCCGTGGATGCAGCGGTCCAGTCCACCCCCGGTCTGGTATTAGTCATTGGTGGGCTCGGCGCTGCGGTCATGTCGCTCGGCCTGGACTATGCCTCTGAAGAAGGGGCTGCTGCCGGCGCCGCCCTTTGTGCCCTCGTCCGGGCAATTGCAACTGGGGCCGCCTTCCCGGCAGCGCACGCGAAAGCCCTGGGCCTAGCACCCCGCAAGGCCGGATCGCGCCGTGCAGTGGACCTGATCGTCGTTCCGGTGTTCGATTCAACCGCCGCGCTGCCTGAATGTGAAAGCAATGGTGCGGCCCCTATGACCAGCGTCCTCGCCTTCGGCGACGATTCGCCAACCCTTTCGCGCGCCGCCCGCCTCGGCCTCGCCCGCCGCTCCCCTGAAGCGCTACCGCTCGTCCTCAAGGCTGTCGCTGAGAGCGGCCGGCAGGTGCTGGCACAGGCGCTCGGGGAAGGCCGCCTGAGGGACCGGGGATTCTCGGATGCCGCGATCGACCGCGTATCGCGCGCCTTGGGTGAAGGTCTGCCGCTGAACGCGGCGTTTTCGCGCTGGGTCCTTGGGGACGAGATCATCACTAATGACCTGCGCCTGCCCCCGGAAAATTTCGACGCCGATGGCATGGCCCTGCTCTCCGCCATCGGTTTCTCCCGCAAGGACATCCAGACTGCGGACGCCTCGATCGAAGGTTCCGGCAACGAAGCCGCCTCCCGCCTGCTTGCCTCGCACGGCCTTCCCGCTGGCGCTTCCTCAGGCGCGCAAATATCCTTCGCTACAGCCTGCAGCAAAGCCCTCGCCGGTCCCGTCGTGATGACTGTCGGGGCCCGAGACGGGCTCGATGTTGCCGAAGCCGCCCTGGTGGCCGGCGTATCCGTCCAGCTGCTTGGCCAGCGCGCACCAGTCCCGGAAGACGTCCGGGTACGGATGGAGCATGTCCTTACGCTGGCCGAAGAGATCGCAGCTGAGGCCGATGAGCCCGTGGAAACCTACACACCGGCGTCGACATTCTCCGAACCTGTCCGGCGCAAGCGCCTGCCCGACCGCCGCAAGGGTTATATCCAGAAGGCGACCGTCGGCGGCCACAAGGTCTACCTGCACACTGGCGAATTCGATAATGGCGAGCTAGGCGAAATCTTCCTCGACATGCACAAGGAAGGCGCCGCCTTCCGCAGCCTGATGAATAATTTCGCCATCGCAACCTCAATCGGTCTGCAATATGGCGTGCCCCTGGAGGAATTTGTCGACGCCTTTGTGTTCACCCGTTTCGAACCGGCCGGCGCCGTGACTGGAAATGACCGCATCACCCGCGCCACCTCGATCCTCGACTATATCTTCCGGGAATTGGCGGTGTCTTACCTGCAGCGGGACGACCTTGCCGAAGCAGACGTGACCCATGACGGGCTCGGCCGGGGTGCAGCGGACGGCACCCGCGAAGCTCCCGTTCCATTCACCGACGAGGCGGCGCAGATCATCTCCCGCGGCTTCTCGCGGGGGCAATTGCCGGACAATATCGTCATCCTGGACAAGAAACGCGCCGAGAAGCTCGTTCAGGAAGATATGGAAGCAACCGAAGAGGAGTCCCTCGAGGCACCGAACTATCTCAGCGACGCATGCCCAGTGTGCGGCAGCTTCACGATGTTCGAAATCAGCGAGGATGGCGATATCGAATGCGATACCTGTGGCGAGGAAGGACAGATTTCGTCCTGACGTCTCGTTCGGGATGGCCCGAACTTGCTGCAGTCTGCACCGATTTCTGCAGCTATCTGCTATCGAGATGAACAAAAAATCACTCGCCCCCGGCGCGAGCCTTGTTTAGTCTTTTCCTCAGGGCAAGGCTTCAGGAATGGAATGTCTATCCTTCCCTTTTGCCTGCTCGCATCACAGGGACGTTCAATCGGCGCGTCAGGTATGCAGGACATGAAAGCAAGGAGACTGGGCGATGCCGTGGACTTCCAAGCTGCGTTGGCTTCAGAGAACTTTCGGGGCGCAACCGCGTAACCAGGTCTTCACGCGGGGCCTCGACGTAACCGGGCAACGCACGATGATGTTCGCAGTCAAGGATCGCGCCAGGGAACGATTGGCGCAAGCGGAAGCCGCCATCAATGACGCTGGCAATAACCGTTAACGGCTCAGGCCGCTTTCAGGAGATTCCGCGCCAAAATTTCGATATCTTCGACCAGCCGCAAATGGCAGGAACTGTTACGTGTCTCGGGCCCGCCTTCGAAACTGGAGGCACCCTCATCGGCCCTGCGCATGTAGTCGATCAGGAATTCCCGGCCGCGGTTGACGCGGCTCTTGATCGTGCCTGAAGCGCAGCCGCAGATCTCGCCAGCTTCCTCATATGTATAGCCAGCCGCCAGGACGAGAATGATCGCCTCCCTCTGGATTTCCTGCAAACGGCTCAGTGCTTCCTGCAGGACTTGAAAGTCGAGTCCTGCGTCCAGCCCGGCGTCTGAAACAAGCCTCTGCTCAGCGACCGCTGGTTCAAGGGACGTAGAGCGCCAGGAACGGCGCGAAATCTGGTAGAATTCATTGCGCAGGATGCGGAACAGCCATGGCCGGAGCGGCGCGCCCGGACGGAAACTGTCGATATTGTGCCAAGCCTTCAGACAGCAGTCCTGAACCAGGTCTTCCGCGAGGTCGGCGTTGCGGCACAGGCTGCGCGCGAACGCGAGCAGCTCGGGCAAAAGGCGCTCCAACTCATCCGCGAATGAAAATTCCTGATTCTCATACGTTTCATCGCTTGGGATCGTCATTTCCAACCTCGTCGATTCTCTTCGAGCCGAATCTTTCTGATCAACGTCATCAAACGCTCTGGAACTTCATCCTCAATCGTCGCGCCGAATGACGCCCGGATCGCCTCACTCAGCGGTCCTGAAAACCTGTTTGGTGTCTTCTCATCCGATTGGCAGGCGGACTGTCGTCGTCTGATCAACACAGCTGCTCCACACATCCTGCCCAAGACCAGTTGGCCAAAGTAGGACATTCCCCATCAGTTGCGTCAGTTCTTAGCGGAAACCGTTAAGAACCGATTAATTAAAAGAGGGAAATGGAGCTGAAACCGGTTGCAACCGTGCGCAATGCGGCGCTCCAGACGATCCGCGCTTCAACAATCCGAGACATCTGGAGCGGGCGAAGCGCTCCATTTAAAATTTATATTCTATATTTTTCAACGTTTTAAAGTCGTCAGCAAATCGATTTGTAGGGAAATTTGTAGGGAATTCGGTAGGATGAATTTGACCCTTCTTTCTACTATCAAGATT